>JBGVEY010000041.1:0-36272 GCA_045120635.1 Candidatus Cryptobacteroides sp.
ACCGGATCAATACCTGTTTGCAGTTCCCCGGTGCTTATCGCAGCTTACCACGTCCTTCGTCGCCTCTAGAAGCCAAGGCATCCACCGTCCGCTCTTGTAACCTTCTCTCTGTTTTCTTTTCGATTTGAATCACAAGAACTTGTTGTTTTTACACTTGTTCTCATTTACTCGTTGCCTTGAAATTGCAGTCCACAACAAATACGATAGACTCTCTATCTTAAATTACTTCGTTACAGACTAATAAATTTCATCTTCTAACTTTACCTCGTTATCTTTTCTCAAACTTGTCAATGAACTTACCGTTATTTCTCAAACGGGTTGCAAAGGTACGACTTTTTTCTTAACCTGCAAATTTTTCTGCAACTTTTTTTCATCTTTTTTCGACGATTTTTTAGGCAATACCGCTTAACACACTGATTCTCGGGACTTTAACCCTGGAAAAAATTTTTCACTATTTTTCATCTATTTTCAGACCTTTTTCATATTTGCCTTATAAAGGCCTAGCCAGACACCCTTCAAATCCCTACAAGATCCTGCGAAAATCCAACGCAAAAGCTCCAAACCATATATATATTATTGGAGAAGTATTGTTATTTTTGCACAAGAACGGGAACATTCCCGACTATGAAACAATACTTATTATATATATGGAAGAAAAAATCACCCAGCTGCCGGAGAACGCCCATAGGGAATTGAAGCCCGGCGAGGAGTACCAGCCGTTGCTGTCTCCGAAGAAAAACTATCCGGAAGTCACACCTTGGTCAGTAATCCTCGGTATAGTAATGACTGTTATTTTCTCCGCAGCCGCAGCATATCTCGGCCTTAAGGTAGGCCAGGTATTCGAAGCTGCGATTCCTATTGCCATTATCGCAGTAGGTCTTTCAAGCGGACTCAAGAGAAAGAACGCCCTCGGAGAAAATGTAATGATCCAGTCCATCGGATCATGTTCAGGAGCAATCGTGGCAGGAGCGATCTTCACCCTGCCTGCACTTTTCATCCTTCAGGACAAATATCCCGAGCTCACAGTGAACTTCACAAAGGTATTCTTCTCATCACTCCTGGGAGGCATCCTCGGAATCCTTTTCCTCATTCCATTCAGAAAATATTTCGTGAAGGAGCAGCACGGAAAGTATCCGTTCCCTGAGGCTACAGCCACAACACAGGTTCTCGTTAGCGGAGAAAGCGGCGGAAAAGGCGCGAAGACTCTCCTTATCAGCGGACTCATCGGCGGCCTCTACGATTTCATCATCTCGACATTCGGAGTATGGGGAGAGACTCTCTCTACAACATGCTTCAAATGGGGAGCTGTCGTTGCCGACAAGGCGAAGGTCCTTTTGAAAGTCAATACAGGAGCAGCCGTCCTTGGTCTCGGTTATATCGTGGGTCTCAAATACGCATTCATCATCTGCTGCGGTAGTTTCCTTGTATGGCTTGTGATCATTCCTCTCATGAACCTCATCTGGGGCGGTCAGGTAATCGATCTGATGAATACAGGCATTACACAGACTATCGGAGAAATGTCGGCTGACCAGATCTTCAAGGACTACGCAAGACACATCGGTATCGGAGGTATTGCAACAGCTGGTATTGTCGGCATCGTCAAGTCTTTCGGAGTAATCAAGTCCGCTCTCGGCCTTGCGGCAAGCGAATTCAGCAAGAAGAAGTCAGGAGCAGAGGCTGAGGTGATCAGAACGCAGAGAGACATCTCAATGAAGATTGTCGTAATCGGTATCGTGATTACTCTTGCCGTTGTATTCGGATTCTTCGCCCTTGGAGTTGTGGACAACATCTGGCATGCCGTTGTCGGCGTCCTCATCGTCGGCATCATTGCATTCCTTTTCACAACAGTGGCAGCAAATGCAATCGCAATCGTAGGTTCGAACCCAGTGAGCGGAATGACACTTATGACGCTTATCCTCGCTTCACTCGTCATGGTAGCGGTGGGATTGAACGGAACAGCAGGTATGACAGCCGCGCTGATCATCGGTGGCGTCGTATGTACAGCGCTTTCTGTAGCAGGTGCATTCATCACTGACCTCAAGATCGGATATTGGATCGGAAGCACACCGAAGAAACAGGAAAGCTGGAAGTTCCTCGGAACTCTCGTTGCCGCCGCAACAGTAGGTGGCGTAATGCTCGTGCTCAACAAGACATACGGATTTACAGGCGAAGGCGCACTTGTTGCTCCGCAGGCAAATGCCATGGCAGCCGTGATCGAGCCTATGATGAACGGCGGAAGCGCACCTTGGCTTCTTTATGGAATCGGTGCGGTAATCGCTCTCGTCCTTACATTCTTCAAGGTCCCTGCACTTCCTTTCGCCCTCGGTATGTTCATTCCTATCGACCTCAACATGCCTATGCTAATCGGCGGTGCAATCTCATGGTATGTAAGCACCCGCAGCAAGGACAAGGAGCTCAATGAGGCACGAATGGAGAAGGGCACACTGATTGCTTCCGGCTTCATCGCAGGTGGTGCATTGATGGGAGTAGTCAGCGCAATCCTCCGATTTGCAGAGGTGGACATGTTCATGGAGCCATCTCCTTGGACAGAGCCTATCGCCATCATCCCTTATGCAGCCATCATCATATATATGGCTATCGCAGCAATGCGCACTAAAAAGTAAAAGATGAACGGAATTCTAACAGCATTACTCCTGACACTGATCGCAGGTGCCGCCACCGGCATCGGCGGTGCCCTCGTACTCTTCAAGAAAAAGGTGAGCAGCAATTTCCTTGCAGCCGCATTGGGACTCAGCGCAGGAGTGATGATATTCATATCCCTGGCGGAATTGTTCCCGGAATCACAGGCAGAAATACTGTCAAGCGGTCTGGCTCACGGCAAACTGTTCGTATTGCTTGCCTTCTTTGCAGGAATGGGAATAATAATGCTCATCGACTTCCTTGTGCCTGAATATGAAAATCCGCATGAGGCATCAGGATTGTCGCTTGAAGAGCTTACCCCTGCTGTAGGTGTTCTGTCAAACACATCAAATGCGAAAGCCCTCCACAGGCTCGGTCTGATGTCGGCACTTGCAATCGCCATCCATAACTTTCCGGAGGGAATAGCGACCTTCATCGGCGCACTCAACGACCCGGAAATGGGAGCAGGCATCACCTTCGCCATCGCCATCCACAATATTCCGGAAGGCATTGCAGTCGCAATACCTATATATTATGCGACACATAGTAAAGGCAAGGCACTGCTTTACGCCACCCTTTCCGGATTCAGCGAGCTTATCGGAGCAGTGCTGTGCATGGCGGTCATAGCCATTTTCGGAGTGGAACTCACAGGAGACGGAGCAGTTTTTCCGCTCATTCTGGCAGCAGTTGCAGGAATCATGATCTACATCTCCCTTGACGAACTCCTGCCTACGGCCGAGAAATACGGCAAACATCACATCGCCATTGCCGGTGTCATATCAGGAATGGCTATTATGGGATTAAGTTTATTGATATTATAACATTGACACTATAACATGGAAAAGATTTTAGACAGATTTTTGAGATACGTGTCCGTTGACACTAAATCGGACCCGGAATCGGAGTCGCAGCCAAGTGCCGCAAAGGAGCTCGACCTTCTTGCAATGCTCCGCGACGAACTTCTAGCAATGGGAGTAGAGGCGACATTGGATGAATACGGATATGTAATGGCAAGCATTCCGTCGAACTGCGGAAAGGATGTACCGGCAGTGGGATTCATCGCCCATGCGGACACCGCACCTGACGCACCGGGAGACAACGTGAAGCCCCAGATCATCGAGAATTATGACGGCGGAGAAATAGCCCTTAAGGGCGTACCGGGCCTCAGCCTCAAGCCAAGCGAATTCCCGGAAATGCTCATGTATAAAGGACAGACATTGATCACCACCGACGGCACGACACTCCTCGGAGCGGATGACAAGGCAGGTATCGCAGAAATCATGAACGCCGTACAGTACATCGTAGGGCATCCTGAGTTCAAGCATGGTGACATAAAGATCGGATTCACACCTGACGAAGAAATCGGACGCGGCGTGGTGAAATTCGATGTGGAGAAATTCGGAGCGAAGTATGCATACACACTTGACGGCGGTCAGATCGGCGAGCTTGAATACGAGAACTTCAACGCGGCCGGTGCGACCATCACAATCCAGGGCCTCAACGTTCACCCGGGCACAGCCAAGGGTAAGATGAAGAATGCCATCCACATCGGAATGGAGCTTAATGCCATGCTTCCTGCAGACCAGCGTCCTGAATACACAGAGGGATATGAAGGATTCTACCACCTCATCAGCTTCAAGGGCGAAGTAGAGACAGCAACATTCTCATATATCATCCGCGACCACGACATGGATCTCTATGAGCAGAAAAAGGCTTACATGGAGAAATGCGTTGCAGCAATCAATGAGAAATATGGAGAGGGAACAGCCCTTCTCGACATGAAGCACCAATACTACAATATGCGCAAGCAGGTGGAACCTCACTACCACATCATAGAGAAGGCGATGAAGGCAATGGAGATGGAAGGCATCACACCTAACATCAAACCTATCCGCGGCGGTACAGACGGAGCGAACCTCTCATTCATGGGTCTCCCTTGCCCGAACATCTTTGCAGGCGGACACAACTTCCACGGCAAGATGGAATATGTTCCACTTGAAAGCATGGAAAAGGCCAGCAAGGTAATCCTGAACATCATCCAGCTTTTCGCTGAAGCATAAAAAACAAAGAGTGTGGCTCAACAGCCACACTCTTTCTGTATTACTCAGCTTTGCGTTCCTTCTTTTTCTGGAACTTCTCTATGTACGTTTCCAGCGCCTTGGCTTCCTTTTCAGCCTCTTCAGCTGCAGCCCTCAGGGCCTTGCGTTTCTTCTCTCGTTCCTTCTCCTTCTGCTTTTCCTCCTTAGCCTTGGCCTTATCCTCATCACGTTGATCCAGCTCCGCCCAACGCTTTTCCCTCTCTTCCTGTCGTTTCTTCCTGGCAGCCGCTCTTGCCGCCTTTGCCTCGGCCTTCTTCTTCTCCTTTGCCGCCTTTGCAGCAGCCTTTTCTGCAGCCTTCTGCTCTTCCGGAGTAAGGACTTTTTCCTCGACAACAGGTTTCACCTTCGCCAAAGAGTCCTTCACCGCCTTCAACGAATCAGCCACAGCCAGCGAATCTGCACGCTGCGCAAGTTTCAACGAATCCAATCGGGCAAGAGAATCCACCTTCATCAACGAATCCACCCTGAACAACGAATCTGCAAGAGCGATTGAATCAAGGCGGGCCTTTTCTGCAGCATACCTATCTGCTGCCTGCTTCTCTGCCGCCCTGATACGCTTCAGCGAATCTCGTACGACTATCTGTCTGTTGATATCAGCAATATAACCAGGGAAATAGATATCAGTCTGTCTGAATCTCGCATGTGGACGACGCTCATATTGTTTTCTCTGACTCGGGCGAAGCGGCAGGCTTGTCACCGCGTTTCTGTCTGCAGGTCTGCGTTCAGGATACCAGCTGAAACCCTTGAGACTTCTTTCGTCCTGAGTAAGCTGAACCTTAGGATAGCCATCGTTCTTTGGCTTATCGTAGTAATAGATCCTCTGCAACTGACCTTCATCGAAGGTTGCTGAAAGCATCTTGGACTCGGTCTTGTTCACTGTTGCCAACACGCCGTTCTCCTCCAGGTAGAATAGAGCCGACGCACCTCCGAGCACATCGAACCTTGACAGACCGCCCTTTTCATCGAAAAAGGCCAGCATCTCGGTTCCCTTGATCTGATTATAATGTGTTGTATCCTGTTCTATTGTAATGAATGCATTGGACATCAGACTCGCCTTATCCATCGAACCTCCATCTACCACCAATGTAACGCTGTCCGCAGCATACTGACGCACGCCCTCCTGCCAGATAAGCGGTTCCTTGAACATGCGGGCCAACGAATCCAGATCCGAATAAAGGAGCGAATCGCAGGTAAACTGCATATTCTTCTTATAGAGTCTCACATTCCTCAACGCCTCCAGGAAACCGATTCCGGTACTGTCCACAGGCGGAGCATCCACAAGGGTATCCGCCAAAGCAAGAGAATCCGCAACCATCAGCGAATCAGACAATGCCAAAGAATCAGGCAGAGAGAGAGAGTCGGACAATGCAAGGGAATCCGGGAACACCGGAGCGGCAGCCTTTGCAATAGAATCGGCACGAGCCTTCATCTCGGCTGCTCTCTTTCTCTCCTGCGCAGCCTTCATCGCCGCAAGATTAGGATCGTTCTCCATGGCCGCATCCATCGCCTTCGCCGCCTCGACAGCCGCCTTCTTGCGATATTCTCCCACCGGATCCACATCCAGATCCTTCAGACGCTTTTCTGCCGCAACCACAGCCAAGGAATCCACCTTGAACATCGGGATTGTCATATAGACTAGCTTATCCGCGCCGAGATACACTGTATCGATCGAACCGTCCTGCTCCTCAATCTGTGAAATTACAGCAGGACTGCGGGTGAGAGTCACCTTTGACAGAGAATCCATATAATGGAGTCTTCCGGCAAGGGCATATACGTTTCTGGTAGTGTCTGTAACCTGGGCATTTCCAAGCATTTCGACGTCAGAAGTATTTCTGTAGAAATAGAGACTGTCGCACCATCCCTCCTGATCCTGCGACATCACATGAACCGCATCAGCAAAGAAGAACACCTCCACGCTTCTGTCATACCATCCTCGGTTGGAAGAAAGCATATTGTCCTTCTGCCATACATCAGTTGCTGAACCGAAGGTTGCGAGGTTCAGGTCTGACTCATAGACAAGATGGTCTGTCTTAACGAATATCGAGTCGGTGAACATGTTCACATCCTCTACAAATGTGAACTTCTTGATCTTGGAATCATATGTACCGTCACGGCTCTCGATGATCTGGCCGTCCTTGTCGCGCATTGAAGCACCGTTCTTGAATATGGCCAGAGAGTCCTTGGTATTGTAGTCAAGATGTCTTGTCTTGAGGGTATTGTGATCCTTGTCGATAAGCTTCACGACAGAGCCTCTGAACTGCGCAAGGTCCTCATCGATGAGATATGTAAGCTTGTCACTGGTCAGGACTGTCTCTTCCTGAAGAATGCTCACATTTCCCCATGCATCGATGACCTTTGTCTCAACGTTCCAATATGCGGTATCGCAAAGGAGATATGTATCATTATGGAGGAAACGCGCCGGACCGACAACCTTTCTGTAGCTCGCGCCTTCCACATCCACCATCTGCGCGGATTTGGAGCTGATAAGCACAACAAGACTGTCCTGACTCTCAGTTTTTTGAGCCAAGACAGGAAGCAGCGACGCTGCCAGACTTATTATGGTAATCAGGAATCTTCGCATTACTTACGGAACTTCTCCGCCCATCCCTCACGTTCGAAATCGCATTCGCTGAACATCGGGTCGATGATAATGTAAGTTGATTTGATCTTGGATTTGATGAATTCGTCAATTGCTTCCATTGACTTCTTCTGCTTAGCCTGATCAAGGAGAAGATTATAGTCATTCTGGAAAGAAGCGGAATGAGCAGGAATGATCTTGTCCACCTGGATGATCTTGTATACTGTATATCCGTCTCTTCCTTCGTTGTCAAGCGACTCTACAGGATCAGAGATTTCTCCTACAGCGAGATCCTTTACAGCGGCATAATCCTGAGGTTTGAGCTGGTCGATTTCGAAGTATGACGAACCAGTGGCCGGATCTGCCATCTGACCGCCGTTTGTTCTTGTTGCAGGATCCTCAGAATAGAATTTTGCAGCAAGTTCGAATGTCACGGCACCGTTTCCGATCTCTGTCTTCAGGCTGTCGAGAGTCTTGAATGCCTTCTCCTGATCCTCGACAGTATATTCAGGCTTAAGGAGGATGTGACGGGCATTGAACATGTCACCCTTCTTGTCAAGCACCTCGATGATGTGGAATCCGTCCGGAGTCTCGACGATCTGAGACACTACACCCTGCTTGAGAGCCATTGCCGCATCAGAGAAAGCCGGCCAGAAGATTGACTTTGACGCCATACCGAGTTCACCGCCCTTTCTTGCACTGCCGGGATCCTGAGAATAGATACGTGCAAGCGTAGCGAACTTCTCACCGTTAAGAATACGCTCGCGGATCGCGAGAAGACGCTCCTTTACTGCGATCTTCGCAGCCTCACGGTCAGGATAGATACAGATCTGGCTCAACTGATATTTCATAGGCACCATAGGAAGATCTTCCTGAGCTGTCTCGTCCATGTAGCACTGGACGTCATATGGAGTCAGTTCAGGCACCTTCTTGGCAATCTCCTGCTGCATCTGCTGAGTGAGAGTCTGGTCTGTGATAGCCGATCTCCACTCCTGACGAAGCTTGTGGATAGGCTTTCCGAAATATTCGGCTACTCCATCATCTCCGCCGAGCTGAGTCCTCACGTTGTCAATACGATTCTGCAACTCACCTTCCACCATATCCATATTCACTTCGATAGAGTCAACTCTTGCCTGCATGAGGAAAAGCTTTGACACCATCATCTGCTCAAGGACATCGCATCTGCCGCTCTTGTCCGACATCATGCCGTATGCCGCCATCATCTTTACCTCTTCTTCGAGATCAGACAGATTGACAACCTCGTTACCGATAACAGCGATTGTCTTATCAATCAGTCCATTCTGATATCTCTGAGCCGAAGCTGACATGGCCGACAGCACAAATACCACTGCAGCCACAAGAATCATCTTATGGTTGAAACTCTTCATATCTAATAAATTACAAATTTTCCGTTTTCGCGCGCATCCTCAAGCAAATCCTGTTCCAGATTCAGAATCAGATTCTGCTTTCTTGCGCTGATTATAATATCCCGTATGTTTTCCGAGCAGTACTCCACCGGAGCAACCTGCCCTTTGGCCATGATTTCCGACACATAAGTCAGTTTCATATAGCCCACTGTATCCACGCTCTCAATCCAACCCTTGTTCATTTTTGCCAGCAGCTGCTGGTAATCCGACGCGTATTCTCTCGCCAACACAGACACATCTATCCATCTGTCCTCCCACGTCGTGAATTTAAGTGCAGAAGAGAAAGCAAGACTATCGGCCTCGACCAGGTCGTTCACATCCGATGAGGACATCCTTTTCCTGATCGGCTTCAAGCTCGGAGACTCCTTGTCGATATTGAGATATCTGGCCTTGACAATCGGTCTTTCGAGCACAAACTTGTCCTGATGGGCAAGATAGTATTCTTCTATGTTCTCCTGTGTTACAGAAGTGTCAAGTCTTTCATTGACATAAAGCTGCTCATAGCGGTATTTCAACAGGGACTTGCGGTAGTCCTCAAGTTCCTTGGTCACATCCTTTTCAGCCTTCGACAACTGCTCTTCCGCAATAGTGAGATAGACATGATCCGATGCCCACGAATTGATGTACATTCCTGCCAGACGCGTACTGTCTTCCGCCGAAATGCCCTTCGGGATAACCTTGTCGATGTCGCTCCTGTAAAGCTTGTCCTGTCCTACCTGAGCCACGACCTCATCATTGCTCAAAAAGGATGAAATCGCCCTGCACGAGCTTAACGCCGGCAGGACGACCAATATCATTATTGCTATGTTCAGACTTTTAGACATTATCTCGAGTAGTTCGGAGCCTCACGAGTGATGGTCACATCGTGTGGATGTCCCTCAAGATAACCGGCATTGGTAATGCGGACGAACTTGGCCTCACGGAGTTTCTCGATGTTGCCTGCTCCGCAGTAACCCATACCTGCACGGAGACCGCCTACGAGCTGATATACAACCTCGTTGAGAGTTCCCTTATAAGGCACCTGAGCAACGATTCCCTCTGGAACGAGCTTCTTGATGTCTGCCTCCATATCCTGGAAGTAACGGTCCTTCGAGCCCTGCTGCATAGCCTCGAGAGATCCCATACCACGGTATGATTTATACTTACGTCCGTTAAGGATGATTGTCTCACCTGGCGACTCCTCGACACCTGCGAAGAGTGAACCTGCCATGATTGTGCTTGCACCTGCTGCAAGAGCCTTTACAACGTCACCTGAGTAACGGATACCACCGTCAGCGATTACAGGAACGCCTGTGCCCTTGAGAGCCTCAGAAGCCATCATTACAGCAGAAAGCTGCGGCATACCCACACCGGCGATTACACGTGTTGTACAGATCGATCCTGGTCCGATACCCACCTTTACAGCGCTTACACCTGCATCAGCAAGTGCCTTTGCACCCTCTGCAGTAGCAACGTTACCCGCAACGATCTGGACATCAGGAAGAGCCTGGCATGCGCTCTTGATTACGTTGAGAACGCCCTGTGAATGGCCGTGAGCTGTATCGACTACAACAGCGTCCGCACCTGCGCTTACAAGCATCTCGATGCGCTCGATAGTCTCGGAGTTAACGCCTACAGCGGCTGCTACAAGAAGACGACCCTTGCTGTCCTTTGAAGCGATAGGATTGTCCTTGATCTTCATAAGGTCCTTGTAAGTGATAAGACCTACGAGCTTTCCGTCTGCATCTACTACAGGAAGTTTCTCGATCTTGTACTGGCGAAGGATATCTGTTGCGTCAGGAAGGCTGATACCCTTCTGCGCTGTCACAAGATTCTCCTTTGTCATGATCTCAGACACAGGCATCTTAGGATCTCTCTGGAAACGGAGATCGCGGTTTGTCACGATACCTACGAGGTAGCCGTTGTCATCGACAACAGGAATACCTCCGATATGATGCTGAGCCATCATTCCGAGCACCTGACCTACTGTTGCATCAGGATGAATGGTCACAGGATCGTAGATCATACCATTCTCCGCTCTCTTCACGCGACGAACCTGGTTCATCTGCTCCTCGATAGTCATGTTCTTGTGGATCACACCGATACCACCGGCACGAGCCATTGCGATAGCAAGCTCTGCCTCAGTCACTGTGTCCATTGCAGCGGATACGATAGGAGTCTGGAGAGTGATGTCTCTGGTGAATTTTGTTGATACGTCCACACTTCTTGGAAGAACCTCAGAATGTGCAGGAATCAGCAATACGTCGTCGAAGGTCAAGCCCTCGATAATGTGAGAATTTGTAAAAGTCTGCATCATGATGTGTCTAAAATTTGGCAAATGTAATCATTTTTTCGGACATACGAACCTATTGTTCCGACTTTCTTTCTATATCAGACGCCCCTGCCAAGTGTCTCTTTCCTCAAGACGTTTGTCAAGAAGGCGGAGAAGTTCGGCGTTGCGTATAAGACCCCAAGGGGTCTCGTTGACAAAACGGGGAGGGACTTCACCTGCAAAACGCTCGATATACAGGTTTGGGCGAAGCCTCTCCAGCATGTCCGCGAAGAAGTCCAGATACTCATCAAGAGTGAAGCGTTCAAAGTCCTGCGGACACTCCTCGTATTCCTTTTCCATACGGGTACCCTTCACTATCTGGAGCTGATGGAATTTCGCGGATCTCAGCGGCAGTTCATTTATGAGCCTGCAGCTCTCAAGCATCATCTCACGCGTCTCCCCCGGAAGACCGAGAATGAAATGCGCACCGACATCGATGCCCCGCTCCGCAGTCATCATCACCGCCTTGCGCGCTGTCTCGAAATCATGGCCTCTGTTGATTCTGGCGAGTGTCTTATCGTAGCATGACTCGATGCCATACTCCACAATGACCACGTGGTCCTTCGCAAGTTCCTCGAGATAATCGAGTTTTTCCTCATCGACGCAATCCGGACGGGTACCTACCACAATGCCGACTACAGACGGATGTGACAGAGCCTCGGTGTAAAGCTGCTTCAATCGCTCAAGCGGAGCGTAAGTATTTGAAAATGACTGAAAATACGCGAGATAATGTTCTGTCGTACGGTATCTCACCTTGTGGAATTCAATGCCCTCCTCCATCTGCTGATAAAGGCTCTTTCCAGCTGTGCTGTATGAAGGGTGAAACGCCGCATTGTCGCAATAGGTACACCCTCCTCGACCTACCTTTCCGTCGCGGTTCGGGCATGTGAATCCCGCATCCAGAACAATCTTCTGAAGGCGCTCCCCGTATTTGCGCTTGAAATAGCCGACAAAGGAGCTGTATCTTTTCCCGTCAGGGAAACCATATTTCTTAAACTCTTCTGACATAGAATGCAAAATTAGTCATTATTTTTATTACCTTTGCGACTGTTATAACAAAACCATTAAATACGTATTTACTATGAATCTTAGAGTTTTCAAGAAAGACATTGAGTTCTTCGTTGGAGAGTTCATCGACGATTGCGCACTTTTCGTAGCGCTCAACCCACACAAGGATGCTGACGAGATCTCACAGATTATAGATGAGGCAGTTGATCTCTACAACGAGCTCAAGTGCAAGGCTAACCACCCAGAGGGTAACAAGAAAGCCTACTACACCGCTCTTACAAAGGAGATGTTCGAGAAGATCGACACTCTCTGCGAGAAGCTCAGCGCTGTAGTTTCAAAATAAGCTGAAAACAAATCAAAAAATCCTGACCGGTCGGTCAGGATTTTTTGTTTCTATTTCTTTGCAAGGTTGCATTCCCATGCCCAAGCGGAAGCGAGAGTCTCCTCTACTGTGCGCTCTGCCTTCCAGCCGAGCTCTTCGTTTGCGAGGGTTGTATCTGCCCAGATAGCCATGACGTCACCAGGACGGCGGTCAACATACTTGTAGTTGAGCTTGAGGTTGTTCACCTTCTCGAATGCGCTTACGAGCTCATATACTGAAACCGGACGGCCGGTACCGATGTTGAAGATCTCGTAGCCCTGCTTCATCTTGCCTTCAACCATTCTTGTCACAGCAGCAACGTGAGCCTTTGCAAGGTCAACTACATCGATGTAGTCGCGGAGGCATGTACCGTCCGCTGTAGGATAGTCGTTACCGAAGATGCTGAGGCACTCACGCTTTCCGATAGCTGTCTGAGTGATGAATGGGACGAGGTTGTTAGGAACACCACGTGGAAGCTCACCGATGAGTGCAGAAGGATGCGCTCCGATAGGGTTGAAGTAACGGAGGGCGATACCCTTGATGACGCCGTCTGTTCCTTCTGTCGCAGCTACAACGTCACGGATGATATCCTCGCACATCTGCTTTGTGTTTCCGTAAGGAGAAGTTGCAGGGAGGCGTGGAGTCTGCTCAGTTACAGGAAGCACCTCTGCCTCACCGTATACAGTCGCCGATGATGAGAAGAGGACATTGCAACCACCGTGATTCTTGGCTACCTCAAGGATGTTGAGGAATGACACGAGGTTGTTGCGATAGTACATGATAGGCTGAGCTACAGACTCACCCACTGCCTTGAATGCAGCAAAATGGATGACAGCATCGATCTGATGCTCGGAGAAAAGCTTATCAACTGATTCATAGTCACAGCAGTCGATCTGGTAGAAAGGAATGTCCTCTCTTCCGGTGATTTTCTTTACACCTTCGAAACCTGTCATGTCGCAGTTTGACATGTTGTCTGCCACAACCACTTCATAACCTGCTGCAATAAGTTCAACGGTTACATGGCTGCCGATATAGCCGGCGCCACCTGATACAAGTACTTTCTTTCCCATAATTTATCTTTTGTTTTTAGGTTTTTTCGTCGTTTTTCCTCCTGTCTGGAATGCAAGACCGAAATTAAAGTTAGTCCTGAGAGCTGTCGGTATCCTGTACATACTCTGCTCACCACCGATTCGAGCGAACTCCACAGGGATGTAGTCGCAGCCGAAATACAGTGCCGGTCCTACACGAGGGGTAAGCTCAAAGATGAATCCCATGGTCTTCGCAGTATTGAGGAACGAATAGTTGAGACCCAGAGCAAACCATTTGCAAGGAGTAAGGTTATAAGACAAGGTCAACTCGTTACGCGCATAGCTGTGACTCTTTCTCATCGAATAGAGCAAGCCCACGCTCATTTTCCTCTTAAGGAAAGGCAACTCCGCTCCTACATGGACACGTGGCATTGTAGATTTCACAAGACCTGATTTCATGTCTTCCTCCGACAAGTTGAGAAGGCCATTCTGAGCATCTTCAATGAAATCCGATACCATTCCACCAAGATCAAGGTCGCCCTCGATCGAAACGTCTCTCAAACCTGCCCATTCTATCTTTCCCTTGGAAGAATATGAAGATACCGCACCCGGTTTATAACGGACCATTCCAAGGTCTGTCACGGCTGCAGACACCGACAGACCGTCGAAAATGCTTCCCACCTCAAGGACATATTCAAATCCAAGGTCGAAAGAACAACCGAGACCCGCTATCGCTCCACCACTAAGGAATTGGTTCAGATCAAATGCCGCCTCCGGCACATTCTCGCCCTGTGGAGTCGATATTTTCAAGCCCTGCGCTGCGACATTGGCATAACCTTCAGTAAGGATCTCCCATTTATCATCGCTTGTTGTCAGACGGACATTTTCAAGATTAAGACCGGCATACATGGCAGGAGCCACCAAGCGAGCCTTCAAACCCACACGAAGTCCCTTCATGATATCCCTTGAATATCCCAACGATGCCTGGATTCCATAAGTGGTGTAGGTGTTGAGGTTTCCGATATTGTAACTGCCTCCTGTCTCACCTGTTCCGTTCTTGAGGAATCTGAACAGATCACCTGGAAGATCGACGTCTACATTACCTTTCATGTCGACGTCAAAAGTCCAGTACGCCTTGTTCTTCGTGTAGAAGCCGAAGCCTACGAGCGTCGAAGCAAACTCACCGTCAAGGTGAGGATTCTTCGGGAACGCACGGTCGAACTGCTTCATAGAAACGTCCGGATGGAGGAAGGTAAGAAGTTTGCCATCCTGCGGATAAAGCAATGACGGCATGTCGATATTCGTCATGATACCTGCTCCCATATTACCGATTCCCAGCAGCTGGAAATAGCCTGCGCGCGGTGCAAACGCCGGGTTCAGCTCATGTCTGTTGAGCGAACTGTCAAGGAAGTAGCTACCCTTAAGCGCCTGCGCATTTGCGGCAACTGACACCATCAGGCAGACAAGCGCAACCCATATTTTCATATTACTCTTTCTCATCGCTGCATCATAATTAAAGTTCATCCTCCGGATCATCATCCTCCAAGTTGAATTCCGAGAGATCCACTGTCAATCCATCCGGTATCAAGGCATTAAGGCTTGCCTTAACATAAGACTCCGGTCTTAACGGAACTCCTCCTGCACCCTTTGCATCAACTCGTAGAACAAGTTCAATGGCACTGAGATCCGAGAAATCCGCACCCTTGCCGGAAAGCACGAAACGCAGATCCGTCGTTACCGGATTGCCATTCTTGTCACATGCCGAAATACGTTGTCTTCCGACTTCCTTGCTTACAGGAATAACATTGTTCTGCGAATCCATAGGGGTAAGCTGAACCTCGAAATTCATCGGGAATCCATTGACAAACTTGCCGGATATACCCACACTTCCGTACTCGAATATCTTTGCAAACTTCGTATCGAAGCCCATAATGGTATCACGGTACTCTACGGCGAAATCATCTCCGAACGCAAGCGGCACACCGATTTCATAATCCACACCGAGGCTGTATTCCTTAGCCGGTTCGATAGTACAGAGTTTCTCAGGGTCAGTTCCCGCATTAAGCTCAATCTGAAGACTGTCTGCAAGAATCTGCTTGCCTGTCTCATCCTTTTTGCTGATCATAGCGATAAGATCAAGCGGGATGTACTGATGATCCGCATACGAATCATATCTTCCTTCAGACTCAGAAGAGCCAGGAGCCATATTGGAGATAAATATACTGTAGCAGTCATCCTTTCTTGCTTCAGGATCAAGTACAAGTGTCGGATCGGCAACCTTTCCAGGGGTATTGCCGAAGTAAGGCGTAACCACGAGTTTTCCCGTTACAGGCAGATCGATATTCGTATTTACATCCAGTGTAAGGTAATATGTATGCAGATCGACTGTTATATCAAGATCACCCTCATTCAATGCAGTCGCAAATGCGGACAGATCGACTGAGGTAGTGATAGGTTCGATATCATAACCCACATAACCGGTAATCTTATCTATCCTTATCGACTCAGTAGGCTGCTTAGATTCATCTACGGTCGCAAGATATCCATTGATATCAACGGCCAACGACTCACCTTCGAGACTCTCAATGTCAATGGTGATATTCTCCAGCTTCACAGAACCTTTGACCGGAATTTCGCCGACGTCGACAGAAATCTTGCCGTCCTCTATCTCGAGTTCCGAAAGATCCAGCCCTGCCACACGGATGCCGTCCACCGTAATCTTATAGTCCTTTCCAAGTTTTTCATTGATCTTGAGAACATGATTCTCAAATGTAACGCCCTCGCTTTCGCTCTGAATCATGAACATCTTAGGAAGTGCGATCTCGACAGAGAGAGTCATGTCCACATCTCCGACAATATCCTTCACCGATGAAGCATCAACCGTAATATTGAGATATGTGTCCTTGAGGAGGAGATCCTGCATCTTGATGGAGCTGATTTCTTCAGGAAGTTCGACCTCGAGTTTATCTACAGGGATGTTTTTCTCCAATGTCTTCTCATACTCATCCAGTCCGAACTGAACCGGTTCGATGTCCGGAACTGTCGCCTTGAACGAGATCACCGTATTGTCCAACTTCTTCAATTCCTCGATATCTGACAAGTGGACAGTGGTTCCCTCAAGGCAGACACCACCGGTCACCGTCATCAAGTCATTGATCTCATATCCTTCGTTTATCTGAGATTTCTCAATATTGAGCACGAGGTTTTCAATCTCCAGAACGATGCTCTTCGGAAGCACATCCTCAGACGTGAACGTCAAAGTATTATCCTTAGGGTCGTAATTGTATGACGACGGAATAAGCTGCTGATTGAACCTGAACATATCAGGAAAATCAAGCTTGAAGCCAACACCCTGTTTAGGAGCTATATTGATCGCCGATTGTTCCGGATATGAGATGTATATCTCAATCTTCGGATTATTGCCGTCTGCATCCTTCTTGATGTTTACAAGAAGCGGCTCCGAACCGATGATGTCTCCGAGCTCCTTGTTAAGTGTTTCATGTATGACAACAGGATCAAACAGGACATCATATTCATAATCATTTATAATAACCGCAAAGTCCTTCAATTTAGGCTCATAGGTCACACCACCGTCAACGACGAGGTCTCCGTCCTGACCCTCGATAAGTTCTTTCGAGCTAAGACAACCGCCTGCTTCAGCCTCTGCCGTAACCTTTACCTTTCCTGAATATGACAGTGTATTGTTGACCAGTTCCGGCAAATAGAACCTTTCGATCACCACCTCGTCATGGAATCCTTCATTCAGCGGCACATTGCTGTATACAAGAGTACGCGACTGCTCGTTGTAAACAGCAGAAGCCCCCTTGTAGTCAATCACCATTCCCTCAGGAAATTCTATTTTGAGAGCCCTCAGATTCAAATCAAGAGACTTGAGTTTGTCAGGAAGAACCGTGTTGAGAGAAAGGGTCAAAGGATGCTCAGGATCAAGATCGAAATAATCTATCTTCTCAACCATGTCTGTGCCAAGATCGATATTTTCAATGCTGATCGGGACTTCAATGACCTCTGTCTTGACGATCGGATCCAACTCCATCTGGACATCGTCAATCCTGAAGTTATTGAACTTGATATCCATTTTCACCTTCATCGCCTTTTCGCCATTCTCGTTAAGATACCTCAACGTTGTCATAAGGTCCTGTCCCTTCAGTTCTCCCGACATTGTAACAGGAATAACCTTGTCGATGACAAGATTATCGCCCTCCTTCTTCCAATCAGAAGGTTTTATAGCCAATGACGCCACATGGTACACATGATCGGATTTCCAACCGTTTTCAGAAGACATGACAAATCTGTCCTTGACATGCTGCTCAAAGAGTCCGTCGTTATCAGAGTCGGCATTCTCTTCAAGTGTCGCGCCGTCTGAGATACCGCTTTCAATTCTGTCGATGTATAGCAGATTGTGCAGGTCAATATCAAGCTCCGGAACAATGCTTCCGCTTGTAAACAGCGGATTTTCAATTTCAAATACGAGTTCAAAAGAGGCATCCTTGTCCAGCGTGATGCTTTTCACATCCTTGATTTCCTTAGGAAGAGAAAACCTCACCGGAATCTCCACAGTATACGGGTCAAACTCGAAAGCCGTCACGAGTTCAGGAAGACTCAGCTGCGGGAACGCTTTTCTCAAGGCAGAATAATCCATCTCGACAGCAGCCAGTTCATTGTTCAGCACAGCGTCCGGAACACTCAGGACACTACCCAATTTGGCGATTTCAGTCTCGTTAGCCAGGTCTCCGGCTATAGACGACAGGTCAAGTTCCAGATCATCCGCCTTCGGCGTCGGAACAGAAACTCTGATTTCCGGAAGTTCCACCTCTATTGTCGGGAGATCGGCATTGAGATCATCAATGTCAAAATCCTCAAGAAGTTCTCCGAGATCTATCGGCTCCGGTTCAATGCGTCTTCCTTCAACGGTAAGCCCGGCAAGATCGATGTTTCCAAGAGCAAAGCTGAAGCTCTCGCTGAAAGAAACTGCATCAATGGTACCTACTTCGGAAAGGACACCGGCAATATCATCCGCTACTGCAAAAGTATCGGACTTACGGAACATATACGCACCCTCGAAGAGCTGTATGAGTTCAGTCACATTGCCGTTCAGTTTCGAATAAAGCTGTTCCAGGTATACCTCCTTGGTAGATCCCAAGGGAAGACTTATTCCTTCCTGGAAGATTGTGACCTTAAGGTCAACATTCTCAATGGACAAATCGTACTCCTCATTTGTGCACGAAGATGCTATTGTGAATGTAAAGAAAGCAACAACCAAAGTCATCGCTTTAACAAGACGATCGATTTTCATAGATTATGTATCAATTGCAACGCAAATGTAACACAATTTAGCTCAAAATCAATCTTTTTCTTCCTTCCAGCCGGTTATTAATTTCAGTACAGCTTCCTCCCATTTGTTCACACATATCAAATCAATGGCATATACACTGCGTATTATGCGGTTTTTTCTGTAATATTGCATAACTATTTTGACTTATGAGCAACAGAATCATCATATTCATCACATTTCTCTTCTGCGCAATGCATGCAAAAGCGCAGACATCATCACCTCAGGATATCGCCGACGCCCTTGCATCCGACCCGACCTTCAGCACCTCATACATAAGCGTCAAAGCCGTCAGAGGTGACGGAGAGGAAGTCATATCACTGAATGGGGACAAAATGCTTGCACCGGCATCAAACATGAAACTCATCACCACCGGCGCAGCGCTGTTCGCACTTGGCCCGGACTACCGCTTTACAACAGAATTGGCATACGACGGCCATATTTCAGAGGGGACATTGCACGGCAATCTCTACATTGTCGGAGGAGGAGATCCGCTGATCGGATCGAAAGACTCTATCGCAGTGGAACTGACCGAGACTTTTGCACTTTGGGAGAAGGAACTGCAGAGAGCCGGGATACGCAGGATCGAGGGCCATGTGATAGGAGACGGAAGATGGATGAACGGAATGGGAGAAGACCCGACTTGGCAATTGGGAGACCTCGGAACTTATTACGGAGCCGCCGTTTCCGGACTCATGTTCTATGAAAACATGATGTCCTTCTCGGTGGCACCGGGCAAGGCGGTAGGAGTCCCTGTTGACATCGCACCATATTATCCGAGCTGCTCATGGATGAACTTCCGATACGAGGGAACCACCGGGGCAGCTAGAACGGGAGACCGGCTTTATCTGTACACATCAGGTTTTGCACCTGTGGCGGAAATCCGCGGAACATACGGGCTCGACAAAGGCAGGAAGAGACTGGATTGCAGCAACCGGTTCCCGGAGTACACCTGCGCTGTATATTTCAAGAATTACCTCAGCCAGAAAGGCATAACATGCACCGGAGGTGCCGCAGACTTCAAGCTGAAGAGGGAGTGGTACGGTGACAGGAAGCCAGGCGAAGGCATCGGCACAGACGGCGACAGCCTGAAGGTCATCGGAAGATTCCGTTCTCCCACACTCGCACGCATAGCATTCAAAACGAACCACGAAAGCAACAACCTGCTTGCCGAGACCCTTTTCAGGACCCTTGGCAAGGAAGCAACCGGAAATTCATGCAGCGACTCATCATACGTGGCAATGGAGAAGATCCTCAAACAGATGCATGTGGGATCGTCAGGTCTGAACATGCAGGACGGAAGCGGACTTTCCCGCCAGAACCTCGTTTCTGCAGATTTCATATGCAGATTCCTTGGAGCAATGATGGACTCTGCATGCTTTGAAGAATATATATGGGGACTTCCTTCTCCGGGAGGAAACGGCACATTGGCATATAACATGAAAGGACAGCCGGAGCAGCTGCGTTCACGTTTCCGAGTCAAGAGCGGCTCCATGAACGGAGTAAGATGCTACAGCGGATATGTGCTTCCTGAAGGTTACACACACTTACCTGGAGAAGACATACCGCAGGAAATAAAGGAGAAGACAATTATTTTCTCTGTGATGACAAACAACTGCACGTCTCCTTCATGGAAGGTAAGATCGATGCTGGACAGATTTATGATCTCTCTCGCAGGCTTTTAATCCGCAGAAAATAGTATCTTTGCACACTTATGAAACTATCGGAACTCAAAACAGGTGAAAGAGGCGTGATCGTCAAGGTGAACGGTCACGGAGGTTTCCGTAAACGCATCAAGGAAATGGGCTTCATCAAAGGCAACAAGGTGAAGGTCATCCTTAATGCACCCCTCAGAGATCCGATCGAATATGAAATCATAGGATACAAGATTTCGCTGCGACGCGAACAGGCCAACCAGATCGAAGTCATCAGTGAGGCAGAAGCAAAACTGATGATGTCGTCACAGGAGAACCTCAGCGCGATCGAAGGTGAAGACGACTACATCAAGCGACTCGCCGCGGAACGCCGAAAAGTAATAAAGGTGGCCCTCGTCGGCAATCCCAACTGCGGAAAGACATCCCTTTTCAACATAGCCTCAGGCAGCCACGAGCATGTCGGCAACTACAGCGGAGTGACAGTCGATGCAAAGGAAGGAATATTCGAACACGGCGGATACAGATTCGTACTCGTCGACCTTCCGGGCACGTACTCACTTTCCGCGTACAGCCCTGAAGAACTTTATGTAAGAAAAAGTCTCATCGAGGACATGCCGGACGTTGTGATCAACGTCGTGGACGCTTCCAATCTCCAGAGAAACCTCTACCTTACCACCCAGCTCATCGACATGAACCTGCGCGTGGTGATGGCCCTCAATATGTATGACGAGCTTTCGGCGAACGGCGACAAGCTGGACACCAAGCAGCTGGGTTACCTTCTCGGTATGCCTATCGTACCGACCATCAGCCGTACAGGCGAAGGCATCGACAAACTCTTCGACATCGTCATACGAATCTACGAACAGGCAGATCCACACCTTGCACGACACATCCACATCAACCACGGAGTCGAGGTCGAGCAGAGCATCCGAAGAATCAAGGATCTTATTTCCAAGACAGAAGACATCAGATACAAGTATTCTACCCGCTATCTCGCCATCAAGTATCTCGAGAACGACAAGGAGATAGAACAGATTGTGGAAGCCCTGAGCAACCGCGACGAAATCATTGCGGCACGATTCGAGGAAAACACAAGAATCAGGGAACTGATGGGATCCGGCCTGGAATCATCCATGGTCGACGCCAAATATGCATTCATCCAGGGAGCGTTGGCTGAGACATACCAGAGAAACCGCACAAGGCAGAAGAGCAGCGGACTCACAGACAGAATCGACGCCATCGTCACACACAGATGGTTCGCCTTCCCTATCTTCTTCCTCCTCCTATACCTTGTATTCGACGGAACATTTGTCCTGGGAGAATATCCGATGAGATGGATCGAGTGGATCGTAGAACAATTCGGAGCATTTGTGTCGTCATTCATGGCGGACGGATGGCTGAAGGATATGATAATCGACGGAGTCATCGGAGGAGTCGGAAGCGTTCTGGTCTTCCTGCCGAACATTATCCTGCTGTACCTTTTCATATCACTTCTCGAAGATTCGGGATACATGGCGCGTGCGGCCTTCATCATGGACCGTCTGATGCACCGCATAGGCCTTCATGGAAAGTCATTCATCCCTATGATCATGGGATTCGGCTGCAATGTACCCGCCGTCATGGCCACACGAACAATCGAGAGCCACAAAAGCAGGCTGATCACCATGCTCATCATACCTTTGATGTCATGCTCAGGCAGAATGCCGGTCTATATACTTCTTGCCGGAGCATTCTTTCCTCACCGTGCGGGACTCGTGTTGCTCGGCCTATATGCATTAGGCATCGGCCTTGCCATAATCGCAGCCAAGATAATGAGCCGCTTCTTCAAGGAAGACGACCTTCCGTTCGTAATGGAGCTTCCTCCGTATAGAATACCTACCGCAAAATCCATCGTACGACATACATGGGAAAAGGGAAGACAGTATCTCCAGAAGATGAGCGGAATCATCCTGGTATGCTCTCTCGCAATATGGTTCCTCGGATATTTCCCTAACCACAATTCCTATGACTCGGTTGCGGAACAGCAGGAGCATTCATTCATCGGCTACGTCGGCAAGACAATAGAACCTGTCCTGGAACCTCTCGGCTTCGACTGGAGGATGGGAGTCGGCATCGTGGCGGGAGTGGGAGCAAAGGAACTCGTCGTGAGCACTCTCGGAGTAATGTACACCGACGACGAACCTGCAGAAGGTGCAGACACCCGCCTGCAGAGAGCGCTGCTCAAATCAGTCACACCTGCCGGCGCGCTTGCGTACATGGTATTCATCCTGCTATACTTCCCTTGCATCGCCACCTTCATATCCATAAAGAATGAAAGCGGAAGCTGGAAGTGGGCAATAATAACGGCCGTCTACACCATATTCCTGGCATGGACAGCCGCCTTCATTACATTCCGAATCGCTTCATTATTCATTTAGATTCGCGCTCTGATCCACCCAGATCAACTTCGATGTATCGTAGCCTAACCTGACGGCCTCCGCCAGGATGGTGTCTCTGACATCGTCACTGATGGATGGCTGACGCGACAGAATCCACAGATATTTCGGACTTCTGCTGCCGACGAGCACATACCTGTAATCCTCATCCATCAGCAGAATATTGTAATCACTATAGAAATTAAGGAAGAACGACACCTCAAGATATGAAGGATCCTTCAATGGATCCGGCTGTCGGGCCTTACCCTCCGCCACCTTCCGTTTGCCATCCTTCCAACCGGAATTGATGACCTTGACCTTTCCGTCCGGACGCATGCCGTACTCGGCGATGACATTGGTCATCCCTCGTTCGAAACTGTGGTCAAACCTCGCTATTTCATACCACTTACCAAGATATCTGCTCAACTTGAACTCAGGAATAGCTTCCTGGATACGCCCGTTCTGGGCAAGAATCAGCCAGGGGAACATAAATGCCGCCAAGGCCAAGGGGATAAGACTTTTCATAAAAACTGCCTGTATTTCAATTACGGAATACAGGCAGTTCAAAAAGCATGCGATATACGCATTAATGTATCTCTATTGTATATACGCTTGAGAATTTCTCCTTCGGAGCAAGGGTGTTGATCCAATCCTTCTGCGAATACTCACCCTCGAACGCATATCTGTCGCATCTGCCATACCAAGGCTCGATGCACATGAACGGAGCGTTCTTATATGGCGGCGACCATATTCCGACAACAGGAGCATCGAACGAAAGGCTGAGCCACTTTGTGCCGTCATTGCGGTGAAGAGTCACTCGCGACACCTGACTGTCCTCATGAACGAATGCATCGATACCGTCGAAAGAAGTCTTTGTCAAAGGATAAAGACCGTTCTCAGGGAAGACGAAAGGATATTTTGTATCCACGTCAATACAACCCTTGTCCTTGATTCGGACAGTACAAAGGTCTTCCGTACGGTCATAGCTTATGAATCCTCTCTCCTCTTTCTCCGGATCGTAATCCGGATAGAAGAACGCAGGATGGGCTCCGATCTGGAAATACATATCCTCATCTGAAGGGTTTGTAACCTCCCAGATGACATCAACCTTATTGTCATGGAGTCTGTATGCAATTTCAAGAACGAACGGATAAGGATATTTCTTCAAGGTTTCCTCACTTGAGGTCAATCTGTATCTCGCCTCTGTCTGCGAAGCCTCGACAAGATCAAATTTCATATCGCGCGCAAAACCGTGCTGACCGAGTGCATATTCCTTTCCCTCAACCCTGTACTTGCCTTCCCAAACACTTCCGACAATCGGGAAGAGCACAGGCGAACGCCTTGCCCAGAATGCAGGATCACCCTGCCAGAGATATTCAAGACCGTTTCTGATGATATTCTGGAGCTCCGCTCCCTGTTCGCTGACATTGACAGTCAGAACTTCATTGCTTAGAGTCTGCATATGGATTGTTTTGCTGCGAATTTAAGCAAAACATGGGAATCGGACAAACAAAAAAAGCCTGATCGAATGATCAGGCCTTCGTGCGGTGGGCGAGACTCGAACTCGCACAGGATTACTCCCACTACCCCCTCAAAGTAGCGTGTCTACCATTTCACCACCACCGCTTTTGTTGATTGGGATTGCAAAGGTACGCATTATTTTTAAACTTCCAAACTTTTCCGTAAAAATTTTTCAAAAAAGTGAATTTTTGTGCACCTGCAGTCATTTGTAAAGATACAAGAATCTGTAAATTTTGAAAGGGAACATATTGTAAATTAGATATTTATTCGTATCTTTGCGCGCTTTTCCTCGAGTAGGAAGACACAGGTAACAATTATTAATTATTTAAAACAGATTCACAATGGCTGTTAAAATTCGTCTCCAGCGCCACGGAAAGAAGAATTTCGCATTCTTCCACATTGTTGTGGCTGACACACGCGCACCTCGCGATGGTCGTTTTATCGAGCAGATCGGCTCTTACAATCCAAACACAAACCCTGCAACTATCAACCTCAACTTTGAGCGCGCACTTGCATGGCTTAACGTAGGTGCACAGCCTACTCTTACTGCTGAGCGTATCCTCTCTTACGAGGGTGTTCTTCTTGCAAAGCACCTCCAGGGTGGCGTAAAGAAGGGTGCTCTTACTCAGGAGCAGGCAGATGCTAAGCTCGCTGCTTGGAAGGCTGAGAAGGCTGCTAAGGTTAACGCAAAGAAAGAGGGTCTTAGCAAGGACGCTGCTGCTGCTCACAAGGCTGCTGTAGAGGCTGAGGCTAAGGTAAATCAGGAGAGAGCTGAGGCTATCGCTAAGAAGAAGGCTGAGGCTGAGGAGGCTGCTCGCGCTGCTGCTGAGGCTGCTGCTGCAGAGGCTGCTGCTGTTGAAGAGACTCCAGCTGAGTAATTACCGCATGGCAGGCAGAAGGACAAATATGTCAATTGATGACCTGCAGCAGATTGCACAGGTGTTGAAGTCCAACGGTACCGATGGCGAGCTCGTAATGGGTTTTCGCGACATCGCTCCTGAAGATATCAACTTAGAAGAACCGGTGTTCATCGTATTCGATGGACTGCCGGTTCCTTTTTTTATCGAATCATTCACAAAAAGAGGAAACACCAAGGCCTTGGTACACCTTACGGACATCTGTTCAATGGAAGATGTAGAGGAAATTGCAGGCAAGGCTGTATATGTTTCCGAGGAAAGCCTGCCTGAGATGTCATTGGAAGAGGACGGATACGCCGCTCTCGTAGGTTGGCTTGTGCTTTGTCCCGGCGAAAATGAGGACGAGATCTATGAGGTTGGAGAGATCACAGACTTCATGGACATCCCTAAAAACCCTTGCATAGAGGTAGAAACAGAAAATGGAGCAGTAATAATACCGCTCCATGAAGATTTCATCCTTTCTGTAGATCCAGAAAATCAGGAGATCGTAATGCAGATTCCTGCCGGCCTGATTTAAGCTACCACAACATTTCTGCTTTCGTAATCAGCCTTTACATCCTCGTAAAAGGCTGCTGTCGTCGCATAGATATATGGTGAAAGCCAGAGGAAACCGATGCCCATGGTTAGAACGGAAAGAATCGCCCATCCGAAAAATCCCAGATAGAGGAGGAAAAGATCCATTTTACGACCTTCCATCATAGCCATACTGAGTTCGATTGCCTCTTTGGCAGAAAGTTCCGATTTATCAGTGAGGATAAACGGAGTCATCGCATAGGATAGTGACTTGATCACACCCGGAACGATCAGAAGAAGGGTCCATAGAAACACATACACTCCCATCAGGAGCATACCGCATGTATTATGACTCCAGTTGCCGAATCCTATCTTGAAAGCCCTCTCCGTCATTTTCTCCACATTGTCATGAAGAAGTTCACGGAAAACAGCTGACACGCCGACTGTCAAAGGCATAACTACACAGACCGAAACAGCTGTTGAAAAAAGCCCTGATGCCGCCGATACAGATGTTATCAGTATGATAACAAGACCCAGCAACACTGCAGGTCCCCAGTTTCCTCGGAGAGCGGCTAATGCCGTCTCTTTATACTCACCATTTGTCTTCATACAAGATCTACAGGCAAATGCAAACTTTAAATTCTATCCTTGATGATAAAATAATAAACAGCAAGTCCGATCCAGCTTGTAACGAGAAGACCTACAGTAAGGAGGACTTTGATAACTGTGTCTACGTGTGACTTGCTCCACACATCCTTGATGCACCAGATGCAGCATACAAGGCCGATAATCCAAAGAATAAGTGCCATAATTAATTTAGTTTAAAAGTTTATAATAGATTTATTTGGTCTTAATACTTACATGAGCAGAAAGGTCATCCATACATACGGTTGTAGGGATATACTTGCTTGAGTGCGCCATAATCTCAAACTTAACGTTATCTACAGAACCCAGAGCACTCAGGTCAAACATCGTCCACGATGTAATGACAGAGTCCTTCTCCTGTGTGAATTCAGCAAGTTTGATCTCTGCAGAACCGGTCTGCTGAGTTCCAAGGTATCCTGTAGCCTTAAGGACCATCTTGTCGCCATCTACGAACGAGGTCTTCACAGCCTGCTCAACGGCAACCGTATTGGTCACATACACATATTTCATGGTACATACCGCGTCTGTAGACTCGCCGGATGTCACTATGAACGAAAGATGCTTCTCCGGCATATTATAAGACTGTTTAAAAACAGCGTACTTGTTTTCCACTGACTTAGTGCCACGCGCGTTTGCCCTATATTCGTTATGAGACAATCCTGAGACGTCAGCAGTAGTAGGCACCTTGAGACATGAGGCGAGAAATCCTCCCTCGAAATCCAAAGTATATTGGTCAACCTTATGATGGAATCCGAAATAATCCCACACAAAACCTAATCTATAGTCTGTATCGTACAGCAGACTGTCTGGCTTGGTCTTATCACCTATAAAATCGGCATCCGCATAGCCGAATGTGGCAAACAAATCATAGTCTGCCTCAAATCCTGCTGAGCCAAGACACGACGCTACCAGAACTGATGCGGCCAAAAAGCCTAATATTTTCTTCATAATCTGTTTAATTTTAAAAATGTATTTCAGCGACAAATGCAGCAGGGCCTGTAAGCCATACATTCTTTGCCGACCATGTTTCTGAAGGGTTCACATCAAACGACACCGCGAGAATGTCTCTCTTTGCATGTACTGTATACATTGCAGTTATGCGTCCTTCTTCATCAGCTACTATTCTCGGACGTACTCCGTACGCATAAGAAGCCATTGCAGAGGCCACGATGCCGGTTCCGCAGGCATATGTCTCATCCTCGACTCCCTTTTCGTATGTACGCACCTTGATTTCACCCTCATCCAAAGCCTCGACGAAGTTCACGTTGGCACCTATCGGCTCCAACTCCCTACCCTTCATTCGGATGATTCTGCCTTCCTTGACAATGTCATAGGAATCCAGACCTTCGACGAAACGCACGTAATGACGTGTACCTGTGTCAAGGAAATAACCTGATGACGGCACATTCACTCCGCTCAATCTGTCGTAACGGGTAATCATATCCACATCCTTCATCTGCAGTCGGACTGTCTTGACTCCGTGCTCATCCTTGAGGATATTAGCCCTGTGGAAACCGTCCGCCGCATCGAAATCGAAGTGTCCGATTCCCCTGTCTGCCGCAAAAGCCACTACACAGCGTCCTCCGTTTCCGCACATCATGCCGCCTGAACCGTCTGAATTGTAGTATGCCATACGGAAGTCGTACCTGTCGCTGTTTTCCAGCAGCATGACTCCGTCCGCACCCACACCGTATCTGCGGTCGCAGATTTCAGCGATCGATTTGCTCCAACCGGAATCTTTGGCATAAAGAACACCGTCAATCTCCTCAAGATGTCCATCTCTGTTATCGGCAATGAGGAAGTCGTTTCCTGCACCCTGGTATTTGTAGAATATCATGATATGATCAATAATTTTCAATTAATATCGGTCTTATAGTTCTTCTGCCAGCAATGAAGCCAGAAGCTTGACTCCTTCCGCAATACGCTCATGAGTCATGAACGAGAAATTCATACGCATTGTATTCTTTCCCGATCCGTCCGGATGGAAAAACTCTCCGGCCACATAAGCCACCCCTGCATCCAACGCCTTGTCGTAGAACCTTACCGCCTCAAATCCCTCCGGCATAGTCAGGAAGAGGAAAAGTCCTCCTTCGGGATGGGTCCATCTCACACCTTCCGGCATATGTTTCTGCAGAAGTTCAAGGAGAAGATCCCTCTTTCCCTTGTACAACGCTATCGATTTTTCAAGGTTCGCATCCAGTTTTCCGCTTTCAAGGAATTCCGCTGCAACATACTGGTCGAATATCGGCGGGCACAGATCAAGAGACTGCTTGCACACATATATCTTGTCCAGTATCTCAGGATGGGCAATCGCCCAGCCGAGACGGAAGCCCGGAGCGAATATCTTTGAGAACGAGCCCAGATGTATCACGCGGTCCGGATCCAATGAGTACATTGTCGGTATATGCTCTCCCTCATAGCGAAGCTCACGGTACGGACTGTCCTCAACGATGAGGAAATCATATTCTTGGGCCAGGCCGACCAACATTCTGCGCTCCTCCAATGTCAGGGATTCTCCAGAGGGATTCTGGAAATCCGGTATCATATACAGAAACTTGACCTTCTTTCCTTCCTGCGCAACCTCCTTGAGAACCGACTCATAAGCCGCACGGAAGGCGTCAATATCTTTATTATGCGCGACTCCTCTGATGTCTGCCCTGTATGAACGGAAAGACTGGAGAGCGCCAAGATATGACGGACTTGAAGTGAGGATCACATCTCCGGGATTGACCAGCACGCGCGTACATACGTCAATTCCCTGCTGCGACGAGGAGGTTATCTGTACCCTCTCCACCGGTACCCCATAACGCTTGGCCACTGCCTCACGCAACTCCGGCACACCCTGGGTCGCTCCATATTGGAATGCCCTGCCCTGATATTTGTCGATCACCTCGGACATAGTCTTTCTGATATCCTCAAGCGGGAATGTGTCCGCCGAAGGATAGCCTCCGGCAAAAGAATAGATCGCATTGAGATCTACCCTTTTGAATATCTCCCTTACAGGAGATCGGAAGAATGAGGCTACGTCCTCGGAGAATTTTTCGTTATACATAACTATTAGATAAGATTCCCACGTCGCTTCGCTCCTCGGAATGACGTAACATTCAGCCGTTCTTCACGTCATAGCGAGGGCATCGCCCGTGGCTATCTGAGCATATCTTCTAATGTAATCGAACCCGAGGTCTTTGCATCGCGATACTTCACGATTACAGGGCAGTAGAGATGCACTCCCTGCTCTGCTCCCGGTCCCTTGCTGATAGGACGGCTTCCGGCAACGACCACGGCTCCTGACGGAACGACGATCTGACCGTTCTCGTTTGCACGGATATACTCTCCTGTCGTAGCGTCGAAGATCGCTGTAGAAGCGTTGATGATGACTCCTGTTCCGATGACGGCATTCTCCTTGACGATCGTACCTTCATAGATACCGCAGTTTCCACCGATGAACACATTGTCCTCGATGATGACAGGAAGTGCACCTACCGGCTCAAGGACGCCACCCAGCTGCGATGCCGCAGAAAGATGTACGTGCTTACCCACCTGAGCGCACGATCCCACAAGTGCGTGAGAGTCGATCATTGTGCCCTCATCCACATATGCACCGATATTCACATATGCAGGCGGCATCATGATTACAGACGGAGCGAGGTATGCACCTGAACGCACGCTGCTTCCTCCCGGAACGATTCTGACACCGTTCTCGGCAGTGAACCTGCGAGTAGGGATAGTGTCCTTGTCAAAGAAAGAAAACTGTCCCTGAGTCATATCTGTAAGCTTACCGAGGCGGAATCCGGAAAGGATGACTTCCTTTACCCATGAATTCACCTTCCACTCACCGTTCACCTTTTCAGCCACCCTTACCTTACCGCTTTCAAGGTCGGCAATGGTCTGATTGAATCTTTCTATTTCGTTCATTATAACAATCCGATATTTTTAATTGTCTCAACCATAAGGTCGTATGTCTTCTGCTGACAAGGCACGAGCGGAAGACGGCACTCGTTTGCAATCAGTCCCATGGCTGCAAGAGCCGCCTTTGCCGGGATCGGATTGCTCTCCACAAAACAGTTGCGGAACAATGGCATGAGCTTCTCATGATACATGGCAGCCTTCTCCACCTTGCCCTCCAGCATTGCATGGGCAAGCTTCGAGCATGATACAGGATCGATGTTGGATGCCACGCTGATGATTCCGTCTGCACCCTCCTTCATCAAAGGATAGGTCTCGTCATCGTTGCCGCTCAGCACAAGGAAGCCCTCCGGTCTGCCCTGGATGATCTCAAGGATCTGACCTCTGTTGCTCGACGCCTCCTTGATTCCGATGATATTCCTGATCTGGGCGAGTCTCAATGTTGTCTCCGCAGTCATGTTCGCTCCTGTACGGCCGGGTACATTATACAGTATTATCGGTTTTTCTGTCGACTCGGCAACCGCCTTGTAATACTGATACATACCCTCCTGAGGAGGTTTATTGTAATACGGAACCACCACGAGAAAAGCGTCTACACCATGCGGCTCCAGCAATTTGATGTTTGCGATTGTATGCTCCAGGGAATTCGTTCCAGCTCCGACGATGAGCGGCAGGCCCATAGCATGTTTGCGGGTCAGTTTAAGCACCTTTATCTTCTCCTCACCTGTCAGGCAAGGCGTCTCGCCTGTCGTTCCGAGCGGCACGAGGAAGTCGACACCACCGGCAACCTGTCTGTCCACAAGGGCAGCATAGGCATCATAGTCGACTTCTCCGTTACGGAAAGGAGTTATAAGGGCTGTACCACAGCCTCTGAATTTTGCATTACTCATATGTCTATTTCATCAGAAGTTCTTTAAACTCGTGAACTCCGGAGAGTCCCTCTGTCATAAGGGCAGCTTCCACTGCTCCTGCCGCAAAACCTTCGCGAGAGAATGCCTCATGCGTCATTGTAATGCGGTCGTTAAGTCCCTCGAAACCTATTGTGTGGATTCCCGGAATCTCTCCGCAACGGACAGACTGGATGTCTGTGTTCACGTTCATGTTGGCGTCCACGATGTCTGCAAGGCTGCGGGCTGTTCCGCTTGGGGCGTCAAGCTTATGGCAATGGTGCATTTCCACCATATAAGGGCTGTAGCCTCCGGTCTTGCCGAGCAGTTTCGATATATGTTCGGTCACCGCGAAGAACACATTGACACCGATAGAATAGTTCGATGCCCATATCATCGGGGTACCGCATTTTTCAAAATATGCGAAAACCTCATCCTTGATGTCTGCCCATCCGGTTGTGCCCACTACCACAGCTCCGAAATTCTCTGCAAGGAACCTGTAGTTGGCTCTGAATGCAGCCGGAGTCGTGAAGTCGATGCAGACGCACTGCTTTGCAAGTGCAGGATCTGTCTCTGTCACAGCCTCAGTCCAGCCGGCATATTCCAAGCCGCGGGAAAGGATGATCTTTTCAATCATACGGCCCATCTTGCCGTATCCGCTTATATAAAGTTTCATGTCTAAAATGTCTCCAATTCTTCAGGCTGCTCGAAGAGGTGATGATGAAGATCACATACCACTTCATTAAGTTCCTCACGGTCAACCACAAAACTGATATTCACAAATGAAGCACCCTGGGAAATCATGTACACATTGCACTTCTTGAGAGGTGCGAATGTCTTCTTGAGCATTCCGTTGAGCTTCACGATATTCTTTCCGATGACAGACACCTGTGACTTGTCGTCATCCACAATCACATCAGCGAACTCAGAAAGTTCTGCGACAACTGTATCTACATTCTGCGAAGAATCCACTGTGACAGAAATATTGGCCTCTGATGTACTGATAAGGTCCACCGACACCTTACTCTCACTGAAGATCTCGAATACACGGCGAAGGAAGCCTGATGTATTGATCATCTTGGTCGAGAATATGTTGATTACCTTGATGTTTTCCTTGAAGGACACCGACTTCACACCGTCCTCGATGAGTTCATTGCGAAGGATTGCAGTACCCTTTCCGGAAGGATTCATCGAATTGAGCACATAGATAGGAATGTTCTTCTTTACCGCAGGCTCGATGGTCAACGGATGAAGAACCTTTGCTCCGAAATGAGCCATCTCTGCTGCCTCCTCGAACGAAATCTGCTCAAGACTCTTGGTGTTAGGCACATAACGGGGATCTGCTGTGCGTACACCGTCTACATCTGTCCAGATTTCGATCTTTTCTGCGTCGATCGCCATTCCGATCAATGAAGCGGAATAGTCTGAGCCTCCGCGTCCGAGAACTGTCGGACGGCCCTCCGAGGTCACGCCCACAAAGCCCTGAGTGATGATTGCATCCATACCCTCATAAGCCTCTGCCACCACTGAAGGCACCTTTGCGGCAATCGCATCCATATCAGGCTCACCCTTGAGATATGATTTGCTTGTAATCATCATGGTACGCGCATCAACCCACTTGGTTCTGATGCCCTTTGAGTTCATTGCGTAAGCGATGATGGTTGAAGAAAGATACTCTCCTGTGGAGATGATCACAGCCTTGTTGCGGTCTGAAAGTTCACCGAGAGAACATACAGCCATTGCAAGACCGTCAAGTGAATCACAAAGCTCGTTTACGCGCTCGACTGCTTCATCCTTGAGCACGCTCTGAGCAAGAAGTTCCACAGTCAGGTCAATGTGACGTTGACGAAGCTGTCCGAGCAGTTCCTTGGTCTCGGAAAGATTGCGTGAAGCAGCAGCCTCTGTAATCCTGTACAGCAGGTCAGTTACCTTTGAAAGCGCTGACACCACTACAACCGGCTTCTGGTCCAATTTTCCTCCGATGATGAAAATTGTCCTTGTTATAGCCTCGAAGTTAGCGACGGATGTACCGCCGAATTTCATCACGATCATATTTTGTAAGTCTGTTTTATATATTCTATGTCTATTTACCTATCACTTTTTCATATGTTGTGCAAGCATATGATCTGATTTCACGTTACCCTCCTCCTAAATCCTCCTCCTCGGGAGAAGGACTTGCTTTCGCTACGCTCAGATTGTGTAAGTCTGTTTTATATATTCAAAAATTCTGATGTAGTTCCCTATGGCCTCCTCAAGGTCGGAGATGAGTATGTGTTCATCCGGACGATGGGCAACGAGGATGGAGCCGGGACCGTAAAGTATCTTGTTAGGTATATTCTTCAGCTGGGGAGCATCGCTTCCGAACGATACCGGTTTCGTATCAAATCCATCGAAAGTCTCAAACTTTGTCGGACTGTCGCCTCCGAACGCCTTTACTGACATCGACGCCTGCCATGGAGCGACATCCTTCGCCACAATATCGGACCCGTCCTGCACCCTTCTTCTGCCGAATCGCAGCTTTGCGCCTTCTCCGGCGATATTCTTCATCACATTGCAGACAATCTCGTCTGATTCGAATGTGGTCCTGAAATATATCCTGCAGGTGAGTTCCGGGCTGAGGATGTTCTGCGGATTATCACTTGAGAGCTTTCCTATATTGAATGTTGTCTCTCCGAGGACATCATCATACGGGAATCTTATGCTGCGCAAAGCGTTCATGAAATCATTGAACATCTCTATCGCGCTTCTGCCGTACTCGGGATAACCCGAATGGAAAGCCTTGCCCTTGAATGTAACCTCGAATGACTTTGTTCCTTTTGCTGCGGTCGCCATGCAATTGTCTGTAGGCTCACCCACAATCACCCACCGGGCATCTGTCTCCATTTCACGATAGGCCTTTGCTCCGAAAGAACCCGTCTCCTCGCCGGCAAGAAGCAGCAGACCGAAACCGTCATATCCTTTCGCTTCCAATGCCTTGCACGCTTCCCACATTGCGAAGATCTGTCCTTTCGCGTCGCAGGTTCCCCTGCCTTTTACAGCTTTCACCGTAGTTCCGTCAGACAGATACTCGACTGTCGGCGGAATATACGGAGGCACCGTATCCAGATGTGTGCAGAAAAGGACCTCAGGCTTGCCCCATGAGAACAGAAGGTTCTGAGGCATTCCGCAACCCTCGGGAACGTCCGATGACATAGTCTCCGCATCGAAACGCTCCACCTTGTTCGCGCCTGTAGAAAACCTCTCGGCGAGAAAATCGGAAAGGTTCCTCTCCCTGCCGGAAGTGGAATCGATCGCAAGCATATCTATGTAAAGCATATTATCCATCATAACTGGCAAATTTACATTTTTTTCAGAAAAATAAATATACCTTTATGCACGAATAACACAAGAACTACAGCCACATGAGCAAATTCACTGAAACATGCAAATCAGGCTGCCTAAGCGCACTGCTGCTCAGCCTTGTTCTGGCCACCGGATGCCAGTCAGATTATCCTGAAACCATACATCTCGAAGGCGGCCGTCTGCACATCCAGGGTCTGGCCCTGGACAAATCAGAAAAATGCCTGTACAGTTCATTCACAAGCACATTCTTCAAGAGTGACCTCGAGGGTCAGCCCCTCGGATCCATCACAGGAATCAACGGTCACCTGGGAGCCATGACCTTCGATGATAAGGCCGACAAGGTATATGCATCACTCGAAATCAAGAATGACGCGATCGGAAGAAGCATCTCGGATGTACTTGGCAAGGAAAGACATTCCGACTCGGCTGCCGGCTTCTATGTTGCGGAAATAGATGTAACCAAGATCCAGGGAATGGACGTTCCGTTTGACGAGGCCGTGACTCTGCACAAACTCGATGAGGTTGTAAAGGACTATCGCGACAGCGTCGAGGTGAACGGCAAGGTTCTCGGTCACCGCTATGGATGCTCAGGAATAGACGGCATAGCTATAGCACCGGAATTCGGCTCACGCAGCGGCAAAAAATATCTTTATGTGGCATACGGAATCTACGGTGACACAACACGCCCGGACAACGACTACAATGTCCTGCTGTGTTATGACTTCAACGACCTCACAACCCCAATTCACAAGTATTTCATAAAGACCGGAAACACGACATACGGAGTACAGAACATGTGCTACGACAAAGACAGCGACAAGCTGTACCTTGCTGTGTACAAAGGCAAGAAGGAAGAGTATCCGAACTACAGTCTGTTCGCCCTGGACATGAAGCAGAAACCGTTCATGGCGAAGTTGGACGGCGTTCCTTATGAGGAAGGAGAATTCGAGCAGGTGAAGGTTACTGAGGCCTCGCACTTCCCTTACGGAAGCACAGGACTCTACTCGTTCGGAGACGGCAGATGGTATGTGAGCATCAAAGGTTCCAAAGACGGCGTCCAGTACAGCGACGTCACACTCTACAACTCGCTCAAAGAATAGAACGATCCCCGCAACTAACTGAGCAACAATACATTAACAGTGCGAGGGTGGGCATTTTTGACCCACCCTCGCACTGTTAATGTGCTATCTGTCAGAGTTTTAGACAACACATGGTTAACAATTGCCAGTGAATGTGATATATAGAGAAAAACCTATATCAATCTTTTGGATGAGTTCCTGGATGAAGTCACCAGAATCATTGACTCGCTGCCATCAAGGGTATAGACAAAAAAGAAGAGTTCAACTTTCGTTGAACTCTGTTTGGTGGAGATAGTCGGAGTCGAACCGACGACCCCCTGCTTGCAAAGCAGGTGCTCTAGCCAACTGAGCTATACCCCCATGCTTGGTAGTCCCGAGCAGACTTGAACTGCTGACCCCTACATTATCAGTGTAGTGCTCTAACCAACTGAGCTACGGGACTGTATATTTAAAAAGATCTTGAAACTGTACAAGGCTAAGCGCCTTGCAACTCACCGCGAAGCTCGTGTCATCAACAGCTCCAAAAAGGAGGTGTTCCAGCCACACCTTCCGGTACGGCTACCTTGTTACGACTTAGCCCCAGTCACCGGT
>JBGVEY010000042.1:0-100265 GCA_045120635.1 Candidatus Cryptobacteroides sp.
GGGACGAAGTAGATTGTGGGAGGGGCCGGAGTGAGCGAAGCGAACGGAGTCCTCCGCAATCACTGCTATCCTCCCGGTGCAATATAAAATGAAGAAAGAGGCTAACCTCAAAGTCTAATTGACTTTTTAGTCAGCCTCTTTATATTATCTCAGATTGATTATCCTTTGGTTTGAACTACCCCTGAAAGGCAGATCGGTGTTGCGGAGTTCCAGAATGAACGGGCCTTCCACAAGCGTATCTATATATGGAAGAATCTGACTGAGACGCTCATCAGCAAGCACCTCCTCATAGGTGAATCCCGTATAGCACCAGATTGTCTTGGTGGTTTCCTCCTTGATGCGACGTGCCAGTTCCGTAAAAGCCTCGACCTGATACAGAGGATCGCCTCCAGAGAATGTGACGTTGGCGAACTCATCATCCTTGATGATGTCAAGAAGTTCCTGGACGGTCATCTCCTGACCGCCTGCAAAATCCCACGACTGCGGGTTATGGCAACCCGGACAATGGTGGGCACAGCCCGCGCAGTAGATGGACGTGCGCAGACCCGGACCGTCTGCCATGGTCTCATATGCTATATCCAAAACCCTTATCTTCATAATGCCTTCTCCTGATTCTTTTCAAGTGGAGCAGGACGCACATCGTCCCATGATCTGATAGCCTCATATGCCTCACGCGAACCGTAATATGCCTCGAACTTCTCAGGATCGTTCTCTACCCACCACTGGGTACCCATTCCCTTCTCATATGCATATGGCTTCATGAACATCTTCACCGCCCAAGCGGGAGCGAGAAATGCGAGAGAATAGAACCACGGAAGCTTTGATTTCATCGTCGCGAAATACTCGTCGATCGGAGTGTTTGCACGGAAATGCAGGTATTCATCAAGCTTGTCAGCGTCAGTATACCACATGCCATGGAAATTCTTAAGGGCAAACCAATGCGGTTCGAACACCTTCTCAGGGCCAGGGAGACCAAGACCGTTGAGAAGACGGGTCTCGAACTCATAGTTTGTCATTCTGTACTGCTCTCCGCTGCTGATGTTGTAGGCCTTGTTCCAGAATTCTGCCGGAACCCAATCCTCACACACCTGAGCAAGAAGACGGCCGGAATCCTCGATTGTCGCCCACTCGAGCACTCCGCCTACGGGAACGTGGAAGGCTGTCGGATTCACAACCTTCAGGATACCGGGATACAATATGCCGCTCTGTCTCAATGAAACCCAGTTCTTCAGACCCGCCGCAGCGAAGATCTCCTCGGAACGGATCTTTGAAAGGGCATACATATCGAATTTTGCAGGAGTCTGAGGTTCATCCGCGCTTCCCCAATGATGAGGCGGGTTTCTGTCGCCATACTGGGCGACTGAACCGATATATACCACTTTGATATCATCGGCATTCGGCTGCGCAAGCACGGCCTTCACCACATTTTCCGCGGCAGTGACATTCACCTTCAAGGTCTTCTCCGGATAATAATCCGCAGCCGGAGACACCATGCCTCCGACATGAAGAACATAGTCCGAACCGTTTACACCGGCAAGAACATCCTCATAACGGGTAAGGTCTCCCCATATCACGGTTACTGAAGGATCACCGATATACTTTGATAGCATCTTGCGGTTTTTCTTGCTGTCTCTGGCAAGGATGCGGATAGCAAAGCGGTCTTTGCGCTTATATAGTTCCTGAAAGCCTGCCCAGCCCATATTACCGGTGGCTCCTGTAAGAAATACGGTCTTCATAATCATTCGGTTATCGGAGCCATGATTCAGGATTCTGAGGTTTTGTGTTCTGCCAAACCTCGAAATGCAACTGAGTATCTCCGTTTATCGTATCGACTTTTCCTATTGAATCGCTTGTTCCGACCTTGTCGCCGGCCTTGACATTCACAGTCTTGAGCTTACAATAGAATGTGAAATAGTTTCCATGCGAAATCAGCACACACTGATTGTATCCAGGCATCACGAACACCTGCTTTACCACACCCTTGAACACACATTTGACATCGGAATTCTTTGACACAGCAATGTCAATTCCATTGTTAGGCGGGAGTTCCAGGTTCTTGAACACAGGATGGAACTGTCGTCCGAACCTTCCCACAACCGCACCGTCTGCAGGCCAAGGCAGCTTGCCCTTGTTCTTTGAAAATTCCTCTGCAAGTTTATAATCCACAGGAGCAGACTTCTTGGATGACGAAGAAGACGGCTGCTTTACAGCTGCGGTCAGGATTTTCTCAATCTCCCTGTTCAGAGCATTCACCTGCTTCTTCTTGGCAGCAAGCTGCTGCTGATATGTCTTTTTGTTCTTCTGAAGGTTCTTGACCACCTTGTCAGCCTGAGCCTCTTCGGAGCGTAGCTTCTCCAATTCCTTTACACGCTCATTCTTCAGGTCCTGGGCCTCTTTCTTCAATGCAGCAAGGGCTTCCCTCTCCTTGACGAGTTCCTCCTGCGCCTCCTTGATCTTCCTCGCCTCATCGTTCATCTGAGATGAAAGATTCTTAAAATAGGCATATCGTCTGAATGCCTGACCGAGATTGTCGCTGGAGAGCATGTACATATACCACAGTCTTGTATCCCTGTTCTTGTATGCACTCACGACAAGACGGGAATAATGGCTGGTCAATGTATCAATGCGCGCCTGCATACGGTTGATCTGGCGCTGCTTGAGATATATGTCGTCGGAATACTTCCTGATCTGACGGTCGCTTTCATCAACAAGGGCCTTACGATTGGAAACCTTCTTGCGGATGAGAGTAAGGTTGGAAAGCATTGCGTTGCTTCGAGAGGCATTCTCTGCAAGCTGCTTGTCGATGATGGCGATTTCACGTTCAAGCTTGGCCTTCTTTGCCTCCTGTGCCTTCGTGTCCTGGGCATAGGCACCCGCAGCGGCACAGAGCCACAGCAACACTATCGGAAATATTTTCAGAATCTGTCTCATTTCTTCCTGTTTGCCTGCTGCTTACGCAAGTTGATACGCTCCTCAAGATCCGGAATTCTGCCGTTGTTGTTCAGGAGCGCCTTGTTCCAATATACCATCGCCTTGTCGTACTCTCCCACTGCGAAAAGCACCTCGGCATAATGATCCATGATCACCGGACTGTCCTTGCCTCCATAGAGCATAGCCCTCTTGAAATGGGTCTTTGCCTCTTCGGACCTGCCAAGGAGATGGAGGATCCATCCGTATGTGTCCAGATATGTGGCATTATCCGGCTCCGCCTCTATCGTCTTGCGGCTCATTTCAAGAGCCTTCTTCAGTTTTCTGCCATCCTCGCTGAGATAGTATGCATAGTTGTTCAGCACGTACACATAATCCGGATTCACCTTCAAGGCCTTCTTATAAGCCTTGTATGATTTGGAAACCTCTCCTATTCTATGGTACACATCACCCTTGGTCGACCAGGCCCTCAATGTACTTGAACTGTCGGGAGGAGCCGCCTTCAACACCTCATCGCACGCCTCGAGCACCTTGTGGAAATCCTTGAGATTGTAATCTCCCACGCTTGCCATTTCAAGGAATCCCAATTCTTCAGGGAACCTCTCATAAGCCTTTCTTCCCTCAACCGACAAAACCTCCCATCTGCCGGCATACATCAGATATTCCACATAACCTGCAGCTGCAGACAACGACGCCGGATGCGCCTGGGCATTCTGACGGAAACAATCCTCCGCCTGCTCCTGTCGGTCCAAAGAATAGTAATACAGACCGGCAAGATTGAGGACGGTACTGTCTGACGGATGTACTTCAAGCAGCGAAGTCATCACTGTATCCATCTGTGAAGAGAACGCTCTCACGAACTTCGGGTCCATGCCTCTCATCACCGCAGAAAGGTAATCCGTCTTCGTTTTAGACGGTTCAGACGGATTTGAAACGAATGTCGACAGAACATCGAAATAATCGTTATACTTCCTTGCCATTCTCAAGGTCTCGGCCTTGCCGAGCAGGGCAGGAGAGAAATCCGGCGCAAGTTCCAGAGCCTCGTCATAATACACAAGGGCTGTGGAATCGTTGTACATTGATATCTCATGCTCTGCGAGAATCGACAGAACATAGGCAGACGAATATCTGCTGTTGTATTCTTCCAATGAAGCAAGTGCCTCTTCCTGCTTTCCTGACTGGAGGAGAAGATTATATCTGTAGATAGCAATCGTCTCTGTCATTCCGAAGACCGTCTCGATTTCAGCCAAGGTCTTCAGTGCCTTTTCAACATCTCCCTGGGAAATATACAGGTCCACAAGTTCCGAATACAGTTCATTCTTCTTTGGAAAGTCCTCCAGAAGCTTCTCATACATTTCGATTGTCAGCTCCGGACGGGAAGTCATGGCATAAAGGGATGCCAACCTCTGGCGATACCAGAAATTTGTCGGGTCAGCTGCTATCGCAGATTCCAGACAGGCCTCCGCCTCTTCCGCACGGTTCTGCACAAGATGGCACATTGCCATATAGTACAAGGCAGCGTCATTCTTCGGATCAAGCGCCAGTACCCTCTTGAGAATAGCCTCCGCCTTTGCCAGATCCTTGGCGTTGTACGCCTCCACCGCAGCTACGACAAGTGCCCCTTGCCTTGACTGAGCGGACGCAGGCGAAACAAGACCTGACAAAAGAGAAAAAAGAACTACAAGTATATAGTATTTAAACTTCATCAAAAATAGTTATGCAAATTCATACAAAAATAACACTCTAATTCGGGAAAAATATACAACTTTGGGAAAAATGTGTCCAAAATGCAACATTACAGGCCCGGTCTGCATCTTTTAGGACGCATGAAGGAATGTAAAATACAGGGGCCTGAGTTTATGAACGGTGGCGGAAACCTTTGACATTCAGCTGATTAATTCATGCAAAAAAGGAGATCGGGCCGCTCAGAGGGTTTTGTATGACCGTCTGGCGCCCCGCATGTTTCCTGTATGCATCCGATACGTCGGCGACAGGACTCTTGCGGAAGATATTCTGCAGGACGGTTTCGTCACACTGTTCACAAGACTGGACAGTTACAAGGGAGACGGTTCGTTCGAGGGATGGGCAAGAAGGATATTCGTGACGACGGCCCTGATGTACCTGAGAAAGAAGGACGCCCTGAAGATGAGCGACGACCTTGAGGCGGCGAGAGGATTGAAGACGGAAGTGACCGGTCAGATTGCGAATATCGGATACAAGGAACTGATGGAAATGGTGATGGACCTGCCGACAGGATTCAGAACGGTGTTCAACATGTATGCGGTCGAGGGTTACTCACACAAGGAGATTGCGGACATACTTGGAATCAGCGAGGTGACGTCCCGCACACAATACAGCAGAGCGAGAGCGATTCTGCAAAGCAAGATAAAGGAAAGAGAAAATGTTTGATGACAATCATATGGAAGAGTCTGACCTCCTGTTGAGATCCATTCTTGAAAACGGCCAGGAAGAGGTTCCTGCGCACGTTTGGGATGGCGTTGCAGAAGGTCTTGACAAGGTGGCAAGACGCAGGACAGTCGTTCTGTGGATGGGTCGCGCGGCGGCGGTTGCTGCTGCGGCGGCTGTCGTTGCCGGAGTGTTCTTCAGACATGGAGATGAAGAGACTATTGTTCCGGAGGCTGCTGAGAATATGATTGCTGTAGTTCAGGAAACACCTGCAGCTGATGCGGAAGAAGCCGGCGAAACTCTTCTTGCAAATGTCGAGGATTTCAGACCTGTCGCTCCAAAGACACTCGTACATAAAGAATATGTTCCGGTACGCACAACAACCGTTACAGAACAGTCAACTCCAGAAACCTCTGAAAAACCGGCTGAGGCAACAGAAGCACCGGTAATGAAGGAAGAGAACACTGTAAAGACTGAATATGCTGGCCCGATCGATTGGGGAACTGACGAAGAGGAGACCGGACGCAGAAAGATAGGTACGTCAATCGTAGTTTCGGGTATTGCAGGAAGCAACAGCCCGCAGAGCCAGGGACGTCTCGGTCCGCTCAAGAGTCCGGGCATGCTCAAAGCTCCGACAAAGACCACTGTAGAGCAGACAGAAAACCACATGACCTACGGCATTCCTCTTTCTTTCGGAGCCGGCGTGAAACTCAATTTCACAGACAGATGGTCAATAGGATTCGGAGTGAACTACAGCGTTCTCACAAGCAAGTTCAGCGGAAAGTACACAAAGGTCGAAGACGGAATTGCTTCAGTACCTATAACATCCACCGTACATAACACACTCCACTACATCGGTGTCCCTGTCAATGCGTACTACAATATCATCAACCGCGACTTCATCAATTTCTACACATATGCGGGAGCCGCAGTCGAGAAGTGCATTGCCAACCGATACGAGATGCAGACCACTCCTGTGATTCACCATGAAGAAGACGTGAAGGGATTGCAGGTTTCGGCAAACCTCGGTATGGGTGTCGAGTTCCTTCTCGGAAAACATCTGGGTATATACATCGACCCGAGCCTGAGGTACTATTTCGACAGCGGACAGCCTAAGAGCATCCGCACAGCACAGCCACTCATGCTCGGATTCGAGATGGGTCTCAGATTCAATCTGTAAACAATCTATTTCCTGATAATTTCTATAGAATAGTCCAGGCCGACCTTGATGATTGAAGAGGATTGGCCTGTCGCTCCTTTTTCAAGGGCAGGATCCACTGTATGGTCTACAGCTGACTTTATCGCTTCAGAAATCTCTGCGTATTTTCTTGGAGTCGCCTCGCCTGATATATTTGCAGACGTAGACACGATCGGACGTCCGAACCTTGAAATCAGCTGCTGGCAGAACTCCATCATCGGAACACGGATGCCGACTGTACCATCCTCTGCCACGGTATTGTATGCGAGGCAATGGTTGGACTTCTGAACCTTTCCCGATTCATCCGGACGAGCTCCGCATACCGCAGCCGGATAGATGATAGTCATAGGCTTGTCATTGACCTCAACCAGCTGAACCGCCATTTCCGGCACTTCCTTTACATATCTGCAGATCATATCCATATCGCTTGCAAGAAGCACGAGCGACTTGCTGTCCTCACGTTTCTTGATGGCATAGATCTTTGCCACCGCCTCTGGATCTGTGGCGTCGCAGCCGATGCCCCATACAGTGTCTGTAGGATAAAGGATTATTCCGCCCGCGCGGAGCGTCTCTAAAGCTTTCTGTATTTCTTCTCTCATAATTCAACTGTTGTTATTACAGGGTAATGATCCGAAAACGGCACTCTCAGAGTCTCATGTGTCAAGGCCCTGAATCTTTCCGGAAGGAGGATATAGTCTATTCTCAGCAGCGGCCACATATGGGCATAGGTAGCACCGAATCCATGGCCGGCTTCACGGAAGGAATCCTTCCTGTTTCTGGTCATTCGGAAATATGAATACGACATCGGATTATCATTGAAGTCTCCGCAGACAAAGGACTCGACCGGGCACTGTTCAATGTCGGAGAACACCTTGTCCACCTGCTGCGGACGTCTTGTGATGGAGCGTTTCATCTTCGATCCCGTATCACTGACAAGGCCCTTGTCGGCATGCAGGAAACCCCTGAGGATACCGGGGAGAGATACATTGTAACTCTCGAAGTGGCAGTTATACACCCTGAACCTTCGTCCATGAAGTTCATAGTCTGTGAATATGGCAAGGTTCGCGCTTTCGTCAAACTTGATCTTGCCCTTGTTCTTTACGGGTATACGGCTCAATGTCACATTGCCGAAGGCAGAACCGTTGGACATAGGGAAAAGGTAGAAATCAGCCTTGTAGCCCTTCAATTGTCTGCCGAGATATGATCTCACCTGATTTATATCGGATATTCTGAACTCCTGAAGACATACCACATCCGGATTCTCCCTCCTGATCAGAGCAAAGATGGAATCTGCACACTGGACACGGCTGCCAACACCCGACTTTGCATCACGGAGAGCGAAACGTCCCACGTTGTATGACATTATCTTTATCGTAGGATCCTGCGCAGGTTCAACCTCATCCGATGAGAGCTGGACATAACGGCCGATGAAGAAAAGCGACGGAAGCAGGGCCAGCAACGGTATGACGAACGAGCGCGACATGCGCTTCAACGCCCAAAGGAGCAAAAGGAAATTCACCACGGAGAGCGGAACGAACATAAGTCCCATCAGCGAGAATCCCCACGCCTTTGCCGGGTTGACAGGAATGGAGGCATACGACAGGACCAGAAGTCCCGCCACAATGAGCATCAGCACCCTGGAAGTGATGCCGAATATTCTGCTGCCTGCCTTCTTTGTCTTCTTCTTGGCCATTAGTCAAATCTACTGTAAAGTGTACGTTTCTTTCTCCAATACATCATTAGGATGAAAGCGAAAATCAAACCTCCAAGGTGGGCAAAATGCGCTATGCCGTCTGCTGTTCCGGTCACTCCTGTAATGAGTTCGATTGCCGCATATATCAGCACAAACCACTTGGCCTTCATTGTAACAGGAGGGAAAACGAGTCCCATGATCGAATCCGGGTAGAGCACTGCGTAACCCATGAGCAATCCGAATACAGCTCCTGAAGCGCCGACGGTAGGTGTAACCTTCAACGAATGGATTGCAGTAATGGCAGCGGTACTTCCCTCTGAGGCAGCACCCATCCAATACTGCATCTGAAGCCACTCCACGCATGTATGGGTCAACGCCGCTCCAAGTCCGGAAACGAAATAGAACAGAAGGAATTTCTTTGTGCCCCACTGTCTCTCGAGAACACTTCCGAACATGTACACAGCATACATGTTGAAGAAAATATGCGCAAAACCGCCGTGCATGAACAGATGCGTAAAAGGCTGCCACCAATGGAAGAATGGCGAAGTAGGATAGAACAACGCGAATTTCTCATACATGAAATTGGCGTTGAGCTTGGTCATTATCATGACCAGGATGTTGATGATTATTATGTTCTTCACGGCTGTAGGTACGTTGCTCATGAAGCCTCGTCTGGCACCTCCGCCGTCATACTGGTAGTAACTCATGTTAAAAACGTTTTTCTAGGTCCTCAATAGGGATAATGGAAACAACACGCTTGCCGGTGCTGGTGTATTCTGCATTCTCACAGGCGAAGAGAGTGTCAATCAACCTCTGTGCCTCAGCCGGATTTGAGACAGAATCGCCGTTGAAAGCGCCAAGTCGTGCAAAACGGGCCGCCATATTGGCAGTCATCATCTCCGGAAGTGCGTTATGATCTTCCGACAACACCAGAAGAAGGTCTCCGATCATAGACTGAACCTTTCCCGCCTCGACACTGTATCCCTCAGGCACGCCATTGACCACAATAGTGTCTGTGCCGAACGGAGCGATGTCAAAGCCAAGGGATGCAAGCATCTGGGAATGCTCCTCCAGCAGGCACATGTTTTCGACTCCGACCTGTACACTGACAGGGAAAAGCGCTGTCTGCGTGACGTGACCGTTCTTCGACAAAGCCTCAAGGAAACGGTCGTACATGATTCTCTCCATCGCTCTCTGGATATTGATCGCCATGATTCCGGAGCGCGAGGTTGTCAATATATATTTACCCTGGATCACCAGAAGGGATTTTGCAGGAGCGAGTCTGTCCTCGAAAAGCTTTCCGTAGTCGTCACGACGCTCAACCGGATGAGACGGATATGAATGTCCGGCATTGAAAGCCTTTTCAGGAGCCTCCCAACTGTTTTCCACCGGAGCGAAATCGATGATCGGGTCTCCGAACGAGGTCCTTCCGACAGAGTTCGAGTACGGTGACTGCTCTGAAGGATAACCGTCGTTGTCGAACGGATTGAACGACGGATCTGTATTTGTAGGCAAGCTCGCAACGGGACGGAACTCGTCGAAATTGCGGCTCAATGCAGGGAGTTCAGGAAGTCCTTCCCTGTCGAAGTCGATTGAATCTCCGAAAGCGTTCTTTCCGAGCGCCTCCTTTATGCAGGCATATACGATCTGGAATACCACGCTGTCATCCTCGAATTTGATCTCGGTCTTTGTCGGGTGGATGTTCACATCGATCGCCTGCGGATCGATATCGAGATAAAGAAGATAGGTCGGGGTCACACCCTCAGGAACAAGATTCTCATAAGCCTTCATCACCGCCTTGTGGAGGTATGGGCTCTTGAAGAATCTGCCGTTCACGAAAAGATACTGGTTGCCCAATGCCTTTCTCGCAGAAGCAGGACGGCCCACGAAACCGCTTACGGTCACGATGGAAGTCTGCGCCTGCACATCCACTATGTCATTAGCTACAGCCGCGCCGAGTATGTCCTGGATTCTGAACTTCATCGACTTTGCCGGACGAAGGACATAGACATCCTTGCCGTTGTGGGTGAGCGTGAAACCGATATCCGGACGGGTAAGGGCCACTCTTGTGAACTCTGTCACGATATGTTTGAACTCCACAGAGTCAGACTTGAGGAATTTTCTTCTCGCCGGAACATTATAGAAAAGGTTGCGCACTGAAAAGTTCGCACCTCTTGGAGTAGAGATTTCATTGGTTGCAAGGTGCTGCGAGTCTGCGAAGTCGACCTGACAGCCCACCTCGTCCTCTTCCCTGCGGGTCTTGAGCGTAACCTCCGCCACTGCAGCTATTGAAGCGAGGGCCTCTCCACGGAATCCGAATGTGAGGATGTTATGGAGGTCCTCTGCGGTCTGCAGCTTGGAAGTAGCATGTCGCTCAAAGCAGAGAACCGCCTGATCTGGCGACATTCCGCATCCGTTATCGATGACCTGGATCAGCGTTCTGCCCGAATCCTGGATAACAACAGTTACCTGGTCGGCTCCCGCATCCACTGCGTTCTCCACCAGCTCCTTTACTACGGACGCAGGTCTCTGTACGACCTCTCCCGCAGCGATCATATTTGCAATATTACTTGGTAATATCCTTATATCCATACACTATCTTGTAAGGGAATCTATCAGTATAGGGAAGTATTTGTAGATGAGATAAACCACAGCGAAAAGGAGAATGATTGTCACCACTCCGATCGCCTTCTGGTTCTGAGCCACATCATGAGTCTTCTGGTAGTTGCCGTCACGGAAACTTCCCTTGATGTGCGAACCTGCCTTGTACTCCTCCTTCGGCTTAGTGAAGTCACCATATTTCTTTCTGCGCTCCTCTACCTCCGGATCATAGAAACGTGGCCTGTAGCTGAATCTGCGGACTTCCTGCTTGCCGAAAAAACTGAAATTGAATCCCATAATATTATTCCTTTTTAACTCAATCTACAAAAGTAGTCATTTTTCTTTAAATGGCCCCGGATCTTCTTTACTTTAGCGTGGCACATAAGTCGCTGACCGTCAACCTTATCCTGAAAGTCGATTCCCTTAAAGCGGGGCATCGATTCTTAGCATCTCACTGATAGATAGAGGGTTAGGCGCCACGACCGAAGAAATTAAATTGTAATGGGCATAATAATGGAAGTTTTTATGTAAGTTTGCTACCCGAAATAAAACCCACACTCATTTAACACACAAGACATGGATATCAGAATCGGCAACGGATATGACGTACACGCCCTCGCGGAAGGGCTGCCTTTATGGCTTGGCGGAGTGCAGGTGGAAAGTCCGATAGGATGCATCGCCCACTCGGATGGAGATGTGGCAATACATGCCTTATGCGACGCCATCCTTGGCGCACTCGCTCTCGGAGACATCGGCAAACACTTCCCCGATACTTCGGATGAATTCGCAGGAATAGACAGCAAGATCCTGCTTGCAAGGGTGATGGAGCTCATCCGCAGCAAGGGATGGTCTGTAGGCAATGCAGACATAACCATCGCCATGCAGAAACCGAAGCTTGCACCTTATATCGTGGCGATGAGAGAATGTCTGGCCGGGGTCATGGGCATCGACGTCGACTGTGTTTCTGTCAAAGCGACGACCACCGAGAAACTCGGCTTTGTCGGACGCGGAGAAGGTTGCGAGGTCTATGCAGTTGTTCTGCTTTTAAAAGACTAATACTCAACAACTTGATTCCTAAAATATCAAAACATATTTTTATCTGGGGGCTACTTCTTATGGCACTCTCATCATGTACACCTAAAGGTGATTTCACCCGTGCTGAACGCGAACTGATACAGGGCTGCGACAGCATTTTCAGAGTACTGACTATCGACAATCCGGCAGATCTTGAGATTCTTCGCAGCAAGTCTGCGGACCTCTCAGACAAGGCCCTGATGTCCGAGGACTTCATCCGCCTGGCCAAACTTATGATTGCCACTGTCACTCACCCGTCGCAGGACGGAGTCGGAATCGCCGGCCCACAGGTAGGTCTTAACCGCAGAGTGATTGCAGTACAGCGTTTCGACAAGGGAATACAGACAGCCGACGGTAGCGAGGAATATCCGTTTGAAGTCTATGCGAACATACGTATCGTCGAGGCATCCGACTCTCTCGTTCTCGGAGGCGAAGGATGTCTTTCTGTTCCGGACATGAACGGCAACGTTCTCAGATCGGAGGAAATCGTCATTGAATATACCGATTACTCAAGACCAGTTGAAGCACCTGACACACTTCCGGTCGTTCGCGAAACCGTTTCAGGATTTACAGCCGTGATTTTCCAGCATGAGATTGACCACCTTGAAGGCGTTCTTTATATTGACAAGGCCGTAAAGGATAAGTCTGAAAGCGAAAAATAGGGCAGATTTATGCTTTTGACGAAACTTTTTGCAAAAAATTTTGCATTTAATTAAAATATTCATACCTTTGCAATCCCAAAATTTAAATGGGAAGCCAAATTGAGATATGGTGTAATGGTAGCACTACAGATTCTGGCTCTGTCAGTGAGGGTTCGAGTCCTTCTATCTCAACAAAAACCAATCCAATGGCGGGATAGCTCAGCTGGTTAGAGCGCATGATTCATAATCATGAGGTCCCCAGTTCAATCCTGGGTCCCGCTACAAGAAAGCACAGCAGAAACGCTGTGTTTTTTTCGTTTATATACCCTCGAGCCATGCCCCGTAGGGGCTGCCATTGACAAGAGCGACTTGCGAGCTTGCTCGCAAGGGTGCTCACGGCAATGGCACAAGTGAGCAAGGCGAACGATGGCTTGAGGGTATCTCACTCGTACAATCCACAGAGGATTCCCTCACAGATTTCTTGGGTACAATGCGAACGGACCGAAAGGATTAGAAGGAGCCGCGAAGCGGCGACTGAAACATCCCGCGTCCCGCTACTTGAAAATCAAGCACTTACGAAAGTTTCGTGAGTGCTTTTTTCATTGTAGGGAACTTTAGGGGAACTTGAAATCCGAAATTTTGTTTAGTTTTCATTAATTTCAACTGGTTATTGGTACTAACCACTTCATTCCCTCGTTCTTCTTTTGACCTTGATACACTTCCAGTAGCATCAATTCTTTTCTTTGAGTTTCTTTATCTCTCTATCGAAGTCGCTCTCCAGCATTTCCATCTCGCGCTGGCGATAAATTTCAAACTCCTGCTCCGCTTTTTTGATTGCTTGAGCGTGCGACACCGTTCCTTTCCCTATCAAGACCTTTCTCTTATGAGCAGTTATCTGACCATCCAGAGCCTCAATCCAATCCTTCATCGTCATAGGATTCATTTCCAAAGCCTGGAACTCAGCAAAGTCCAAGAATCCGGACACAAGAAGATTGAGTCGCTGTAACTCCAACTCTGAAAGATAATTCTTGGCAATCTTCACATCGTCCTTGGTAACATAGTTACCCTTGAAGTTGGTCATACCAACGAACGGCTTTTCATTATCCACACGATTATAGATAACCTCCGCTGCGGTATTCTCATGGACCGCATAATGCAATTTATTCTGTACAGTCGCGAAGAAAGTCTTAGTCATATCACTGCGAGGATCATAGTCGACTGCAGTCGCATAAATATCTGTCACCTGCTGATAGAAGTTACGCTCACTGCTACGGATATCCCTGATACGCTGCAAAAGCTCACGGAAATACCTGTTACCACCCTGCTTCAGCCTCTCATCATCCATCGCGAATCCCTTCTGGATATACTCATGAAGTCTCTGCGTAGCCCACCTGCGGAAACGCACAGCCACCTGTGACTGCACGCGATATCCGAGGGCAATGATCATGTCAAGGTTATAGTGAGCAACGTTACGCTTCACCTGACGGGAGCCTTCTTCGCGAACTAGTAAGAAATCCTTACTAGTTGAATCCAACAGCAACTCTTCATCTGCATATATATTCTTTATATGCATCGTGATATTCTCACGACTTGTGCAATAAATCTCCGCCAACTGATTCTGTGTCAGCCACAAATCCTCATCCGCGAACCTCACTGCTACACGAGTGATCTCGTTGTCATCCTGATATAATATAATCTTGTTTTGTTCCATATCCAACTTAATTCGTCTTACTCTGATCGATTAATAAAAAGTTCTCGTTGAAGACTCCAGTTTGCAAAGTTATCAGGAAGTGAATAATACTCTTGCAGCTCCTTATACAACATATCAAGCGCAACCGTATCAGTTATCTTATTTGCTTTTCTAGTATCACACAACCAACCAATACTATTGAAGCTTATTTCTGGAAGCAAATATAATCTAACATTTGTGTCATTTGCCCAAACTGCTCCCATTTCATTCAGGCAGATCTCACTAGCTTTATAGTTATTTGAGATCAGTAGGAATGAATAATCCGCAGAAAGAATATTCTCATGAATATGAAGTCTGATATCGTCCCCATTCCTGATAGCAATATCCTCAATTGAAGTACAGAAAATATCATTACGGTTGATACCAATACCTAAGCATAAGATGCGGTCGACAAAATCAGATACAATCTTATAATCTTTCGAAGAGTGACTTATAAATATTCGTTTACCACCCACAGTTTTCTCTACTTCACACAAACAGTCCACAATAGCCTTAATCGCAGATATATGAACGATTTTATCATTATCATAAAGTGTCATACTTTCCTTGAGGCCAGCAGCTATATCTGGATATTTACTTCGAATGGATTTGTACAACTCCTCTAACAAAGACTCCAATTGCTGAACACTGCCAATCACATCATAATCAGTAAAGATTACTTGCCCACAAGTTATCTTATTTCTGCGAAAGGATATATTTTGATCCATATATTCTTTGCATTTATTTGCGATACTAGATATAGCCCTCATATAGAATAGGAAATTATATCAATCAAACACTTGCATTGCATTAAATTAAATACATAATAGGAGATTTCACACTTTATTCTAATTGCTTTCTATAAACCGAATCCAAAGTGTTTCCATCTTCATCCTTCCACACGATCCATCCATTGTTACTGCTACCAATACAGAAGTCTGCTGCTGTACTTGGGCTAGAGAATGTTTTATCTGACGTCATTACTAATTTTCCACAGTCCGTAGCGGCATACTCACCTGCCAGACGATCACGTTTATCGCCCCACTTAAGCGACGGTGCAGAAGTATTAGCAATCACGCTACCTTTCAAGACTGTGAATCCATTTGAGCTATAGAAACCTTTTGCATCACTACCACGGCCTTTAGTATAAAACAAATGCTCCGCCTTAGGTTGTGACACCTCAAATATTGTGCAACCGCTGAACGCCGCCAGAAATTTCACATACTCAAAGAACTCATCCATAGAATCCTGCTGATATTCCGGCAGATTAGGAGCCTTTGGAGTTTGTTTATTATCACTCAGAATAAACGTATTGGCTTTCTTAGCCTCCACTATCGCTTTGTGCTCAAGATATTGCACATCAGCCTTTGTCATATCAGCATCCTTAGACACAAATATCAACGCCTTCTGCCAGAATGCCTTCTTGCTGTCATGATCCTTCACACGCTCACGGAAATTTTCAGTCTCTCCTATATACGCCTGCGGTTTAGTTGCCTCATCCTCACCCAGCAGAATATAAAACGCTGGCTTCTGCAACTTCTCCTGCGTATTCAGATAGGATAAATTCGACCTCGGCACAATGAACATCTGACAAGTTGTATTGCGGATAAACGCATATTGTGTTCCCTTCGGGTCTCCGTCGATCAAGTATGTGGTTACTGTTTTGCCCATAAACTCAGCTATTTCAATGGTGGCAATCCCAATTCTGATAAGAATGCGTTATGCTCATCTCTAGCCTTAATGATATCCTTCTCAATTTCTTCAAGCCTCTTATGTACTTCTGCCAAATCAATCTTTTCTTCATCTTTAGACAGATTTACATATCGGGTAATATTCAGGTTGTACCCGTTTTCCTTGATTTCACTCAAGGAAACTTCTCGAGAATATCTGCTTGTAGTTTGACGACTTTTATAGGCATCAACTATATCAGTCACATCATCCGGACGCAAATAGTTCTGACGTTTACCTTTCTCATAATGCTCTTCCGAACTTGCATTGATGAAAAGAATCTTATCGTTCTTACGGCATTTTTTCAATACAATAATGCAGACAGGGATACCGGTTGAATAAAATAGATTTGCAGGAAGGCCGATAATAGCATCTATATAGTCTTTCTTGATAAGTTCTTTTCTTATGACCTCTTCTTTACCTCCACGGAATAACACTCCATGAGGCAGAATGATAGCCATTGTACCATTCTCATTAAGATAATTGAGTCCATGAAGAAGGAAAGCGAAATCAGCTGCAGACTTCGGTGCTAGCCCAAAACCGTTAAAACGGAAATCTTTAGCAGTTTCTTCTTTAGGATCCCAACGTAAACTGAACGGTGGATTTGCAACTATAGCATCAAAAGTAATCTTCTTAGCCGGATTCTCCTCGTTCAGAATATCCCAATCATTCACTAGAGTATCACCATGATGAATCTCAAATTCAGTGTCTTTCACCCCATGAAGGAGCATATTCATTCGAGCCAAGTTATATGTGGTGATATTCTTTTCCTGACCATATATCTTGCCAATCTCCTTACCCTTCATTTCATTCCGGACATTCAAAAGCAATGAACCAGATCCACAAGCAAAGTCCAAAACTTTATCAATTCTGTTCTTCTGCCCATGTTTTGGATCCTGACAGTCAAGGGTGACAATCTTCGAAAGGATTGATGACACCATCTGAGGAGTATAGAACTCACCAGCCTTTTGACCGGATCCAGCTGCAAACTGACCGATAAGATATTCATATGCATCTCCTAGGGTGTCACCGTTCGTTTCAATATTGGACAAGCCTCTGTCAAGAGTCATTATCACTTTAGTCAAAAGTGCATTTCGTTCAGAATACTTCTTTCCTAATTTATCTGAATCCAGATTGATCTCAGAAAACAGTCCTTTGAATGAACTTTCAAAAGACTCATTCTCAATATACTTAAATCCAGATTGAAGTGCTTTCAACACATTGTCGTTTTGCGTACGAGCAAGCTCAACAATATTTTGCCATAAATAATCCGGAGCAATAACATAATGAATTTTGCGACGCATCTGTTGTTCAAACAGGAAAGCGTCATCCAGGTTATTACGATACCACAACTGAAGAGGAGTACTTAAATGCATCGAATAAAGTTCTTCTTCTGTTACGCATGGATAATCTGACCCAAGCTCTTTCTTCGCAGCCCTTAGGTAGTTATCTGAGAGATACTTCCAAAACAGGAAAGAAAGCATATAATCACGGAAATCATCCGCCATCATTGCTCCTCTCAATTCATTTGCGATTCCCCATAGGGTCTTTCCTAATATATCTTGGTTACCACTTGTCATATGTTACAGATTAAAATTATATTTTATTATGAGGGCATCTAAAATTCTAATAAACAAATCTTTATTGTCACCAGTGAGTTTAGCATTTTGAGAATCATATACACGTTTATGCGTATTCGCATTTATTTTATCCGCAGTATCACTAGGTTCACCCAATAAATGTAGAACCTTACCAAATCGTCCCTCACCTATGAATGAAGCGATAATTTCCAAGACTTGCCTTAGTAGTCCAAAGTGATATAAATATAATTCATCATTATCTGCTGCTTGTTGCAGTTTCTGAAGTATCAGTAAATGGTAAAGCCATGCTCCACTGTTCCTACTCCTTAATTGATAACCGCCCTCATTTTCAAGAATTTTTATAGAATATCGATTAATTATGTCATCAGTCTCCTTGATGATAATCCCTTCTTCAGTCTTTGTTTGAGTCCGGCTAGTTTTCTTAATCTTATATCGAGAGGCATTATCACCTTTAGAAAGCCAATCACACAGTATTGAGAATAAGCCAATATGGTGAGTAGAAATAATTATCTTTTTATTTTCTGCAATAACTTTGTCAAATAATTCAAAAATTGTCCTGGATGTCAAGAAAATATTTGTCTCATCTAGACTAGAAACCGGATCATCAATAAATATGTAATCTTTGTGCGCTTCTGGAAAATCTTCGATTTCAAATAATGCCAAAAAGAAACACCATATAAATATTCGCTCCTCTCCTCTTGATATTTTTATACGAGTATCTTTATCTTCTTCGTTAAAGAACCAGACATACTCTATTCCGTCCTCTTGATTATCATTCAAATACTTAAATCTGAAATCATATTTGGGCTGATATATCTTTAATTTCTCTTTAACAGCAGATTCATCCCCTAAATATTGGTGCAATTTTGATAATCTACTAGCAGTGATTTCCAATCTATATTTATCATTATTCCATATAAATAAGTCTTCACTATAAGCGTTGTAAAACACCCCAGTATATTCATCTCCTTGCTTTGATATATGGTGAAACTCTTTTGACAACCAAGTTTTACCAGTTCCGTTAAAAGCATAAATAAGTATGATATTTTCTGTTGCACTTTGAATCTGCTGTGCTATTCTAGTGATTGACATAATTAATTATAATTTTGGAAATATTCGTTGCATTAGGCCATGTTTATAATCATTCAATATTACAATCTTATGTTCAATTGATTTTAATAAATTATCTAATTGCGTTATCGTTTCCGCTATCTTATTTTGTTCTTCTAATGAGCCAGGAATAGGTATTTCAAGATTTTGATATGTGGAAATATAATACCTTTTATGTTCTTTCTCTTCAAAAACAATATTGTTCATGCTTTCAAAAACAAACCTCAAATTATCTTTACTTTCATCTTTGAGCTTAAGTAACTTTATTGCAGAGGATTTCACCTTAAATGGAAATTCTACAAACTTTTTGTCAGTAGTGAAATCATCAAATATTATCACCGGTAAGTTATTATATATGTTAGATGTCTCACTAGTATATCCTAATATAAAGCCTTTATTTGCAGTCAACACTGGAATGCCCTTTTTCTTATATCCTGTATCTTCTACAATGTATTGTGTAGGTTGTTCATAATATAATATATCTGAGAGAGGACGTATAGCCCATTCTCTGTTATCATAGAATTCAGGAAAACTGAATTTTGGAGTGGTCTTCCCCTTTGCTGGGAAAAGACGCTGCATCAAGCCTTTTTTATGCTCTTTTAACTGATCGACTTTTTGCTTAGTAATATTTATATACTCTTCCAAAGATGACAAACAATCAGCAATTTTCTGTTGTTCTTTAATTGAGACCTTACCTTCTGAGTCACACGGCAAATAGATTGGAAGGTTATTGATTATGTTTGCAGACAAGTTACCCTGACCACCTTGTAAATATTTGCCTAATATATACTGTTTGTTATGTTTCAGATAGTGGTAAATGTACCTACTGTTATACTCCTGGCTTTTAGGTATGATAGCCAAAATGGCCTGATTAATTGCTCCGGAAATCTTTGATATAGCAACTTCGCCACTTGTAGCTCCATACATTGCATATAAAACAGTTCCTTTATCAACAATTTTTGCGGAAGAATTTGACAAGCCGGACTCTGTTATGAATAGTTCTGTTTTATCGTTTGAAATTTCACCGGAACGAATAAATGGTATATCTCCTCCATAGTATTCTCTATTCCCCACAGCTGGAGTTCCACCAGAAAATGTATCTGCAACTGTTCCAATGGTTTCAGAAATCCATTCCCCATCACTCTTAAATTCCGGGAAACGAAGTTCTGGTATATATTTCTTCTCTTGAGCCATATCAAATTCGTTTGCACATTATTCTTCATCATATGCAGAAAGTCCGGAGATCTTCTGCCCTCCTGTCATACGCTTCAGAAGAGGGACTAAGTCTGTCATAATTGCTGTCTCCTTCCGAGTGCGATCCTTCCAGCCCAACTCCAAAGGTGCAATGAGTTCACTAAGTTTCTCACCATCAAAAATCTTTCGTTCAACAATGCCATTCACGAACTCTTGCAATGCCGAAACACTCAAGGAGTGACTCTCTGCAATGGCTATAAGTTCTTTAGCAAACTTTTCTGTTTTGAAAACTTGATAACCATCTTTTATCTCTTGTTCTGTCTTACCATTTACCCCATCAAGACTCTCGATATAAGCGATTATATCATCTCTCTCTTCAATGAGATTAGCATTGGAACTTACAAGGCTAATGAGATCTTCTTTAGTAATTCTGACCTTATATGGAGTACTTGCGTAGCGAGCAATCAGCTCCATAATGTAGTCATAGTCTATCATTGCAGACGCAAAGAGTACGAATTCAAAATCCAACTCATCTATTTCCGCTGAGGTATCATTGGACTTTTTATCCCTTCTTTTCTTAAGACTATTAGCAAGGTCCAGATAAGCACCTCTGAACGCTCTGAGGTCATCATCAGTAAAACCATAGCCACTTACAGGCTCAGATAAGACAGGAGAGTCACCCGAAGTATATTCCATCAAATCAGTGTACTGACTGAGCTGCGTCCAGAACCGCTGCACCTCTTTGAAACAATTTATAAAGCCTGCCTTAGCAGCATCTCCTTTAAGATTAGCAACCTCAGAAGCCTTGAATTCCAAATTATTATCACTCATAAAATCTTTCAATTTGGATATAGCCTCTTTATATTTAGTCATAATGACAGAAGCTGGCTCAACAAGCCATATCTGACGTGCGGACTCGCCTTTTTCTCCCGAGAAAAGACTTATCGCAGCATCAACAGATGACTGCTGTCCTCTAAAGTCAAGGATGTTTCCATATGGCTTTGTATCATTAAGGATACGGTTTGTACGCGAGAACGCTTGAATCAGATGATGATGCTTCAAGTTCTTATCAACGTATAGAGTATTAAGACACTTAGAGTCAAATCCAGTCAATAACATGTCGACTACGATAACAATGTCGATCTTATTCTTATGTGGATAGTCTTTATTCGTATATTTCTGGTTCTTTATACGTTGCTGGATATCCTGATAATATATATCAAACTCCATCACAGTATGATTGGTTCCATACTGCCCGTTATAATCCTTAATTATCTTCTCTAAAGCCATCCGTTTCTTGTCTGGCTCAACCTCGTTGTCCATGCGTTCCTGTTCAAGGTCCTCTTGAATCTGCATGATATCTCTATTACCATAGGCAGGTGGAGAGAATACACAAGCAACGTTCAGAGGAACATATTCATCACTTTGAGATTTATATCTTTCCTGAAGTTCCTGAAGTATCTTATAATATTCAATTGCATCATTGATTGATGACGTTGCAAACAATGCATTGAATCTGTTGTCACTTGTTGCCGCACGGTGTTTCTTTAAGATTGCCTCCGCAATCGCATGCTTCCGCATATCTTCTCCAAACGACGCATATAAATCATCTGGCTTATAATAGTCTATATGAAACCTCAGGACGTTCTTGTCCTCAATTGCATTTGTGATTGTGTAAGTGTGCAATTCATGCTGGAAAACATCCTTTGTCGTTTTATACTGTGCTTCTTCTCCCGTGATTTGGGTGTATGTCGCATTCTCGTCAAAAATAGGTGTTCCAGTAAATCCAAACAACTGGGCTTTAGGGAAGAACTCCTTGATAGCTTTATGGTTTTCACCAAACTGCGAACGGTGGCACTCATCAAAGATAAACACCATACGTTTGTTCTTGAGTGGCAGCAACCGCTCTTGATAATTATTGCGGTTGTGTGGATCTAATGCGATACCCAGCTTCTGGATAGTCGTGACTATTATCTTATCAGAATAGTCATCAGATAGCATTCGGCGGACCAACGAGTCTGTGTTTGTATTCTCTTCTACACAGCCATCCTGAAATTTGTTGAATTCCTCTCTTGTCTGCTTATCGAGGTCCTTCCTATCTACGACAAAGAGACATTTCTCAATATCTGGATTCTCTTTAAGGAGGGTTGAAGCTTTGAATGACGTTAATGTCTTACCACTACCTGTTGTATGCCATATATATCCGTTTCCTCTATTCTCTTCAATACAACTCATTATGGCATTGACAGCATAAATCTGATATGGACGCATTATCAGCATCTTCTGCTCATTGGCGACCAATACCATATATCTGCTTATCATCTTTCCCAGTTTGCACTTTGCCAGAAAGGCATCTGAGAAATCATCCAGATTGGTAATCTTCTTATTGTTCTCATCAGCCCACTGATACACAGGCAGGAATTGCTCATCAGCATTGAAGTTAAAATGCTGATTGTTATTATTTGCAAAATAATATGTTATACTCTGATTGCTGACTATGAACATCTGAATGAAGCAAAGCAGGGAGTTGGTATATCCATTTCCAATATCATTCTTGTAATCAACAATCTGCTGCATTGCCCTTCGTGGGCTTACCTCCAGAGCCTTTAGCTCTATTTGAACAACCGGTATTCCATTTATCAGAATAATCACATCATAACGCTGAAAGCTGTTACGCGTATTCATTCTGAGTTGATTCACCACCTCGTAATCGTTTTTGCACCACTCCTTGATATTTACCAACGTATATTGCAAAGGAGTTCCATCTTCACGAATAAAGGTATTACGCTCTCTCAATCTTTTAGACGAGAGAAACACATCCGAATCTGTAATATCCTCGAGCAGACGATTAAACTCAGAATCCGTCAAATGCACTCTATTGAGACGTTCGAACTTCTCGCGAAAGTTCTGCTCCAAAGTCGCTCGATTATTAATATCTGGCCGATATGAGTATTTCAGATCTTTCAGTTTCTGAATGAAAATATCCTCTATTTGTCTCTCTCGTATCATATAATTGTCGTTTTAGACATTAAATACAGCAACTTACAAAGATAAAAATAAATATGAAGATTTAAGTAATACAACTAGTATAGATACTGTTCTAATTCTGAAATTTTACTCAACAGAACATCCAAAGATATATGCTCAAGCACATTTTCATGAACATATGGTTCCTTTATTAATTCCAGAATCTCACCATCGTCTGATAACTTTAATTCGCACCCTCTTGAAGTACCTAACCTATACTTCAAATCATAATCTAGGACAGGTTGCAGTCCTGAAATTAAGGGTATCATCAGAATGCCACACAGCTCAACTATATGATTTTCCTCATAATACGGTCTAGGTAATTTTGCCACCTTATCTAGAATATTACTTCCGCTTAATGAAAACGCTTTACATATCGCCAGAAAAGCCATAAGAGGTTTATTTGTATCAACATACAATTTATCCAAGGCTTCTGTTGCCTTTTCTGCTAATCCGGTGAAAGCCAAATGATCTTTCTTAACATCAACGCTAAGTTTGACTACTTTATATTGCTTCGAAGCAAATCTTATTCGTTCCTTTATATTTCTGATATTCTCAAGAAGGACATTAGCGGTCGTCCGCGTATTTGCTACTATAGACTCCGCTAGTACATTTGACACCACAGGATCTTTTACATATTCATCAATCAAACAACCAATATGCTTTGCTATCTTATCCCTGATAGAATACTTAAATGGGCGAACAGCAGAAAACTTACTTATATACCCTTTGAAATCTGTTTTCTCGCCATACAAGTGATGATAAATCTTTTCGATATTAGCATAGTCGCACAGCAACAGTACTTTGTCAAAATTGAACTTATTTTTAGTACCATCATCATATCCATTAATGTATGTCATATGAGCAGACAACACATTTAATATTCTGAATATCTGTCCAGGATCAATCCTATCTAAATCTTCAACCACCAATACCATCTTCCTGCCGCTTTCCTGCCTAGTCTGAACAAGCGAGCATATTAGATTAGTTACAGCATCCAGTTCATAAATGCCACCTTTCTCATTGTCAAATGACAGAAGATATTCCTTATATGGATTCCCATGAGTATCTGAATGTTTTTCACATGAATTCCAGATTTTCAATAAGGTACTTACTACTTTGCTCGGAGAAAATGTTAATCCTATACCGCACACAGACGCATTAATATCAGGAATACATTCTGCAACACTGTCTTTAGATTCGAGTATTGCCTTCTTTAAAATGCCCAACTTAGTCGCATCAAATCCATCGACAATGGTTTCATCCAAGGCAATCAATCCGAACAAAACATCTCTTTTGATATACTCTAATATGTCCCGATTATCGCAAATCTGATAATTAGTCGGATAAATCGTTATAAAGTCATATTCATCCACCTGAGACTTAATGAACTCATTAAGGAAATAACTCTTCCCTTCACCAAATGGTGCAGAAAGAATACACCTGTTATTCTCACTAAAATAGCGTTTAAAGCCAGTTATTTCCTCATCAAGAGGTGCAAAGATATCTTCCATAGTATATTTTTTACAAATATAACAACTACTCGTGCCAAAATAAAGCACAATGTCAATATTTTGACCCTTCTTTTTATGAACACCCCCGTGTTCGTGACACGTACACACATCTTGCAATCTGGACTAACGCTCAGATGAAACCGCTGCTGGAAAGTCTGTTTTGAAGTCTTGAAAAATGGCTGTTTTCCGGAGCATTTTTGACCTAAAAAGCGGTAAAATTTGGCAGGAGGAAGTGCCATAAATAACTTTGTAAACACACGAATAGGTTAGCACACATACACGTCAGCATATTAACATATTCACACATTAGCATATTAACGTATTAACACAAAACAAATTTACACATGGGGCAGTTAGAGGATTTTAGAGCATCGTTGAAGAAGAGGGATTCAGCGATGAGCAGTGAGAGAGAGATCCCGGTAAAGAGTATCGCAAAGGAGAAACAGGAGAAGATGAAAAGAAGGACGCTCGGGGTGTCCGGAGAACTTCATCTTGAGTTGAAGGCGCTCAGTGTCTGGAGGATCAAAAGTCATCCGAAGGCAAGTCCTGGGATTACCGATACGATTCAGGAGATGATGAGGGTATATTACAAGAAATATCCGGAGGCGAAGGAGTTCGTCGATAAATTCTGCGAGTGAGGGATGCCCGATCGGGTCGGGCATGACGGAAAGGAGGGCGGACATCCCGAGTGGATCATTTTTGCTTTTCACCTCCTTGCTGAACGAAAGCACTGGCGACGATTTCCTGCAGGACCTCCGATATTGCACAGCCTTTCCTTGTGCGACGACGATGAATCGGTCTCCCGACGGGGCCGATTCCTCTTTCATCTCTTCCTCCATTCCTGTTCCATCGTTCCTTTTTCCTATTCCCTGTTCCCTTTCCTGCAATGAGGGCTCAGTGAGTACTCCGTGAGTCTTGTTATATTCGTCGATCACTTGAAGTACCACCGGCAGAGGGATGTTGATGCGGATCGATTTGCGGTTGATCTTCTGATGAATGAGGAACTTCCGGATTACAAGGTAGTCCGTGCCATTGCCCTATTTCCTGTAAGTTACACGCTGCGTGTTCTCGTTCGCCAGTTCCAATGCCATATTTACCAGCAAATATAACGATAAATTACAGATAATCAACAGCTAACAAAAATCTTTCCCGATTCCCCCGAGATTTTTTCTATCAAAATCCCCGGTTTCCCCGAGATTTTAGAAATTCTTCACCAACGCAATCAACGTTTTCAGCTGCTCTGGAGTAAGCCCTTTGAGCTCTTCCATAATGTCTGCATCATCATTCAACTTCAGGAGTCTAGAGTTGAACCCCATCTGCTGGGCAAGAGGAAAAGCATCAATAAGCCATTTAGGAATTCTACCGAAAAGAACATATATTTGATGGCAATACCGTGGACTGGAGCGATTTTGCGAATTCCCGGTTTATACATTTGTTGATGTAATTATTGACAATAAGCGATGAAAAAGATCCTATCATGCCTTCTATCTGCAGTCTGTTTCTGCAGTGCCGGTTACGCTCAACTTAAGGAAGCGTGCTCATTCTACGTGTATGACTACAACAATGTTCCTGAAGTCACACCAGCCCCAAAAGGCTATAAACCATTTTATATCAGTCAGTTCGCAAGACACGGCGCCCGCTATTGCACCAGCGAATATTCGAGATTATACAACTGTCTCTCCAAGGCATCCGCTGAAGGAAAGCTGACTGACGCAGGTAAGGAATTCTTCTCACGATACGAGCCATTCTACCAACAGGTAAAGAATTGCAGCGGCAATCTCACAGGCGTAGGCAAAGCTCAGCACAGAGCTATTGCAATGCGTTTATACGAGCGTTTCCCGGAAGTATTCAAGGGAGCCACCAATATTGAGGCCGTATCCACAGAATCGCCTCGCGTCATCATGAGCATGTGGTCATGCCTTTCTCAGCTGGCCGCATTGGACACAGACCTTAACATAAACGCAGATGCCTCTGCGAAATATGCTTCCTGGCTTCAGCCTTCCCTTTCATCCAATCCATACTATGTAAAAGGAGGATTCAAGTGCTGCGATGCCGCAACTGAAGCTTTAGAGGATTATTTTTACAAAGTCGTTCCATGCAAGGAGATCGTGGAGAAGTTCCTTGTAAATACCGATGTGCTCGAAAAGGACCTGAAGACAACTACCAGGAAATTCATCTCTGATCTGCACGCGGTTGTTACTGCGACATATTGCCTTGATGAGGATCGCGGATGTTTTGACGACGTGTTTACTCCAGAGCAGTTACAACAGGTGTATAAAGGGCTGTCCGCCGCATATTTCCTTGATGTTGCAAATTACGTAGGATCCGGACATAATGTGCTGGATTATGCTCATTTCACACTGGAGCAGATAATAGAATCCGCCGACGCAGATATTGCTTCCGGAAAGACTCAGCTGAGACTCCGCTATGGACACGACTCCGGAATCGGACCGCTGATTACAGTATTTGACATAAATGGTTACGGCCGTCCCGCAACATCTTTTGAGGAGGGACTGGAAATATTCCCAAGTTATTGCGTGCCTATGGGAGCATCCGTGCAGCTCGTATTCTTCAAGAACAAGAAAGGAGATATTCTCGTAAAGGTTCTCCTCAGCGAGCAGGAGGTAACCTTGCCGTTTGAGGCAGCCCAGGGCCCATATTACAGATGGGAGGATTTCAAGAAATATTATACGCCTCGCATATCTGAAGCCAAGAAGAAGGTTGAGAATCTAATCCTTCAGTAAACATATCAGGAAACGTCTCTTTATATACAAAAACGGCCACCTTGAGAAAACTCCAGGTGGCCGTCATGTTTGTTAGAACTTCAATGCCAACGAAAGGCCGGCAGTCGGCTTGACTCCGCCTGATGTCTGCACATAATTCACTGACGGATAAAGATCTACATCCAAAGAATATTTCTTCTTAAGATCCTGCTCATACATATTCTTTACCTTTGCAACTCTTACAGCATCGACAATCGACCATATTTCAACAGTCAAAAGAGATGCGAGACCTAAAAAGCTTACTATCGTTCCTGCATTCACCAGCGTCTGATCTCCCTGCTCCATACCTACTATAGAGCACGCAGAGCCTGTTACAGCCACAACATACGAAGCTGCAGCTCCACCAAACCATGCGAATCCTCTACCGATCTCACGTGTAAGCATCTGGCCAAGACCCGGGATAAAGAACGATGCCACACCAAGACCCGCAGGACCATATCTGTCATCAAGAGTCTGAGCATACGCCTTGTAATCATACATATGCTTCAATTCCTTGTACTTCATTCCTTCTACAAGTTCGGAATTTGCAACCTGAGCCGAAGCTCCAACAGCCGATGCCATGGCAAGGGCAAGAATAAGAATAAATCTTTTCATAATCCTGAATTTAACTAAACTTGTTAAACATTTCTTACACGAAGCGCAGATGCGATTCTTGAATACAGTCCCGACTTGATCTTGTATGATACATTTGCTGAAAAGAGAGCCTGCTGGGCACGCGCCTGGGCAGACTGAGCCTCATTCATGAGATCGAAAGTCTTTGCCACGAAGTTGCCGATACGGCTGGACTCCAGACGGAAACCCGCAAGTGCACGGAGTTTACGCAGGGCGCTCTGGCGTGTAATAAAGCCCTTGTTCTGCCAGATTTCAAAGGTTTCTTTTGCACACTGATGCAATGCAGCCCTCTCCGCAGCAAGAGCCGCCGAAGCATCAAGGGCCTTTTCGAATGGTTCCCGGCGCACTTTTGCCTCCTCCATCAAGGACGCCTCGTCATATGCTCTATCCAGGGCTTCGGACAGCCGGGCATACTCAGCACAGAACTCCTCTGCAGGTCCTAAGTAAGAACACCATGTGGCGATTGTATCCGAATACACATCCGCCGGACCCACCTCCGCACCTCCTGGCAGATCCAGGATTTTCTCCAGCAGATCATACGCCCTGATCACCGCATCCAAGGACATTTTTCCGCACTGCGCAGCCTGGCGCATGTCATCGGTACACTGTACTAGTTCCTTTGATATCATCATCTACATATTAGCGAGACAAATATAATAATTTCTTAACCGAAAACAGATGCATTTTCGGAGCATAAATTGTATCTTTGTCTGATTTTTAGCGCATTCCGAAGCGCTTTTATGGGGAAAATAATAATCAACATTATACGTATATGAACAACAAAGTACTTCTTATGATCCTCGACGGATGGGGCGAGGGCAGACAGGACGAGTCAAATGTAATCTACACACAGGGTGCTCCTTACATCGAGAGCCTCCGCAAGAACTATCCGATGAGCACACTCAAGGCTTGTGGTGAGGCTGTAGGTCTTCCAGAGGGCCAGATGGGTAACTCAGAGGTGGGTCACCTCAACCTCGGCGCAGGCCGCGTGGTTTACCAGGACCTTGTAAAGATCAATATCGCAGCTCGTGAGCACAAGTTCCTTCAGAACCCTGAGATCAAGGCTGCATATGACTATGTAAAGGCCAACAACAAGCAGCTCCACCTTATGGGTCTTGCTTCAATGGGTGGCGTACACAGCTCACTTGAGCATGTATACGAGTTCCTCAACGTTGCCAAGGAATATGGTCTCGAGGATGTATTCGTACACTGCTTCATGGACGGCCGCGACACTGACCCTAAGAGCGGAAAGGGCTTCGTAGAGGGTCTTGAGGCTGCAATGGCTCAGTCGACAGGCAAGGTTGCGACTGTATGCGGACGTTTCTACGCTATGGACCGTGACAAGAGATGGGAGCGCGTAAAGGAGGCATATGACATGCTCGTTGATGCAAAGGGCACGTACGCGACTTCTGCTACTGACGCTATCCAGGCATCATACGACGAGGGTGTTACAGACGAGTTCATCAAACCTGTTGTAATCACAAACGCAGAGGGACAGCCACTCACAAAGATCCAGGAAGGCGATGCAGTGATCTTCTTCAACTTCCGCAACGACCGTGCACGTGAGCTCACAGCTGTTCTCACTCAGCAGGATATGCCGGAGGCTGGAATGCACACTCTCCCACTCTACTTCTGCTGCCTTACTCCATATGACGCTTCATTCACAGGCGTACACATCCTCTTCGACAAGGAGAACGTTCAGGAGACACTCGGCGAGGTAGTTTCAAAGGCAGGTAAGAACCAGCTCCGTATCGCAGAGACTGAGAAGTACGCACACGTTACATTCTTCTTCAACGGTGGTGCAGAGGCTCTCTTCGAGAATGAGGACCGTATCCTCGTAAACTCTCCAAAGGTTGCAACTTACGACCTTCAGCCAGAGATGAGCGCACCAGAGGTAACAGAGAAGCTCGTTGAGGCAATCAACACCGGCAAGAACGATCTCATCATCCTCAACTTCGCAAACGGTGACATGATCGGCCACACAGGTATCTACGAGGCAATCCGTACAGCTGTAACTGCAGTTGACCAGTGCGTTGAGAAGGTAGTTGAGGCTGCAAAGGCTCAGGGCTATGTTGTTCTCATTACAGCCGACCACGGTAACGCTGACTTCGCAGTGAACGAGGACGGTACACCTAACACAGCTCACTCACTCAACGATGTTCCGTTCATCGTAGTGAATGCAGGTGACGAAGTGAAGGAAGTTAAGGACGGCAAGCTTGCAGACGTCGCTCCTACAATCCTCAAGCTTATGGGCATCGAGCAGCCTGCAGCAATGACAGGTGAGGCTCTCGTCTAATCCCCTGCAATAACCTTATTACCGACAACGTAAATAATGAAGAAATTAGCAATTCTTGCTATATCGGCTGTAGCCCTTCTGACCTCTTGTGGCCGGAAGGACTACACTGCTTTTGTAGACCCCTATGTCGGTTCCGGCGGACACGGACACGTATTCGTCGGCGCAAGCGTTCCTTTCGGAATGGTGCAGCTCGGACCTCAGCAGATCAACACAGATTGGGACTGGTGTTCAGGTTATCACTATAGCGACACTCTGGTCATCGGATTCTCACACACCCACCTTACCGGTACAGGATGCGGCGACCTTGGAGACATCCTCGTCATGCCGTATGACCCTGCAAAGGCAAAGGTCGAGACAGGATGGTCAGACACAAGACGCAACAACGCAAAGCACATCTACGCAAGCCTCGATCACGGACTTGAGCAGGTAAAGCCAGGATTCTATTCTGTAGAACTCCCGGACTATGGTGTAAAGGTACGTCTTACAGCCACAGACAGAGCGGGCCTTCACGAATACACATTCACAGGTGACGAATCAGCCATCCTCTTCGACCTCTGCACCGGTATCGGCGATGACAAGGTACTTGACAGAGGTATGGAGATCATCGACGAGACACATGTAAGAGGCTTCAGACGCTCAAGAGGATGGGCCTATGACCACTATGTGTACTTTGCGGCTGAATTCTCTGAGCCCATCACAGGCAGCGAGGACATCCACATCGTCAATGAGGAATATGCGACTTCACTCAAGTTCGACACCACAAAGGACAAGAAGGTTCTTGTCAAGATCGGCATCTCTGCCGTAAGCGCCGAGAACGCGGCTGCAAACCTTGCTGCAGAACTGAAAGACTGGAACTTCGACCGCACTTATGCGGACGCAAAGAAGAGATGGAACGACGAACTCGGACGTATCGACATCGTACCTATGGACGAGAAGCAGCAGAGAGTGTTCTACACAGCGATGTATCACCTCATGATCGCTCCTTCACTCTTCAGCGACGTCAACGGCGACTATAAAGGTGCAGACGGAAAGAGCCACAACTGCGACGAGAAACAGTACACCATGCTTTCGTTGTGGGACACATACAGGGCTGCATACCCGCTCTTCACCCTCATCAATCCGGAGATGTCGTCTTCGCTCGTTTCAACATTCATGAACATCCACAACGAGCAGGGCACACTCCCTATCTGGCATCTCCAGGGCTGCGAAACCAACTGTATGCCTGGCAACCCGGGTGTAATCATCCTTGCAGACCTCTGCCTTAAGGGATATGTGAAAGATATTCCTGCAGCCATCGCGGCAATGAAGAAGACATCGATGCGCGACGACCGTTGCGTATCTGTCCTGAAGGAGTGGGGATATGTTCCGTTCGACGCTACCACAGAGCGAGAGACTATCGGAAAATGCATGGAGACCGCTATCGCTGACGGAGCACTTGCGAAGGCAGCAAAGGTATTCGGCGACGAAGAGGCTGCCGCATATTTCGGAAAGCGCAGCGAGTCGTGGAAGATGTACTATGATCCTTCTGTCGGAGTAATGCGCGGAAGAGCCAAGGACGGCTCATGGAGAGAACCTTTCGATCCTTTCTACGCACACCACGGCGGCGATTTCACCGAGGGTAACGCATGGCAGTACACTTGGCTTGTTCCTCACGACATCGAAGGTCTTATAGAGACCATCGGCAGTCCTGAGGCAGTAGTGGAGAAGCTTGACACATTCTTCTCTATCGAATGCGACGACAGCAAGATGGGTCTTGACGTAACCGGTCTTATCGGCCAGTACGCTCACGGAAACGAGCCTAGCCACCACGTTGCATATATCTACAACTATGTCGGACGCCAGGACAAATGCGCCGAGAAAGTGCGTCAGATTCTCAATGAACTTTACTTCGACGACCATAGCGGAGTATGCGGAAACGAGGATGCCGGCCAGATGTCCGCATGGTACATCCTTTCAGCCTGCGGTATCTATCAGGTGGACCCTGCATGCGGAGACTTCCACTTCGGATCACCTCTCGTGCACAAGGCCACTATCAACGTAGGAAACGGCAAGACATTCACTGTTGTCGCTCACAACAACTCCATGGAAAACATCTACATCCAGGAGGTGAAGCTTAACGGAGAGCCTTACAAGGCGGCAAGCATCACATACGAGCAGATCAAGGCAGGCGGAACCCTTGAGTTCACAATGGGGCCCAAGCCCGGAAACTGGTTTTAATTTCAAACACATAAAACAGCAACATATGTATCCATTAAAATTTGAGACCATCTTCAAATCTGTTGTTTGGGGTGGAGAAAAGATCGCTCCTTTCAAGAGCGTTGAGACAGAACAGCACAATATCGGTGAGAGCTGGGAGCTTTCAGGCGTAAAGGGCAATGAGTCAGTAGTGGCTGAAGGTCCGCTTGCAGGAAAGACCATCACAGAACTTGCTGCAGAGTACAAGGGCGCGCTTCTCGGTGAGAAGGTATATGCAAAGACCGGCACTGAGTTCCCTCTCCTGATCAAGTTCATCGACGCCCGCGACGACCTCTCTATCCAGGTACATCCGGATGACGCTCTTGCAGGCGAAAGACATAATGGTTCAAAGGGTAAGACTGAAATGTGGTATGTGGTACAGGCTGACGAGAAGGCTCACCTCATGTCTGGCCTTACAAGAGAAATCACTCCTGAGGAGTATGCCGCAAAGGTTGAGGACAACACCATCACTGAGGTTCTTCACGACTACAACGTGGCTGCCGGCGATGTATTCTTCCTCCCTGCAGGCCGTATCCACAGCATCGGAACAGGCTGCTTCATCGCAGAGATCCAGCAGACTTCAGACATCACTTACAGAATCTACGACTTCGGCCGAGTAGGTCTTGACGGCAAGCCACGCGAGCTCCACACAGAGCTTTCAAAGGCCGCAATCGACTACACAGTGCTCGAGGATTACAAGACTGCATACGAGGATGTGAAGAACGCCGAGAACGAGATCGTATCCTGCGAGTACTTCACAACATCTATCTATGACCTTACTGAGAAGGCTGAGGCCGCTGTTAAGGCACACGACTCTTTCCTTATCGTGATCTGCGTTGAGGGAGAGGGTTCACTCACAGATTCAGAAGGCAACACAGTGACACTCCGTCAGGGCGAGACTGTTCTTGTTCCTGCAGAGACAGAGTCTGTGACTTTCAATCCTAACGGACAGATGAAGCTTATCACAAGCTACATCCGATAATAATCCAACATGTCTGACACACAAGGACAACCATATCCCGACGTGTCAGACTTTTTTTATTTTGGACAGATGAAGAGACTGGCATTTATCATTTTGGCATTAGGTATCCTCACAGGATGCTGCAAGAAAAAGGTTGAACTCGTGGAAAACCCGGTCGACTATGTATCCACATTGGTCGGTTCGCTCTCAGAGCATTCCTTCTCCACAGGAAACACCTACCCTGCGATTGCCGTTCCGTGGGGAATGAACTTCTGGACACCTGTGACAGGCAAGATGGGAGACGGATGGGCATACCGATACGACGCACACCGTATCCGCGGCTTCGAGCAGACCCATCAGCCTTCGCCGTGGATCAACGACTACGGTCAGTTCGCAATCATGCCTGTGCGCAACTGCGCGCAGGTGGGCCAGGACGCAAGAGCCAGCTGGTTCACACACCAGAGCGAGACTGCAAAGCCATATTACTATCAGGTATACCTTGCCGACCATGACATCAACGTCGAGGTAGCACCTACAGACAGAGCTGCGTCATTGCTCTTCACATTCCCTGAGTCAGAAACTTCAGGTATCGTGGTGGACGCATATGACCGTGGTTCATTTATCAAAGTCCTTCCTAAGGAAAATGCGGTTGTAGGCTATACCACAAGAAACAGCGGTGGAGTTCCGGAGAACTTCCGCAACTGGTTTGTCGTAAAGTTCGACAAGCCTATCGAAGGTTATACCGTATATGACGGACCAGATCAGGCCATCGAAGGGGCTGGAGAATTCAAAGGCAACCATGCATTGGCTGTCGTCACATTCAAGACTTCGCGCGGCGAGAAGGTAAATGCACAGGCTGCGTCATCATTCATCTCGCTTGAGCAGGCAATGATGAACTTCAAGGAGGTCGAAGGAAAGACATTCGCACAGGTGAGAGATGAGGCCAAGGCCAAGTGGAACGACACACTCGGCCGTATTCTCGTGGGCGGCGGCAGCGTAGATCAGTACCGTACATTCTACTCTTGTCTGTACAGAAGTCTTCTCTTCCCTCGCAAGCTTTACGAAATCAACGCGGCAGGAGATCCTGTTCACTACAGCCCGTACAACGGACAGGTGTGCGACGGTTACATGTACACAGACACCGGTTTCTGGGATACATTCCGAGCACTCTTCCCTCTCCTTAACTTCGTATACCCTGACGTCAACCAGGAAATCCAGCTTGCCCTTGCAAACATTGCAAAGGAGAACGATTTCCTTCCTGAATGGTCAAGTCCGGGACACAGAGGATGTATGGTGGGCAACAACTCTGCTTCTGTTGTGGCTGACGCAGTGATGAAGGGCGTAAACGCCGAGGAGCTTCAGACCCTCTACGATTGCATCGTTTACGGCACAGAGCACGTTCATCCTCATGCAAAATCATCAGGGCGCCTCGGTCACGAGTACTACAACGAACTCGGTTATATCCCGTACAATGTAGGCATTAACGAGAACGTGGCACGCACCCTCGAGTATGCATACGACGACTGGTGTATTCTTCAGATGGCAAAGAAGATGGGACGTCCTCAGGAGGAACTCGACAAATGGGCCAGCCGTGCAGACAACTGGAAGAATGTATTCGATCCTTCACACAACCTTATGCGCGGACGCAATCTCGACGGCTCATTCCAGAAACCTTTCAGCCCGTACAAATGGGGAGACGCATTCACCGAGGGTAATGCATGGCATTATACATGGTCCGTATTCCACGACGTAGACGGTCTTATGAAGGCAATGGGAGGACGCGAAGAGTTTGTGCAGATGCTGGACTCGGTATTCGTGGTTCCGCCTATCTACGACGACAGTTACTACGGTTTCCGTATCCATGAGATTACCGAGATGCAGGTGGCGAATATGGGTAACTACGCTCATGGCAACCAGCCTGCTCAGCATATGATTTATCTGTACAACTGGGCCGGAGAGCCTTGGAAGGCGCAGAAGTGGGTAAGAGAGGTCATGAACAGACTTTATTCTGCTGCTCCGAACGGTTATTGCGGTGACGAGGATAATGGCCAGACTTCTGCTTGGTATGTGTTCTCGGCGCTCGGTTTCTATCCTGTGTGCCCTGCTTCAGATGAGTATGTTCTGGGAGCCCCGCTGTTCAAGAGGGCAGAGATCAGGCTTCCTGACGGCAATAAGGTGAAGATTTCTGCTGAGAATATCGGCAATACTGATGAACCGCTTGAGACTTATATTGAGAGTATGAAGGTGGACGGCAGAAAGTGGAAGAACAACTATCTGAGACATTCGGAGCTTGCAGATGGCGCAAGTCTTGAGTTCAGGATGCAGGATACTCCTAATTATAAGAGAGGCACAAAGGCTAAAAACAGACCTTATTCATTCAGTAAAGAATAAGTATAAAGAAAAAGACTGTTGAAGTTTCAACAGTCTTTTTCTTTATACCTTCAGGAATATCTTGTTGCGATATAGCACGAAAAGGATAGCGAAGAGGATGGAGGCATTGAAGAGGGCCATGAGGACCGGATAGAAGGTGGTGCCTTCAAATCCTACAAGGAGGGAGGCTGATACTGAGTTGAATTTCAGGACCTGTCCCACAAAATAGGCCACAATTGCATTCATTCCATAGATTTTCAGCCAAGCAAGACCTTTGCCCCAGCCCTTGACATCCACGATATAGTATGTAAGAGCGATAAGCAGGAAACACAGGCCGCCGGAGAAGAGTGTGAATGAGCTTGTCCAGATCTTCTTTATGATAGGGAAGATCGGGGCCATAAGCAATCCGGCTCCAAGAAGCGACACTCCGACTATAGCGAGTCTCAAGGCACGCTTTACCTTGTCAGTGTTCTGTGCTCTGAGTATCTGACCCGCAAAACAGCCTAAGAGTACTGTTACTGCGAAATTCAGGCTTGAAAGGATCCAGGTATACTGGTATGCCGGCTTGAAGTTCCAGGCGCCGTTCTCTGCCCAGATCACACCGTCACGATGAGATCCAAGGACAGCCTTGTCGATCGCCATTGCGATATTGTCCTGCGGATCCAGGTTCATTCCGGTGCATACAAAGGCGAGCCAATATCCCGCAAACAGAGCAACACCGACGGTTATCTGCCACTTCGTCTTAAGATGCACAAAAAGCAAGGCCGACACAACATATCCCACAGCGATCGTCTGAAGCGTATTGGCATATGGATGGAACATCTTCCAGTCAAACAGAAGCAGATTTCCCTGCACTATCCAGCCAAGGAAAACCAGCATGCAGAATCGTTTGAGCAGTTTGAGGTAAAGCTTCCTACCCGGACGAAGCTCGCCTGTCTTATACTGTGCCAATGAAAACGGTATGGTCACTCCCGAGAGGAACAGGAACAACGGCATGATGATATCCCATGTCGCAAAGCCCTCCCACTGAACGTGGCTGAGCTGACCGTTCAGACCACTGAGTTCATAGACCTTCGCCACAGCTTTCAGCACTGGTCCCAGGAACAGCAGCAGGAACATGTCAGCTCCGCGCAATATATCTAAAGATTCAAGTCTTTCCTTCATATTTTACAAACCACGTGCACGTGCAAGAGCCTTAGGGTCAGGATCAGCGCCACGGAAACGACGGTAGAGTTCCATCGGCTCCTCGCTGCCACCCTTCTCAAGGATGTTTGTGCGGAACGACATTGCTGTCTCCTTGTCGAAGATACCCTTCTCCATGAAGAGCTCGAATGCATCCTTGTCAAGCACCTCAGCCCAAAGGTAGCTGTAATATCCTGCGCTGTATCCGCCGCTGAAGATATGAGCGAAATATGTGCTGCGGTAACGTGGGATGATCTCGTCGATGAGACCCATTGCCTTGCATGCCTCAGCCTCGAACTCCTCTACAGAGGCAGGAACCTCAGTAATCATATGCCACTTGAGGTCAAGCATCGCAGCTGCTGCAAGCTCTGTTGTCATGAAGCCCTGGTTGAATGTTCCGGCAGCCTCGATCTTTGCCACAAGCTCGTCAGGAATGATCTCACCTGTCTCATAGTGACGTGCATACTCAGCGAGAACCTCCTTCTGGAAAGCCCAGTTCTCCATGATCTGAGATGGAAGCTCGACGAAGTCACGTGCTACTGATGTACCTGATACGCTCTTGTATGTACACTTTGTCACAAGACCGTGGAGAGCATGTCCGTACTCATGGAAGAGAGTCTCCACCTGATCGAGTGTAAGAAGTGAAGGCTTGTCGGCTGCAGGCTTCGCAAAGTTACCTACATTCACGATTACCGGACGGGTCTCAACACCTGCCACGATCTCCTGATTTACGAAGTTGTTCATCCATGCGCCACCTCTCTTAGTGCTGCGTGGGAAGTAGTCTGTAAGAATGATACCGATGAGGGAACCGTCAGCGTCAGTAACCTTGAAGCCCTCAACGTCTGCATGATATGTAGGGATGTTCTCAAGTTTCTCGTACTGGAGACCGAAAAGCTTGGTAGTGAGGTCGAATACACCCTGACGTACATTCTCCATCTTGAAGTAAGGTCTCAACTCCTCCTCGTCAAGAGCATACTTCGCCTTACGCACCTTCTCTGCATAATAAGCCCAGTCCCAAGGCTGGATCTTTGTACCGGCAGGAAGAAGACCCGCCTTGATATCCTCATCCATCACAGCCTGCATATCGACGATTTCAGCCTTTGCCTTCTCAACAGCAGGAGCAATGATTCCGGCAAGGAATGTGTCCACAGTCTCAGGTGTTCCTGCCATCTTGTCATTGAGAATCATCTGTGCAGGGTTCTCGTATCCAAGAAGTTTAGCCTTCTCGACGCGGAGTTCCATCATCTTGATGATAAGGTCCTTTGTATCGTTCTCGTTGCCGTTGTTGCCACGTGAAGCATATGCCTTGAACATCTTCTCGCGAAGCTCACGGTCTGCTGTAGCGGCCATTGCCTCGCCGTATTCCGAAATAGTCACACCGAACTCCTCTGCAAACGCATTGTTCTCCGCAAGGAGTCTGTTGCCGAAGGTGTTGGTAAGAGACGAAAGTTCCATATTGATCTCACGCATTCTTGCCTGTTCAGCCTCACCGAGGGCGATACCGTTCTTTACGAAGCTGTTGTAAAGTTTCTTGAGGGTCATCTTCTGCTCATCGTTCAGACCGAGGTTATCCATATCATTGTAAAGGACCTCAACCTTTGCAAAGAATGCAGGGTTCATCGAGATGTTGTCTGAATGTACAGAGAGCATAGGAAGCACCTGCTCCACGATGTTCTGGAGAGAAGGTGTCGCGTCAGTTTCAGAAAGATTGAAAAGCACGCCGATCACTCTGTCGAGAATAGCACCGGAAGCCTCATAAGCCTCAACTACGTTTGCGAATGTAGGAGCGTCAGTGTTTGCGATGATTGCATCGATCTCAGCCTGCTGCTGACGGATTCCCTCCTCAACTGCAGGGAGATAATGCTTCTCCTTTACCTTTCCGAAATCAGGAATGCTGTAAGGAGTGTTCCACGACGAGAGGAACGGATTTGTACATGAAACTGCTGTCATGATTACTGTCACGATTGAAAGTATCTTCTTCATTTTTAAGTATTTAGTTAGATTCTGATTAGATCGAAAGCACATTCAGAACATTGATGAGTTCACGGTCGATCGGCTTGTCGATACGGATTGCCTTGTTGAACGGAACATATACGATCTGATCGTTCTTGACTCCGACCATGATGTTGCGCTGTCCGTCCTTGAGGGCCTCTATCGCAGCCACTCCGAGACGGCTTGCGAGAATACGGTCCTGCGCTGTCGGAACGCCGCCACGCTGAAGATGACCGAGGATGGTCACACGGGCTTCGAACTCCGGATACTCATGGACGAGACGGTCTGCATAGTACTGTGCCCCGCCTGTACCGTCCTTCTTGCTCTCCGACACAAGGACAATGGAGCTGTTCTTGCTCTTGCGCACACCTCGTCCGATGAATGTCGCAAGCTGGTCCACATCTGTCCTGTCCTCCGGGATGATAGCCGCCTCCGCACCTGTTGCGATTGCCGCATTCTGCGCAAGGAAACCGGCATCGCGGCCCATAACCTCAACGAAGAAGATACGGTTATGTGAATTCGCAGTGTCACGGATCTTGTCCACACAGTCCATGATCGTGTTGAGGGCAGTATCGTATCCGATTGTAGTATCTGTGCCGTAAAGGTCGTTGTCGATTGTTCCCGGGAGACCCACGCAAGGGATATCATACTCAGCCGCGATAACCTGTGCACCCGCAAGCGAGCCGTTGCCTCCGATGACGATAAAGGCATCGATACCGTTGGCCTTGATGTTCTCATATGCCTTCGCACGGCCTTCCTCATTCATGAAGCCCTTGCTTCGTGCCGTTCTGAGGATGGTACCTCCGCGGTTGATTGTGCCGCTGACGCTTTCAGATGTGAAGTCCTTGATCTCATTGTTGATAAGACCTTCCCATCCTCGATATATTCCCTTCACCTGCCAGCCGTTGTAGATTGCCGCACGTGTCACGGCTCTGATAGCCGCGTTCATTCCAGGTGCATCTCCTCCGGAAGTAAGCACTCCGATTGTTGAAATCTTTGCCATTTTTCTTTCTTTAAATTACACTACTTTGTGAGAGAGTAAGGTTTAGCCTCTGCTGAGACTCCTCTCTTCTTGTTCGGTTTCGAATCCATTGTGAATTCCCATACACCACCCTTGAGGATATCCTCATGAGTGATATACATCTTGTCGTATTTCTCGCCATCAATGGTGAGAGTCTTTACATATCTCTTCGTATCGCTCACACCTGGAGCCTTGATTTCAAGTGTCTTGCCATTAGGAAGGTCAAGCTTGATGTACGGAAGATATGGAGCGCCGAGCACATACTCGTCCGAGCCGGGGCACACAGGATAGAATCCCATTGCCGAGAAGATATACCATGCCGACATCTGTCCGCAGTCGTCATTTCCGCCGAGGCCTCTGATATCGTTACGATACATTTTGTTCATGATGTCGCGGAGCCAGAACTGGGTCTTCCAAGGCTGCGCTGTCCACGCATAGAGGTAAGGCACATGGTGACTTGGCTCGTTTCCATGGACATATCCGCCCACAAGACAATCGATGGTAATATCCTCATTTGCTGCGTAGTATTCCTCAGGAAGATGCATGCCGAAGAGTTCATCAAGTCTCTGAACAAAAACCTTCTCACCGCCCATGAGAGACATAAGTCCCTTCACATCGAACGGAACATGGAATGAGAAGTTCCATGAGTTGCCCTCGATGAAGCCCTCTCCATGTGTCTGAAGAACGTCGAACTCCTTCTTGAAGCTTCCGTCGGTGTAACGAGGCCGTGCGAAACCGATCTCTTTGTCGTAGATGTTTCTGTAGAACTGAGCTCTCTTGAGATATTCATCTGCGATTTCCTTCTCGCCGGCCTTGAGGGCAGCATTGTAGATGGTCCAGTCGTCGAATGCATACTCCAATGTGGTCGAAGCAGCTGTCGAAACCACGTCCATAGGAACATAACCGAGTTCCATATACTCTGCAAGACCTCCGTAATATGGAACCGTAGATGTCTTGACCATTGCCTTGAACGCCTCATCTGTCGGCTGGCACACGCCCTTCACGATAGCGTCGGCAAGCACCGGAACAGCGTGGTATCCGCTCATGCACCAGTTCTCGTTACCCATGTGGCTCCAGATAGGAAGCATTCCGTGAACGCTCTGCTGCTGGTGACGGATCATCGACATCACCATATCAGCACTGCGCTTAGGCTGGATAAGGTTCATGAGAGGGTGCTCTGCACGGTATGTATCCCACAATGAGAATACTGTATAGTTCTCAAAGCCTTCAGCTTTGTGGATATTGTGGTCAAGTCCGCGGTAACTTCCGTCCACATCCATATAGATCGAAGGATTGATCATTGTATGATAGAGCGAAGTATAGAACATCGCCTTCTGGTCTTCTGTACCATCAACGGTAAACATTGACAGTTCATTGTCCCATGCAGCGCCTGCGGCAGCGGCGAGTTCCTCGAACGAACGGCCTTCAGCCTCTGCCTTGAGGTTCTTCAACGCTCCTTCTGTGCTGACCGCAGAGAGAGCAACCTTCGCTACGAGCTCCTGTCCGTCCGCCTCGTCGAAGCAGAAATATGCAGCCACGTCCCTACCTGCGATCTCAGGGAAGTTCCTGTCCATCTTGAACCTTCTCCAGAAGCCCTTGTAGAGAGCCTTGTCACGATCCTTGTAGCCGTATTCCTTGATAGGCTTCGAGAATGTGATTGCGAAATATGTGTAGTTGGTACGCGCCCAACCGTTTGTTATTCTGTAACCTGTGAGAGTCGTTTCATTTTCTACTCGGAGATGAGACCAGAGTACCTTGCCGTCGTAATTGTATATACCATGACCGAGGTCAAGCACCACATGGCCCTTCTGACCCTCTGGGAAAGTGTACTTATGCACACCCACGCGAGGGGTCGCAGTAAGCTGGGCCTTTACTCCGCTGTCCTCGAGAAGCACCTCGTAATATCCAGGGACCGCCTTCTCGGTATCATGAGAGAAACGGCTACGGTATCCTGCATCAGGATCCTGCGCTGTTCCAGGCTCGAGCTTCACCTCGCCTGTTCCCGGCATAAGGAGAATGTCACCGAGGTCCGAGTGGCCTGTACCGCTGAAATGGGTGTGGCTGAAACCTACGATTGTATTGTCCGAATACTGATATCCGGCGCAATACTTATATGTAGCCTTCTGATATACTCCGTCGATGTTGTGAGGAATATTGTCTGTATCCGGGCTGAGCTGAACACCGCCGAAAGGCACACATGCACCGGGGAATGTATGTCCCATACCATCGGTTCCGATCATCGGATTCACATACTCTGAAGGCTTCTGAGCATTCAATGTCAGCGCCATCACCGACATCGCGGCTACAGCAAGAAATTTATTGATCACGTCTTTCATAATTTATCTTGATACATCATCTTACAAAGCTACAAAACTTTTTGTATTTTTGCGGGCTGTATGAAGATAGGGAATATAGAACTTGGAGAAAAGCCGCTTTTTCTCGCGCCGATGGAGGATGTGACTGACGCATCCTTCCGATTTATATGCAAGGAATTCGGGGCTGATATGATGTATACGGAATTCATATCATCGGACGGACTTATCCGTGATGCCCGCAAATCGCTTGAGAAACTCGTGACATATGATTACGAAACCCCTATAGGCATACAGATCTACGGTAACATCCCGGAGGCGATGGTAGATGCAGCAAAGATGGCGGAGCAGGCTGCGGAGATCGCAGGAGGCCATGGAGCGGACCTTGTGGACATCAATTTCGGATGTCCGGTGAACAAGATCGCACGCCGTGGAGCCGGTTCAGGCATGATGAGAGAGCCGGACAAGATGGTGGAGATCACCAGACAGGTAGTTGAGGCCGTCAAGCTGCCGGTGACCGTAAAGACAAGACTCGGCTGGGACGAAGACTCGAAGATCATCGTCGAACTTGCGGAGAGACTGCAGGACGTGGGCATTCAGGCACTTACCGTACACGGCCGCACCCGCTGCCAGATGTACACAGGAGAGGCTGACTGGACCCTCACCGGAAAGATCAAGGAAAACCCGCGCATGCACATCCCTATCATCGGAAACGGCGACATCACCTCAGCTCAGAAGGCCAAGGACTATTTCGACAGATACGGCGTGGACGGCATCATGATAGGACGTGCCACATACGGTCATCCGTGGATATTCAAGGAAATAAAGCACTACCTCAAGACAGGCGAACTCCTGCCTCAGATGAGCGTGACCGACAGGGTGAAACTCGCAAAGAGACATCTCGCCAAGTCATTGGAAATCAAGGGAGACAGAGTCGGCATCCTTGAGATGAGACGTCATCTCTCGTGCTATTTCAAAGGTCTTCCCGACTTCAAGGAGACAAGGCTCAAGCTGGTGACCCTCAACGATCCTGCTGAACTTTTTGCAACATTGGACTATATCGCCGGCAGATGGGGAGAGGACGCTCCCGAGGCAGCGAATGTATATAACATATAGAAGAAAATGATAGACAATATACTGTTGTTCCCATATTGGCTTACGCTGAAGGCAAGGCATATGATGTTTGACTGCGGAATACGCAAGGTCAACAGAACGGAAGTGCCTTCGATCTGCGTCGGCAACATCGCTGTCGGCGGAACCGGCAAGACCCCGCATACCGAGATGATTCTCAGAATGCTTCTCTCTGACGACGAGTGGGCATACAGGAACATCGCCGTGCTTTCAAGAGGATACAAGAGAAAGACAAAGGGTTTCCAGCAGGTAACACTCGACGGCACTGCAAAGGAATATGGAGACGAGCCGCTTCAGATCAAGAAGAAGTTCCCTTACGTAACTGTCGCGGTCGACAAGTCCCGCAAGGAAGGATGCGGCTTTCTCTGCCATCCGGAAACCTTGCAGACATCGAAGAAGGCTCGCAGATGCCTGAACAAGGACGTTGCAAAAGCCGACCTCATCATCCTTGACGACGCATTCCAGCACAGATCCGTAAAAGCCTCAGTATCAATCGTTCTCATTGACTATAACAGACCTCTTTTCAAGGATCATCTCATGCCGCTCGGAAGGCTTCGCGACCTTCCCGAGAGAATAAAGGCTGCTGACATCGTCATAGTCACAAAGTGCCCTTCCGACCTCAACGCATGGGAGAAGAGCAAATGGGCAGAAGCTCTCAAGATCTCGAACAGACAACATATCTTCTTCACAAAGACCTGCTACGACACTGCTGTTCCTGTCTTCCCCGAGGGCGATTCAAGGTATGTATATTCCCAGAAACTCGTACTTTTCTCCGGAATTGCGAATGACCTTCCGCTAAGACACTATCTCAGCAGCGACTACAAGATCGTCAGACATCTTAAATTCCCTGACCATCACAAGTTCAGCAGCGCCGACATCAGAGAAATCGAAAAGGTCGCAAGGACATATCCTACAGCTGTCTTCATGACAACAGAAAAAGATTGCCAGAGAATCCGCGACTGCCGCAAGATCTCTGACAACCTTAAAATGAGACTTTTCTACACCCCGATCAAATCGGAGTTCCTCTCGGCAGAGGACAAGGAAAAGTTCGAATCTACTTTGAATTCTTACCTGAAATAACCTCGTTCTGTACTTCTACAGACGTTTCATGGATTGCGTTGAAAACGTCCTCTATGAAATGCTGAGGCAATCCGTACTCCTCACCTTTCGCAACCATCTTCGCAAGGATGGAATCCCATCTTGAAGTCTGGAGAATGGCGATGTTGTTGTTCTTCTTGTACTCACCGATCTCACGGCTGATCTTCATTCGTGCCGCGAAAGTATAGAGGAGGCTTTCGTCGATGATGTCGATCTTCGCACGAAGCTGGTCGATGTTCTCCTTCCATTCCCTAGCATCGGAATCCGCATCCCTCACTGCAATCTGATTATGGAGCATGTCCTTGAGTTCCTCAGGGGTAAGCTGCTGCTTCGCATCGCTGAGGGCGACCGAAGGATTGCAATGCGACTCGATCATAAGTCCCTCGAAACCAAGGTCAAGAGATCTCTGACTAAGCTCAAGGATATATTCTTTTTTGCCTCCCATATGGCTTGGGTCCACAAAGAACGGAAGCTCGGGATAACGGCTGCGGAGTTCGATGGCCATCTGCCACTGAGGATCGTTGCGGTATTTAAGCTTGTCCACTGTCGAGAATCCTCTGTGGATGACACCGAGTTTTCTGATTCCGGCATTGCTCAGACGCTCCAGGGCACCGATCCAAAGGTCGAGGTCCGGATTGACAGGATTCTTCACAAGCACCGGAATATCAGTATCCCTCAGCGCATCTGCAATCTCCTGCACAAGGAAAGGGTTGGCTGTGGTTCTTGCACCGATCCACACAAGGTCCACACCATGCTTGAGGCACTCGAACACATGCTTTTCATTCGCTACCTCTGTAGCTATCTTCAGACCGTATTCCTTCTTTGCCTTCTGCATCCATCTGAGGCCTGGCACACCTATACCCTCAAAGCATCCCGGATGAGTTCTCGGTTTCCATATACCGGCACGGAAAACATTGATTCCTAACTCCTTGAGACCCTTCGCAGTCTCCATGATCTGCTCTTCACTCTCTGCACTGCAAGGACCTGCCACCACGCTTGGTCTTGGTTCTGTGAACATTCCCCATTCATAAAGAGGAATGATGTCGAATTTCTTGGTTGCCATAATATGTGATTTTTTAATTTTTATCTGATGATTCGTCTTATCTTGTTTGCCTCCTGGATCAGGCTGCGCACCTTGTCTTCGTCCTCGGCCTCGATCGCCTCGCGGAAGTCCTTGAGTTTCTCCATATATGTATCCATCACGCGAAGGACATTGTCTCTGTTCTGCAGAAGGATCGGAGTCCACATGTCGGCGCCGCTCTTCGCAAGTCGTACGGTCGATGAAAAACCACCCGACGCGAGATCGAAGATATGCTTTTCATCCTTCTCCTTCTCAAGCACGGTCTGCGCAAGGGCGAAGGAAATGACGTGAGACACATGAGAGACATAGGCCGTATGCACATCGTGGTTCGATGAATTCATATATGTAACCCTCATATTCAGGGTAGTATAGAGATTCTCCACCGTTCTCACTGCCTTGGTATCCGACTCCTGAGGGTCGCAGATGATGCATGCGCGTCCGTCAAAAAGTCCCGGAAGGGCAGCCCATGGGCCGCTGTACTCTGTTCCGGACATCGGGTGTGACGCAACATACATCTTTCTCTTCGCATGGTACTTGACACTGCCCGACAGGTTCTCCTTTGTCGAGCACACATCCATGACAAGCTTGTCATCTGCTCCGGTCTGCTCGAAACGGTCCAATACAGCAGGCAGAAGCTTCATCGCCGCATCCACAGGAACCGCAACGATAATGACATCGCTCTGATCGACACAGTCCTCAAGACTTACCACACGGTCCACAAGACCTATCTTTTCCGCCGCCGCAGCATTCACCGGGTCATTGTCCACTCCCAGCACCTGCGAAGCAAAACCTTTTCTCTTAAGATCTATCGCCATTGAACCGCCTATAAGTCCAAGGCCTATTATTCCCAACTTCTTCATAATCCGTTTTTTATATTGCCGCTTCATACTCTCCCAGGATATTCAGATCTGTCATCAGCGGCTTCACGGCAGACAACGCCTGGGTATATCTTTCATAATCTTCAAACTTGATGTCCACGTAGAAGAAATACTGCCACTCCTGTCCCGGTATCGGAAGAGACTGGATTCTGGTAAGGTTCATATCATAGAATGAAAGTATTGTCAGCACGTGCGTAAGGGAACCGGGCTTGTGAGGCAAGGTAAAGCACATTGACGCCTTGTTTATTCTTGACTGATCCACCTGAAGGTCATCATCCAGGATAAGGAATCTGGTGAAGTTCTGCTTATACGTCTCTATGCTCTCCGAGATGATTTCAAGTCCGTATATGTCAGCGGCAAGATCCGAAGCGATAGCTCCCACGCCCTTCACTCCTTCCTTTGCGATATCCGCCGCACTACTTGCAGTATCTCCATACTCCACAAGGCGGATCCACGGATAAGCGTCGAAATACTGACGGGTCTGGTTGATCGCCATGTAATGCGAACGCACCTCGTGAAGGTCTTCTATCCTCTGGCCCGGAAGGGTCATCAGGTTCTGCTTGATACGAAGGAACACCTCACCCTTGATCTTACGGTTATATTTGCGCAAAAGCTCAAAGTTGGGAAGAAGTCCTCCTGACACCGTGTTCTCTATAGCCATTATCGCCGCATCCGCCGCACCTTCGTTCATTCTTCTGTAAAGGTCTTCGAACGATTTGCACTCCACAACTTGCGGCTTTGGGAGACCCTCCTTCTCATAGAAACGGTACACCGCCTGCTCGTGGAAACATCCCTTGATTCCCTGAATTGCTACCTTCTTCATACCTATACTATTGTAATCTATTGACAATCTGACAATTAAATATTCAAGGGTGGTCAACTTTCACCCACCTTCGCACAGTCAACTTACTGTACCTCAATATTTTGCCAAAAACAAAAAACTGCCCGGCATAAAACCGAGCAGCATAAAAAATATCTCTATACGACTATACGATACGCAGCACCCGGTCTATCACCTTTTCTGGAAATAGAAATAATAATAACCGTAGCTGTTAAATCGATAAGTACCCATAATGTTCGTTGTAACTGTGACAAATATAGAAATAATTCCTTCTCTTTATCCAAATATTTGAAAAAAGTATGCGGAAAGGGGAATTACACTGTCATGATTTCCTTTTCCTTTGCTGATACGAGCTCATCAACCTTCTTAGTGAAAGCGTCAGTCTCCTTCTGTACGAGCTGCTCATGATCCTTCTGAACATCCTCAGGCATACCTTCCTTCTGCGCCTTCTTGAGAAGCTCGATAGCGTCACGACGTGCGTTACGTACGCTCACCTTTGCAGTCTCACCGGCTGCCTTTGCCTTCTTGATGAGGTCCTTACGACGGTCCTCAGTAAGAGGTGGAATAGTACAACGGATGCTCTCGCCATTGTTTGATGGAGTGAAACCGAGGTTAGCGTCGATGATAGCCTTCTCGATAACAGGGATCATCTTCTTCTCCCATGGCTGAAGCATGAGTGTCTTTGCGTCAGGAGTAGTGACTGAAGCAACCTGTGGGATAGGTGTAGGGCTGCCATAGTAGTCAACCATCACGTTGTTGAACACGAGAGGATTTGCCTTACCGGCACGATATGTCTTGAGTTCCTCATCAAGGTGTGATACAGCATGCGCCATCTTGTCCTTCGCACCTGCAAGAATTTCTTTTGCTTTAGTAATCATAATATGTTGTATTTGAATTTTCTGTTATACATGTACAAGTGTACCGACCTTCTCGCCCTTCACAAGCTTGGTAAGGTTGCCCTTCTGGTTCATATCGAACACGATGATAGGCATGTTACCCTCGCGGCAGAGAGCGAACGCTGTCTGATCCATTACTTTGAGACGGTCCTCGATAGCCTTGTCGAAAGTGAGCTCATCATATTTCACGGCTGTAGGATCCTTTTCCGGGTCTGCAGTATATACGCCGTCCACGCGGGTTCCCTTGAGAAGCGCATCGGCGCCGATCTCGAGAGCACGGAGAGCCGCACCTGAGTCTGTAGTGAAATACGGGTTACCTGTACCGCCCGCGATGAGGGCGACACCGCCACGCTCCATCACTGCAACAGCGTCATCTCTCATATAATAACGTGCAACAGGCATCATAGGAGTCGCTGTAAACACCTCTGCCTCAACTCCTGCACTGCGGATCGCCATTGCAAGACCGAGAGAGTTGATCACAGTGGCAAGCATACCCATCTTGTCGCCGTTCACTCTGTCAAAGCCCTTTCCAACACCCTGAAGGCCACGGAAAATATTACCGCCTCCGATGACGATAGCCACCTGAAGACCATTGTTAACTGCAGTTGCAACCTCCTCTGCGTACGCTGCAAGCCAGTTTTCGTCAATACCCTTTCCGGCAGGACCTCCAAGGCTCTCGCCGCTCAATTTCAAAAGAACTCGTTTATATACTCCCATAATAGTTTGTGAATTTCAGACAAACAAAAGTATCGAATTATTATGAAACTTCCAAGAAAGAGTATATCTTTGCATATTAGAAAAAGCCAAACCCGATTATTAACTAAACAAAGATTATAACTATTATGGCACTTTCTTCAATTACCAAGAAGCTTATCATGAGTATAAGCGGCCTTTTCCTTATCGTCTTCCTTCTTTTGCACCTTACTATCAATGCATTCTCTATCGTTGATACATTCACAGGCAACTACGGTGCAGCTGACGGTCTTTTTGCAAAGGGTTGCGAGTTCATGGCGCTTCCTATCGTGACCATCATGGTACCTGTGCTTGCACTTGGTTTCCTTGTACACATCGCTTATGCTTTCATCCTTACACTCGGCAACATCAAGGCTCGCGGCGGATACTGCCGTTACGCTTCAGGCAGCAAGGGAAAAGCTGAGTCTTGGGCTTCAAAGAACATGTGCGTTCTCGGAGTGATCGTACTCGGTCTCGTTGCATTCCACCTCAACCACTTCTGGGCAGACATGCAGCTCAAGGAGTTCATGGGTGAGCACGCTGTTGACCCTTACATCCTCCTCAACGCAACATTCAAGAACGGCTGGATGGTAGTAGTATACGTATTGTGGTTCGCCGCTCTCGGTTTCCACCTTACACACGGTTTCTGGAGCGCATTCCAGACAATCGGTATGAGCAACCAGATCTGGGAGAAGAGACTCTACATCATCGGTAAGATCTTTGTAGGCATCATCGTTCTCGGCTTCTCAGCAGTTGCAGTAAACGCATTCATTCAGGCAAACTTCCTCGCAGCTCCATGCTGCTGCGGCGGTTGCTAATCAGCCAAAAGACATACAAAAAAAGAAGCTGTCACGACGTGACAGCTTCTTTTTTTGTATCCCTACCTACTTGAGATAGATGATTGAATTGACCTTACGTTCTTTAGGATTGTTCCAGTTGCTTCCGTCAGAGCCGTGGTTGACGAAGCCTTTACCTTTAATATACATGGTTGTAGAACCACCGCCGTCGAGATTGAGAGCGTACTTTGCTCCCAAGAGAGTGAAGAACTCCTGCATCAGAGAGGTCGACATGCCCACGGCCTGGCCAGGGAATCTTCCGTCTATTGTCACAAGAAGTACTGATCCGTTCTCTGTAATCGCCACCGCTGTACGAGGATGAGGGTCTGTATTGTGGGTAGTGTTCTGAGAAAGGTAAGCATACTCTCCATTATTAATGAGAAGCGGGCCGCATACCATGACATTCTTGTCGGCGAGGTCTCTTGCGCCCTCATTCCCCGCAACACTCTTGATTTCAGCCACGCCGTCTGTAATCACAAAGGCACCACCGGCAAATGTAGAACTGCGACCGTCGGTACCCGGTGTAGCCACGACGCCGTCAATCTTCAGAAAATCACGTGCAAGACCGGTGCCTCCCGTACTGTTGTCAAAATACTGGGCGTTGATGCCGACAATGGCACCCGCTGACACGCACTGGTCGCTTGTTTTTATCTTACCGGATGGGTATGTAAAATGGAGGTTTGCGATCTCGGATTTCGGAACTGTGACGATGTTGATGGACCTCGGCTCTCCCTTCCACTGTGTAATTGTGCTGATCCATTTCACTCCCGGACGGAGCTCCTCCACTTTTGCACCTTTGAATACGATAGCCGAATCACAACGTCTGAGATCCAATTCAAGAGGAAGCGCCTCTGATGTACCTGCAACTGTACTCACTCTGACCTGTACAACTTCTTTGAGTGCCAACTCCGGTATTCTGGCAACCAGCTTTGTCGCCTGAGCCTCCACGAAATCCGTACATGTGACATCATCAAACAAGAGAACATTGCCGCCTGCCTGAGTACTGAAGTTCTGTCCGGTAATGACAATCTCCTCACCATACACTCCCTTGTTGCCGAACGATGTCGAAAGCGACTCAAGGACAGGCGCCGGGAGCGGTTCCGGTTTCGGATCCTCCTTGTCCTCCGTAGCAGGAGGTGTCGGCGGATTGATTTCAGAGCCTGAATCGGGCTTTGTACATGCGAGGAATGCCAAACTTAGCGCAACAGACAGGATAAAGATTGATTTTTTCATAAAAGTTATGGTCTTTATTTCACTATATTCCACATTTCTCAGCCAGCCACGACGCCACATCATCCGGGAGGTGTGGCGACAGAGTATGATAGACGCGGGCGTTATATTCCATAAGCCAATGGAACGCTTCAGGACCGAGGAGTCCCGGAAGCACGGCTGATGTATCAATATGACATAGAGTCAGTGTCTCGAAATCGAGCCACTCGCCGAATTCCGATGTTCCCGCTTCGCGGCAGAGAACGATATTCTCATGACGTATGCCGTACATTCCTTCACGGTACATCGCCGGTTCATTCGACGTAACCATTCCCGGGAGAAGCGGCTGCGGGTTAGGCTGCCAACGTATGCTCTGAGGACCTTCATGAACGCAGAGATAATATCCTATGCCATGGCCGGTACCGTGACCGAAGTTTCGCTGAGCGCGCCAGAGCGGCATACGCGCGAATGCGTCAAGCTGATGACCTGTAGTGCCGCGAGGGAATACCGCCATAGAAAGGTCTATCATTCCCTTAAGCACCAAGGTGTAGTCTTCCATTTCAAGTTCCGTACATTCGCCCATAGGGATTGTGCGGGTAATATCCGTAGTACCGGTCAGATACTGTCCGCCGGAGTCCACGAGATACAGGCCTCGCGGCTCTATCACAGCAGAACCTTCGCGAGGAGTCGAGTAATGCGGAAGGGCCGCATGCGCACCATACGCCGATATATTCTCGAAACTGTTGCCTCTATAGCCCGGGATCTGCGCACGGAAGGCGGTAAGGCGCTCAGAGACCTCCCACTCCGTCACCTCCCTGCCCGATGCCACCTCCGTTTCAAGCCAGTGGAGGAAACATTCCATTGCAACGCCGTCATCTATGTATGTCTGACGGAGGTTTTCTATTTCCGACTGAGTCTTCACTGATTTCTCCAGGATGACAGGAGAGGTGCCCTCAACGACACATTCTGCAGGATAGTTCTCGCAGATATGACTGTAGATATGATGGTTCAGGGTTGACGGATCGACAAAGATCTTTACCGGAGCGTTTTCTCCCGTGAAGTCCTTGAGCGCATAATACACGGCATCATAGTCCTCTACCTCGATCCCATCTGCCACCAGTTCGTTGAAACTATCCTCGGTATCCGGATCCAGGTCTGTCACATCCTTACGGACAAACCATTTCACACTATCATGCGACACAAGAAGATACGAGATCACAAGCGGATTATACTCGATATCACTTCCCCTGACGTTCAGCATCCAGGCAATCTCATCCAGAGAAGAAAGCAGAACTCTGTCCACTCCACGAAGAAGCATCCATTTGCGCAGCCACTCGATCTTCTCCAGACGTGGACGACCACCGAAACATTCCACATCAAGAGTAGTCACCGGAGATACCGGCAGGGCTGGACGGTCCTCCCACAAAGTCTCAAGCATATCGGGAACATCAACAAGAGCACATCCCTTGGTCATAAGCTCCTGAGCCGCACTCTTGCTCTGACAAAGTCCGTCCAAAGCCACAACTGCAGCCTTGTCTGCCAGCCAGTCGGGAATACTTACTTCATCAGGAACACGCGTCTTATGCAACTGCACTCCTGTTCCCTCAAGCTGCTCGAGAGCCTGAATGAAATATCTCGAATCTGTCCAAAGCCCGGCATGGTCGTGAGTCACAACCACATCCCCGGCCTCGCCTGTAAATCCGGAAAGCCATTTCACCTGCTGCCATCTTGGAGCCGGATATTCGCTGGAATGCGGATCCGAGCCGCTTACCACGACTGCATCCCAACCGTTACTTGTCATGATCTCCCTGAGAGAGTCGATCCTTTGTGCAAAAACATTATTCATAGTCTGAAGGATTTATCCAATCTGTCTGTTCTTTTGTTGTCTGTCCTGACATGAATCTCTCATAGAAAGACTCATATTTATCTGCTGAATACGGATATCTGTCAAATACATCCCCATCCGGTCCCAGACGAGGGTCACCCTGACGTTCTAGCTCACGGAAAAGATGACGATGCAGTTTCTTCCTTATCCCGGCATACTCCGGCTCCTGCGCCAGATTATTCATGCATTCCGGATCCGACTTCAGATCATACAGTTGCTCCTGAGGATTCCTGCCGAAGGAATGATGCCACAACAAGGTGTCTGCCCCCTCTCTTCGCATCTGCAGGATCTCAGTCTTGGTAGGAGAACTGTCAGTATTCAGATATCCGGTTTCCGGATTGCAAGCCGGCCAGAGCCATGGCTTGAAGTTATACATATAGAGGAACCGCTCATCCCTGATGGATCTGATAGGATAACCCTGATCCTCAGGACGGCCGCAGTCGTGTCTCTCCTGGCCGAAAAGCATGTATTTTCGTGGCTTTCGCCTTGCATCCGCCAATATATCCAGGAAATCCTTTCCCTCCGGGGCCATATCCACAGCCGACGGATCGACTCCTGCCAGAGCCAGAAGAGTCGGAGCTATGTCCACCATGCTGACCAGGGCAGATTCGGTCCTTCCCGGATTTGAGATTCCTTCCGGCCACATCACCGCCATCGGAAGATGGGTAGAATGTTCATAGCCAAACCCCTTCCTGCGCGGGAACGGCATACCGTTATCACCTGTGACGATTATTATGGTATTGTCCAGCTCTCCCCTCTGCTCAAGGGTATTGATCATCTGCATCAGATGCGAATCGAACCAGCTGATTTCATAAGAATAATCCAGCATGTCATTACGGACGACCTCATTGTCAGGCCAATATGCCGGTACTTTATCAATATCAGAGGTACTCATGCCTCCCTGCGAGACTCCTGTACCATACTCATATACCCTATGAGGCTCCCTGAAGCCACACCAGAACACCCATGGCTCGCCCTCATCTGCATCTGAAAGGAATTCCTTGAAATTGTTGATATAATCAAATGCTGCGATTCCGGATGTAGGAGGCTCTGTCTTATGGTTCAGATAAGGTTCTCCGACCAGTCGGCGAGGTTGACCATTGACTTTTCCCGGCTTGCCCGGAGCCCACGGCTTTCCTGTATATCCGGCATGGTAGCCATTCTGTGCCAGAGCCTCAAAGAGTGTTGTAAAACGTCCTTCAGGCCATATGGCGAGGTGGTTTCCCAGTTCCTCCAGCTGCCACGAATAACGTCCTGTCAGCAGACAGGCACGGGACGGAGCAGACTTGGAGTTCGGAGTATAGAAGTTCTCCATAAGAATTCCCTCTTCAGCGATCCTGTCGAAAGCTGGTGTCTCCACCCATCCGCATCCATACTTTCCCGCATGAGGATATGACCAGTCATCTGCCAGGGCAATGAGGATGTTAGGACGCTTTTCGCAAAGCGCCTCGGTCCGGTCAGCACAAGAGACTACCGACAACAGAGCAAGCAATGAAAGAGGTTCCTTCTTCATGGTCAAGAGCTTATACTATTCCTGCAATTATATTGTCAGATACAAAAAATCTGTTTTCCGGGATCCTCACATTCCCATTTTCAAGAGTAACGAGATTCAGACATCTGAAAGCATCTTCCAACTCAGCCTTCTGGCAATGCTCCCTCAGATACACCCCTGGCACTCCAGCAGCAGTACGCAGTCCAAGCATGACCTTTTCCATTATCAGCTGTTCCTGATCCAGGGTTTCACTGCCTTGCACATCTGCAAAGTTTCCATTCTGAGCCGCAGCCAGATACCCTTTCAAGTCCGGCTCATTCCACTGACGGATACTTTCAGCAGAAACAGCGAAGCCAGATGTGTGGAGATGGCATTTTCCCACCCCCGGGTAGGGGGAGGGGCCCAACTTTGTTGGGAGGGGGCCTTCGGAACACACTGGCGAGTCGTGAATGCAGAAAGTATCCACCTGCACCAGATAACTATGTGCTCCGGGACCTAAACCGATATATGGTCTGTGATTCCAGTATGCAGAATTATGCACCGCCTCAAATCCAGGCTGAGCATAATTGGAAATCTCATAATGATTGTAACCTGCCGCTGCAAGAGTCTCACACAGAATGGCATACTGTCTCTCGCACACCTCATCCGAAGCCTCGCTCCACTTCCCCTTCGCAATCAGCTTCTCCAGCATACTATCCTCCTCCACCGAAAGCTGATAGGCAGAAATATGCTTCGGAGGCCTTCCGGAACCCGAAATGCTCAACGCCTTCGACAAAGTCTTGCGCCAGAGTTCATCATCCATATGCGAAAGCCCGAAAATAAGATCAATGCTGATATTGTCCACGCCTGCCTCCTCCAGAATCCTATATGCCTGAACAGCCTGGTCTGCCGTATGCCTGCGGTTCATCCACTTCAGAATGCCGTCATCAAAGGACTGGACACCCATGCTCACACGGTTTACACCCAATGCCACGAGTCCTTTCACATAGTCCGGGCCCTTCTCCACGATATCCTCCGGATTCACCTCAACTGTAAATTCGTCAAAACCGCAAGGATGACCGATCGCCTTAAGCGCATCAATCAACCGCCCGAACATAGGCAACGGCAGTACCGACGGCGTACCGCCACCAATATAAAGGGTGTTCACGCCACTTGACGCAAACACCCTTCTTATATCATTCTGCCTTGTCTTTATCTCCGCTTCAAGAGCCGAAACATATTCCTCGAATCTGTTCTCATGATTCAGAATATCCTCAGATCTGCGACACTTTGGAGCAGCCTCCGAATAGAAGCCGCAATATGTGCAGAAACTCCTGCAGAAAGGGATATGGATATATATCATTATCTGAGCATGAGTTCAGCCTCACCGAGTTTTGTCTGCTCTGTATAAGCCTCAAGTGTGTAGATACCCTTCACATACTCCGGAATCTCATTCACATAGATTCCCATCTCAACTTCCTTACCCTCATAATCCACCTCACGTGAAGCTGTGCAGATCATAGGCTCTCCTCCGTTTACAGAGAATGTTCTCTGAGTACTGTTTGTAAGGAGGATTCCATCCGGATCCTTGACTCTGATATATACTCTGATCGGTCCCTTTGCTGCGAGATCATTCTCCACAAGCGCAAGACTTGCGATGAGCTTCACAACTCGGCTGCTTCTGTCAGTGATCTTGTCAGTAGAGTTATATGCGTCGAGCTTGATACCGCGCGCCTTCACTACAGAACCTACAGCAACCTGACCGCTGAGATTCTGAACTGTCTTGCTGAGTTCCTCTGACTTCTTACGGCTCTCTGCTGCCTCACGACGTGCAGCAGCTGCGTCGGCTGTAAGCCTCTTGTTCAAAGTGTTGAGAGAGTCGATCTGTACGATGTAATTACGCATGATGCTTCTGAGAGTACCGAGTTCCTTCTCATACTGACGCATCTTGCTTCTGTTTGTAGCCTCGGTCTTCTTGATTCTCTCGATGAGCTGTGACACTTCCTCACGTGAAGAGTCAAGCTGAGAGTTGATCATATCATAGTCAGAAGACAGAGAAGCATAGTCGTTCTGAAGAGCGATCATCTGCGATGTGAGTTCCTCCTTCTCTACATTGAGCTCATTCACGAGAGAAGACTTGCTCCACCAGATATAAGCGAGAGCGCCCGCCAAAAGCACAGCCACAGCTGCAAGTGCATAAATTACTTTCTTTAAATCCATAATTTTCCGATTTATAACATAAGATTGCAAATATAGTGAATTCTGAGATTTTTGCTATATTTGTAAACATTCAAATCAACTACAACTTTAACGCCATGAGATATTTAATCAGAGCAATCAAATACTTCATCTACTTCTCCCTGATGTGTGCAGTCATCGTCACTGTACTTGTGCTTATCGGAGCCGTCGAGGGTGGCGTGGACAACATTTTTGACGAAGGATACAGATCAATAGGCAAGATTGCTATATTTTTTGCTATTGTCTCTGCTGCATATCCGAAGTTCGGATTCATTTGCCGCGAGATGAACTTCAACGGAACATGGGACGGAATCCGCAACCGGACTGTAGAGTTCATGAGCGAAAGACAGTACTCACTCGAGTCAGAGAACGCCGAAAAGGTAACGTTCAGATACAGAGGCATGGCAGGAAGACTCTCAAAGATGCTTGAGGACAGGGTCACACTGACAAAGACAGAGGAAGGATGGCAGATGGAAGGCCTCAGAAAAGACGTGCTGAGACTGGCTTCCGGATTGGAAAATCGCCTTACCCCGCAGGATGCGGAATAAGGCAATATATAAAACATTAAAGATTAAGACTATGGATGACTTGAAAACTGTAGCGACATTCGCTGATCCGATGCTTGCCAGCATCGCACAAGGTCTGCTCCAATCCAACGGGATCGAAGCAGGTGTATTCGGAGAGGTTTCAGCCTATCCGTCTTTCAATGTAGCCGAGCAGAATATCGAGCTCAAAGTCAACGCCGCTGACTATGATTCAGCGTTGAGCATCTTGGCAGCTTCCGACAAGGCCGAGTAGAAATCCTCGCCGAAATAACGTTCGATAGGTTCGCGTAGAAATTCATATACGCGAATCTTTTCTTTTTTACCCTTCTCAAATGCATCCTTGCAGATATGCCATCTGTGAAGATTGAGGGCACGCATTCCGTTACGGAGCTGTGTGATACGGATAGGATAAAGCCAGCATGAAATCGGCTTGCGGAAATCCCCGTTACCCTGGAACCAGCAACGTTCCATTGCACAGAAGCAGTTACCCTCCTCATCGAAATGAGTAAAGGCACACTCCTCGCTGCCCGGAACGAGCGGGGTAACCATATCTCCATCCCTGTCGATTTCAAAGAAACCCTTGGCAGCAACCGCCGCACGACCTTCTTCCGACATGATCGGAGAGAAAATTTCATAGTTCTTCTCGATAGCCTCAGCCTCGATCTCCTCGAGCGGAGCGCCGCTGTCGCCGATTATGCAGCAGCAACCTTTGCACTTCTCATAATCGCATGCATAATATTCTGTCAGAATCTCCTCTGACACGAGACAGTCGTCTATCTCGATAATTGTTCCGTGATACATCTGTTTCCTATTTTCCTGTTATTACATACTCTATCTTCGAGTTGCTGCCCAAGACATCCAGCATGGCTCTGACATTGGCCTCAGAGATGCTCTTTATCTTGTTCTCGGCGCCTGTTGTGAAGTCCTTGCCGTCAAGGTATCTGAGATTGATGGCGCTCACCCAATATTCCGGAGTCTCCTTTGCCACAGCAAGCTGTCTCTCAAGCCTTTCCTTGTAGGAAGCCAGCGCAGCCTTGTCCACTTTCACCTGAGAAAGATCCGAGAAGGCGTTCCTCATTACAGAAAGGGCCTCTCCCATGCTGTACTCCGATGTGCCGGAGGCAAAACCCTCTGAGGAGGCCTCGCTTACAGACACCCTCATCAGCACACTTTCCTGCGGGAATCGCCTGCACTCGTAGCCGACATCGACACTCATTCCCTTTCCGGCAAGTTCCTGGGCGAAATGCCTTCTCAGCATCATTGATGTGATGGCAGCCGTATATGAATTCTCCGCCGTCATAGCCATCGGAGCTGTAAGGACGGCATTCACGCTGTTGCCGTTGCCGCGTCTGTCATATCTCTCGATTCCGGAGAAACTGCGGGTATGTGTCTCAGTCCTCCTGAAAGTCTTGTCTGTCGTCTTGAAATTGCCCGCATATGCCATCAACGCCGTCTTGAGTTTCTTCTCGTCAATGTTTCCGACAAGCACCAGCACTCCGTTGTTGACATTCTGCGACAACGAGTTGAAAAACGCCTCAGCCTTATCCGCAAAGCCCTCGTTCAGACATGCGCCGTTTCCGGATGCGCAGCTTGCCTTCTGTCGCAGAGCCTCACATTTCAGATAATAGTCCCATGCTGTCCGATCAGGAGTCCTTTCGTTCATCATGGAGATCAAAGCACGGAGCATATATTCCAATTCGTATGAAGGGACATCACCCCTGATCACAGTCGAAGAGTGGCCCACCTCGAAGTTCATCTTCATGCCACGACGTCTGAGTGCATCCCTGAACTCTTTTCCGGTGACACCTGAGACCTTGCAGTTATCAAGATAATCCGTAAGATACTGTCCGTCATCGGCGCCTAAACCCTCTACGTTTCCGGTGCCTCCATTAAGAGACAGAGAATAATGAATGGCATCGCCTTCCGACTTCATGTTCCTGAAGATGATTCTCATTCCGTTAGACAAGGTCCATACTGATCCTCCCGAAAGATATTCGCTCTTCATTGATTTCACCTTCACCTCCGGACCTGTACCAGGAAGGAACGGCACGCTTAACACATTGGAAAACTCCGGCTTCTCCTGCGCAGCCTGGGCCCAGGCGTTCTGGAATGTCTCTTTGAGAGCATCTGCCGTCACATACAGACTGTCTGACGTACACCTCAACGTAAGGTTCTTCTCTCCGTCAAGGGCGTTTGACGCGATCGAGAAAAGCAGTCTGCTTTCCGTATCATCCGATATGTCCTTTGAAAGATAGAACTTCCTGATATCATCCCTCGAGGACAGCGACGTGTTGTATACGAATGCGGAAACGCACCTGTTCACATACTCGATATTAGCGACGTCCCTGCGCTTGACCTCCGACGAAATCATATCCACAAAATCCAGGGATGCTTTTCCCGCCTCCACCGGCTCCACACCATATGAATCAATCGAAGACAAAGTCTCGGCGACTACAGCAGTTGCGTTCAAGACGTCATCGGCAGACACCGCAACTTCTACAGAGAACTCTCCATCTCCGATCGTGCCCAATCCTCCTACGTAGTCAATATCAACAGATGCCGCTGAGATATTCTGCTCACGAAGTTCCTGCAGAATACGCTCACGCGCCACCATTCCCGTCATTGTCATATATTTCCTGAAGATGGCAGGCTGGACGGTATTCATCAGTTCCCTTGGAGTCCTTTCAAGTTTCCACCTGGCCGCAACTCTGACAATGCCCAGCTCATATCCCCGGCAGACCTCTGTCGAAATCTCCGGTGTATTCTTCCATACATAACCCTGTCTCTGAACCGACTCGGATTTCGGGAACATATAGGAAAGCATCTTCAGTTTTTCCGAAACCGTATTCGCATCAACATCTCCGGCCACAATGATAGCCTGATCAGCTGGAGCATACCATTTTCTGATGACAGGATCATCCGACCTGTCATATCTTCCCGCTACATTCATCAACACAAGCAGAGTCGAATCAAGAACCGACCCTGAAAGTTTCATGTTCACGTTTCTGAACTTGAAGACAGTAGCATTGTCCTTGACCTCCACAAAACCTTCCGGTCCCGGTATACAACCCTTTCCGATGAAGTAGTCCTGCACAGACGGTGCAGTCAGAAGAGGCTGGGACATAAGGGCATCCTGCGCTATTGCGACAACTGTTTCACGGTCTGTCTCTGCATCGGTCTGCGAACCTGTCATCTGTACAAGGGCGAAATCTGCTGTACCCTTGACGTACGTGTTTGTAGCGACATACCAGGTGATTCCGTTGGGCAGAACACCTGACTTTACCGCCGGATCCGGAGGGAGCACTGCAACGTCTTGACCATAAATCGCATCTGATAAGAGGGTCAGGGCAAGAATAAGCAGTCCGGCTACATGTCTTTTGGGGATATATTTCATAGTTAAAAATCTCAAAAGCGAATACACATTGCAAAAATACGACAAAATTTTCCTATTTTTGCACTTCATGCACTATGACTAATTAAAGTTGAACAAAACATACCAAAAACAATGAAAAAGATTTTCCTTTTGTTTGCAGCAGCTGTAATGGCAGCTGGAGTAGCGTCCGCACAGGACATCAACAAGGCAATTGAACTTGCCAACAGCGGTAACGAGGCGTTCCAGATGGGCGAATACGAGCTTGCTGTAAACGCATTCAAAGAGTCACTTGCAATCGCTGAAGGACTTGGCGAAGAGGGTGCTGAGCACGTAAACACATGTAAGACAGCCATCTGCAACCTTTATCTTGCACACGCAAAGAACCTTATCAAGGCTGCTGATTTCGACGGCGCACTCGCAAAGCTCGAAGAGACAATCGCAGTTACTACAGGTTACGGTGAGACTGCAACAGCTGATGACGCAAAGAACCTCATCCCACAGGTTTACATGCAGAAGGGAAACACTGCATACAAGGCTAAGGATATGGCTGGTGCAGTAGCAGCTTACACAAAGGTAACTGAGCTCAACCCTGAGAACGGCGACGCATACCTCCTTATCGGTAGAGCACAGGCAGCTTGCGGCAAGATGGCTGAGGCAGTGGCAGCTTACGAGACTGCAATGCAGTATGGCGAAGAGGCAGCAGCAAAGAAGCAGCTTTCGACTCTCTTCCTCAAGAAGGCACAGGCTTGTGCAAAGGCTAAGGACAACAAGGGTACTATCGACAACGCTCTCAAGGCTAACGAGTACCTCGAGAACGCTAACGCATACAAGCTCGCAGCAAGCGCTGCTCAGAAGATGGGCAACAACGCACAGTGCATCGAGTTCTACGAGAAGTACCTTGCAGTCAAGCCAGACGCAAAGGACGCAGCAGGCGTGACATTCACAATCGCAGCTCTCTACCAGCAGGACGGCAACAAGGCTAAGGCAATCGAGAACTACGAGAAGGTAGCTAACGACCCTCAGTACGGTGCAGGCGCACAGGAGCAGCTCAAAGTCCTCAAATAATCCTGATGAGACAGCTTGAACTGCTTGCTCCGGCAAGAGACAGACAGATCGGCATCGCAGCAATCGACTGCGGTGCCGATGCTGTGTATATAGCCGGTCCGCAGTTCGGCGCACGTCAGGCTGCCGGAAATTCCGTAGAGGATATCCGGTCATTGTGCGAATATGCACACCGTTTCGGGGTGAAGATCTTCATTACCCTGAACACAATCCTATATGATTCCGAGCTGGAGGAAGCCTACAGATTCATGCTGGAGGTCCAGAAGGCCGGAGCAGACGCCATCATTGTACAGGATCTTGCTGTAGTAAAGATGGCACGTGAGGGTTTCGGAGGCAGGTTCGAACCTATCACAATCCCGCTTCACGCCTCCACACAATGTTCGATACGCACCCCGGAACAGGCGGTCTTCCTGGAAAGTCTCGGATTCTCGCGCCTCATTCTCGAAAGGGAACTTTCGCTGGATCAGATCCGCGCAATCAGAGAGGCTGTCAGCTGCGAACTTGAGTTCTTCGTACACGGAGCCATATGCGTATGCTACAACGGCCAGTGTTACCTGTCCGAAATGATCGCCGGAAGAAGCGCCAACAGAGGAGCATGCATCCAGGCATGCCGTTCACGCTATGACCTCGTGGATGCCACCGGAAAGGTTCTCGTAAAAGACAAGGCTCTGCTGTCACTGAAGGACTACAATCTGCGAGGCAGACTGAGGGAACTTGCTGAGGCCGGAATAACATCCTTCAAGATCGAGGGACGTCTGAAAAACGAATCATACGTCCGCAATGTGGTCAGGGATTATTCCATCGCCCTTGACCGACTCATCGAAGACAACCCATCAGAATACGATAGAGAGTCGTTCGGACACGTTTCCGGAGGCTTTACACCTGACACCGACAAGACCTTCAACAGAGGATACACAGAGCTCTTCCTTGACGGCAAGCGCGGTAAATGGGCTGCGATGGATGCAGCAAAGTCAATGGGAGAAATGGTCGGCACCGTGGCATCCGTCGGCAGAAACAGCATTGAGGTACGTTTGAACAAGGACGTCGTACTTGGAAACGGAGACGGATTCTCATTCGTGTCCAAATCCGGCAAGGTGGAAGGTTTCCGCGGAGACGTATGCTCAGGAAGCACCATCCGATGCAAGATTCTTCCTACCCTGTTTGCTGGTGCCGTTCTATACAGAAACATAAACGCAGCATTTGAGAAGGAGATTGAGAGGCAGGCCTGCACGAGGGAAATCGGCGTGAGCGTAACCTTGAATTTCCCATACAGGGACGGACAATGGACTCTACACGCTTCCGCAACGACAGAAGACGGACGCAAGGTCGAGGCCGTGAGCGAACCCTTGGATCAGAAAGCCGACAATCAGGAAAGAATGTCCGGCATGCTTGAAAGCCAGATCTGCAAATCCACCGGGCACTACCGTTTCTCATTGTCCGAAGTCAACGCACCGGACGGACTTCCGTTCATGAGCGCATCGGCGCTGAACGGAATAAGACGCGCCATCGCAGAACAGCTGGACATAACCCCTGCAATTGCAAGGAAACTTCTCAACAGGCCTCTTGAAGGTCTTCGTATCGCACCATTCCCGGAGAAGAACGTAACTTACAAACAGAACGTATCCAACCGTCTTTCCGCCGATGTATATGCTTCTGCCGGAGTCGGAGCCATTGAGGACGCATATGAACTTTCGCACCGCAAAGGTGCCGAACTGATGCGCACAAAATACTGTATCCGATATGAACTCGGCCTCTGTCCTATCCGCCAGAACGCAAAACAAAGCGCTCCGCTCTTCCTTCTGAACAACGGCAAGCGCCTTGCACTCCATTTCGACTGTCGCCGCTGTGAGATGACCGTCACAGAAGCGTAGATCACGATCAATATTCCATCAGTTCAAAAGTGAGGCTTACATCCCCGAAATTGGATGTGACATTGTCGTTAGCCTCAATCCAGCGATTGGTCAAATGGCCTCTCCATACTATGTCGTCCCTGGTATTGAACGGCAGGTTCATCTCCACGCCATAGCTTTTGGATGCAATCCTCACCAAAGCCGTACATTTCCATTCCGTACGTGTGCCGCCGTCATCCTCGGTTATCATGAATGCACAATGCGTCATCTGCGGGTTCCACTCCGGAACAAGCACGGCATTAAACGGCTGAGGCTGCCCTACATACTTACGTTTAACCACAATCAGAAAGTCTGTAACAAGAGGATTGTACAATCTCAGTTCAGCCTCAGTCGATGCAGTGAAATCATCCAGAGAGCCGGTCTTGATCCAGAACTCGGATCCTCCCGCGAACCAGGAATCCTGATTCCGATGCATGGTAAAGTCTTTCAGGACCAAGGTCTTCAGCTCCGCGCCCGTTTCCGCCTTGGATTTAGGCTTGACAATGATGGTTCCTCCTCCTTCTCCCCAATCCGGATCTTCCCTTCTCAACATCTCCAGCGTCGTGAATCCCGCATCTGAATTCCTGTTGACAACCCACACAGGCGTCTGCGCTGCCATCTCCTCATCAACAACAACCTCCTCAACACAACGGGAACCATCATCATTAACCGAAAGCCTATATCCTATATTCGCGTCTGACTCGTCTTCCGGATCAAAGGTGATTACCGGCATTGCATCGCCGTCCCATTCCTCCGAAAAAGGCCAATATATCTGTATATCCGAGGCGGACAAAGCCTCAAGGAAATCGTCCGGACTGATTTGTCTACCGGCAGATTTTGTGGAAGCACCGCGCACATGACGCTCTATGAGGTCACGAAGACAGCCCTCGTCCGACTTCGGAAGCGCCGCCTTTGGCACAGTCTCACCGACGCCTGTTCCGGGCGCCTCAAAAAGATGCTTCATCGTATATTCCTCATCATATCCGTTGCCGGAGGACGAAACGACCGCTTTATGGACTTCATCCAGATGAGTCTGCCGCAACGGAACCGCCGCCAATATTTCCGCGATCTCACTCAATTCCACACGCACACTATCGCCTGGCGATGTATGTTTGTCCGGATCATCATCAAGCACCTCGCATGACATTAATGCCGACGTAACCAATGCGGCAAAGCCGATCTTCTTCATATACTCTCCCATACTCTTCATTTTTCAATGCAAAGGTCCATAGGATTATCCGCGTAAAAAAATTGTAGACGGATAAAATTGAAAATCGCCGCCCGAATACACTCAGACAGCGATTTTCAAAAACTATATTTTCAAAAAAAACGTTTTTTTTCGGGAAGCGGAACCCTGGAGAAACGGACAAAACGGTCTTTTTCATGAAGATCCTTCACTATGTCCGCATATTTGAACCCTTTATCTACGAAGATCTGCATGGTTTCCGCACCAAGTGCCTCATTGATCTCGACGACACCCGCACCCTGATCTGACAACAGAGCCCGTGCCCACTCGGCAACCGCCGTATAGAACTTCAGGGCATCATTATCCGGAACAAAAAGGGCCAGATGAGGCTCATGGTCCAGAACATTGGTGCGCATAAGAACCTTTTCCGAGTCCATGACATATGGCGGATTGCTGACTATGATGTCATATTTTCCATTCTGGAGAAAATCATATCCTGACGCCGCAGGTTCCTTAAGAACATCCGCCTTGATGAATACAGGCGTTGAGGCTCCGACATGGGAAACATCTTCGGCAAAATTCTGCGACGAAGCTACTGCAAGGGCGCCGTCGGAGATATCCACCGCAGCTACCTTCGAGGTCGGAAGTTCAAGAGCAAGACTCCAGGCAATGCAGCCGCTGCCGGTGCACATATCCAGAATATTTACAGCAGTCCTGCCCTCTGCAAGTCCGGCAGCCTCCTGGACAAGCACTTCGGTTTCCCCTCGCGGAATCAGCACATCCGGAGTGACACGGAACTCTCGTCCGTAGAAATAAGCCTTTCCGGTAATGTACTGAAGCGGGTGACCCGCCGCCATCTTTCCGAAATCAGCCAAAGCCCTGTCTGAATCAGCCTCTGAAAGATCGCGCTCCGGCTCAAGGATATGCGCATGACGTTTAAGACCGAAGACATCCTCCATATAAGCAAAGACCATCTCCTTCGCTTCCCCTTCGGGATATAGCCTGGAGACAGTCTCTATACCTTTATATATGATGTCCTTCAACAGCATCCTATGAGTTCTCGATGACAGTTGAAAGGAAGTCGGTCATTGAAAGACCCGCGGCACGCACCATCTGAGGCACAAGCGAAGCTGAAGTCATTCCCGGGATGGTATTCACCTCGAGGAAGTAGAGGCCGTCTTCGGAAGAGATGTAGTCTACACGGACGAGGCCGGAGCAGCCGAGGTGCGCATAAATCTTCTTTGATACATCCTGGATTCTGTCGCGGAGAGTGTCCGGAATCTGTGCAGGACAGATCTCACGGCTGAGACCCTGATATTTCGCCTCATAGTCGAAGAACTCGTTCTCGGTAATGATCTCTATCACAGGAAGGGCCTGCAGTCCCTTTCCGTCGAAGTAGACCGCACAAGTGAGCTCACGACCTGCAACAGCAGCCTCTGCAAGCAACATGTTTCCCTCGGAAAAAGCCAACTCTACCGCCTTGTCGAAGTCCTCTACTTTCTTCACCTTGGTCACACCGAAGCTGCTGCCTCCGTCTGTCGGCTTCACGAACATAGGAAGGCCGAGTTTCGCCACAGCCCTCTCTGCAAGACCTTCGACAGACTCTCCCTTGCGAAGGAATACATCATCCGCGCATTTCACATAATCCACATCCTTGAGGTAGCTCTTGCACGAGAACTTGTCGAATGTGATCGCCGCAACGAACGCATTGCAGCCGCTGTGAGGCACGCCAAGCATTTCAAGATAGCCCTGCATGAGACCGTTCTCGCCTGGAGTACCGTGCTGCATGATGTATGCATAGTCAAACTTTACCTTCTCACCGTCGAGAGACACTGAGAAGTCGCACTTGCAGATCTGAGGACGCTCGTTCTCAGGAAGGAGGACTCTCTCGCCTCCATTGCGTCTGTACGCTTTGAGAGTCCATTCGCCGAAACGTGCGAAAATCTCATACACATCGTACTTTGATCCATCGATCTGCGAAGCGGTATACTCACCGCTTTTTACCGACACCTCCCACTCAGAGGAATCGCTGCCATATATTACTGCTATTGATTTCATAGATTATTCAAAGAAAAAACTGTCATCATCCTCTGCCTTTGTCTCTGCGTCAGCGTCGCTTCCGTCGCAATTCAGGTCAAGAGTCACTCCCGGAGGAGCAATGAATCTGTCGGTCTCATACACTCCGAGGGTGCCGTCCGCAAGAACCTTCTTCATGAAGATACCCCAGATAGGAAGCGCCATGTTCGAACCTCCACCGAGGGCGAGAGATTCAAAGTGCACCTGACGGTCTTCCGCACCGACCCATACACCTGCTGTCAATGACGGAGTATAACCGATGAACCATCCGTCCGACTGGTCGTTTGTAGTACCGGTCTTACCCGCAATCTCACCCTTGAGGCCGTACTTCGCACGGAGTCTGACACCTGTACCGCTGTTGACGACACCCTGCATCAGATTTGCCATGAGGTACGCTGTGTAGTCGCTCACCGCCTCACGCTTAGGGTTTGTGAACTCACCGAGAACATTGCCGTCGTTATCCTCGATTCTTGTGACGAAGATAGGAGTCACATAGACACCGCGTGAAGGGAATGTGTTATATGCCGCAACCATATCGTAGACCGCGATATCCGCAGAACCTACGCAAAGAGAATAAGTCTCGTCGATATGGCAGCCGATACCCATCTTGCGCATCATGTCAGCCATCGCATGAGGTCCATACTGCTTCATCAGGTATGCAGATATGTTGTTCGAACTCTTGGTAAGACCCCATTTCAGCGTCACTGTCTGGCCGATCCACTCGTCCTTGTCCGTACTCTTAGGAGTCCATGTGGTATCCTGGACGAGGAAGGTCTGAGGAACATTCACCACCTTGTCGCATGGGCTCATACCCTCCTGCATCGCCAAGGTATAGAGATAAGGCTTGATGGTAGAACCCACCTGGCGCTTACCCTGACGCACGTTGTCATATTTGAAATAACGGTAGTTAGGACCGCCGACATATGCCTTGATGTGTCCTGTATGCGGTTCGATCGCCATGAATGCCGCACGGAGATGAGACTTGTAGTATCTGATCGAATCGTCCGGAGTCATCACTGTGTCGATGTATCCCTGCTTGTTCCATGAGAACACTCTCATCTTTGTAGGTACGGAGAAGCTCTTCCATATCTCCGCGTCCGAAGCACCGTCGTTCTTCATGATGCGGTAACGGTCGCTCCAACGTCTTGCCTGCTTCATGAGCATCTCGACAGTCTTTGCGTCCACGTCATCAGAAAACGGTTTGTTCTTCTTCCAGCGCATGTCTCTCCAGAAGCTCTTCTGAAGGTCCTTTCCAAGATGCTCGGCAACCGCCTCTTCTGCATACTTCTGCATCTTGTAGTTGATGGTTGTATAGATACGGAGGCCGTCTCTGTCGAGGTTGTATTTCGAACCGTCCGCCTTTGTATTCTTGTTTAGCCATCCGTAGAACGGATTGTCGGCCCACTGGAGCGAATCCACGACATAGTCCTCGCGCTGCGCATATGACGAACGCTTAGGCTCCTTTGCATTCATCGTACGGCGGAGCATATCTCTGAAGTACGGTCCGAGTCCTGCGTTGTGGTCCTGGATCTGATATGAAAGCTGGATCGGAATCTGCTGGATCGAATCCTTCTGATGGTCTGTGATGAAACCGGCCTTCTCCATCTGGGAAATGACGAAGTTTCTTCTGATGAGAGACTTGTCCGGATTGAGCGCGGGATTGTATCTTGTAGGCTTGTTAACCATTCCGACAAGTGTCGCTGCCTCTTCCACGGTAAGGTCGATCGGAGACTTTCCGAAGAATGTCTGCGCAGCAGCCTTGATTCCGTATGCGTTACTTCCGAAGAACACCTGATTCATGTACATTGTCATGATCTCATCCTTGGTGTAGCTGCGCTCGAGCTTGACAGCGGTCACCCACTCCTTGAGCTTGATCCACACCATCTTCACCTTGGACATGCCGGGGATACGGCTGCTTACATCCTCACGTGGATAGAGAGTCTTTGCAAGCTGCTGGGTCAGGGTACTACCTCCTCCCTGGCTTGAGTTTCCGCCGAGGATGGTCTTGAAGATGACTCGGGCAAGGCTTCTGAAGTCGATTCCCGAATGACGATAGAATCTGACGTCCTCTGTCGCCACTGCAGCGTTGACGAGGTTCGGAGAGAGTTCGCCGAAACTCACATACGAGCGGTTCTCGATATGGAATGTCGTCAGGATTTCCCCGTCCTCCGCAATAACCTGGGTGGCGAGTTTGCTGTCCGGATCCTCCAGTTCCTCAAAGGAAGGAATATCCGCGAATGCCCACACGAGTCCTATCAGTCCGGCAACAAGAAGAATCGGTGTGCTGAACAGGATCCAAAACCATTTGATGAGTTTCTTTTTAGTAGTATCTTTCATATCAGACGATGTTTCTTCGTTCGAAATTTTCCATAAAATGTCACCTTTAGGTGACTCTTTTTTATAAATAGGTATAAGACGACAAAATTAGCAACAAAATTTGGAAAATTGCCCGATTTGTGCCTTACTTTGCACAATCTTTTGAAAATTGCCGGGCACTGAACGGCAGCGACAAACAGTTAAATTTGAAGGAATGAGCAAGAAGGAAGGAAAAAATCTTGTAATTGTCGAGTCTCCAGGAAAGATCAAGAAGCTGCAGGAGGCACTCGGAGAAGATTTTGTGGTAAAAGCCAGCGTCGGACACATCAGAGATCTGGACGAGAACGGATTGAGCATTGATATCGAGAACGGATTCAAACCGAATTACGTAATCCCATCAGATAAGAAGAAGGTCGTAGAAGACCTCAAGAAAGAGGCAAAGAAAGCGTCTATGGTTTGGCTCGCATCCGATGCCGACCGAGAGGGAGAGGCGATTTCATGGCATCTTTTCGAGACTCTCGGACTCAGCGAAGAGAACACTAAACGTATTGTGTGTCTTGAGATTACAAAGCCGGCGATTCTTGCCGCAATCGAGAATCCACGCGAAATCGACATGAATCTCGTCAACGCCCAGCAGGCTCGTCGCGTGCTCGACAGACTTGTGGGATTCGAACTCTCTCCTGTACTTTGGAGAAAGGTTCAGCCGAAGCTTTCAGCCGGACGCGTGCAGTCTGTAGCCCTTCGTCTCATCGTGGACAAGGAACGTGAAATCATCGGCTTCAAACCTGAGGCATACTACAAGGTAGAGGCTATCTTCCATCCAGAAGGAACTCCTGAGCAGACATTGGTAAAGGCCACCCTTGACAGAAGATTCCAGGACCTTGAATCTGCAAAGGCATTCCTTGAGAAATGCATCGGAGCCGACTTCAGCATCTGCAGCATCGAGAAGAAGGAAGGAACCCGTACGCCGGCAGCGCCTTTCACTACCTCAACCCTTCAGCAGGAGGCGGCACGCAAGCTCCGTTTCTCTGTAAGCCAGACCATGAGCATTGCTCAGAAGCTCTATGAGCAGGGTCTCATAACCTACATGCGTACCGACTCCACAAACCTTTCTGCACTTGCCATCGGCTCGGCAAAGCAGTTCATCACCGACAACTTCGGAGCTGAATACTCGAAGACCAGACAATACAGAACCAAAGCAAAGGGAGCACAGGAAGCCCATGAGGCCATCCGCCCTACATACATAAGCAATCCTTCCATCCAGGGAACACCTCAGGAGCAGAAACTCTATGAACTTATCTGGAAGCGCACGGTAGCATCCCAGATGGCTGACGCCAAGGTGCTTAAGACCGATATCAAAGTGGCATGCAGCAACGCAGATGAGAAATTCAACGTACAGGCAACCCAGGTACTCTTTGACGGATTTCTCAAACTTTACATGGAAAGCACCGACGATCCGCAGCAGGATGACGAAGAGGTAATCCTCCCTGAACTCAATGTGGGCGACAGGATGTTCGAGAACGGAATCGCTGCAGAATGCAAGTTCACATCTGCACCATCACGTTATACCGACGCATCCCTTATCAAGAAGCTCGAAGAACTTGAAATCGGACGTCCTTCAACGTACGCACCGACCATCACCACTCTCACAAAGGCACGTGGCTATGTAGTCAAGGGCGACAAGACCGGAGAAAAGCGTTCGGTTACAAATCTCAGCCTCAAGAACGGCGTCATCAAGTCTTCTGTAAAGACTGAGACAATCGGAGCAGAAAGAGGAAGACTTCTTCCACAGGAAATCGGTATCATCGTAACCGACTACCTCGTTAAGAACTTCCCTCAGATCCTCGACTACAAGTTCACTGCAACAGTTGAAGAGGATTTCGACCGCATTGCAGACGGCGAAATCGCATGGAACGGAGTAATTGCAGACTTCTATGCACCGTTCCACCAGACCGTACAGGAGACAATGAGCAGCAAGGAATACGGAAATGCAGCCAGCCGCGAACTCGGCACAGCACCTGACGGACAGATTCTCGTCGCACGCTTCGGTCAGTACGGAGCATACGTGCAGAAGGGAGACGGTGACAGCAAGCAATACGCAAGCCTAGCACCCGGACAGCTGATAGAAAGCATCACCCTCGAAGAGGCGCTCAAACTTTTCGAACTTCCACGTACAGTGGGTCAGTTGAACGGCATCGACATCATCTGCACAAAGGGACGTTTCGGTCCATATATCAAGTACGGTGATAAAAATGTGTCACTTCCGCGCGGTACAGACCCTCTGAAAGTGGATCTTGACAGCTGTATCAAGCTGATAGAAGACAGCCTCAACAACACCAGGGGCGGCATCATCGTAGAATATAAAGATAGTGACATCCAGGTGATTGACGGAGCCTACGGTCCATATATCAAGCACGCAGGAAGCAACTACAAACTGCCTAAGGGTACGGATCCAGCCTCACTTACAGAAGATAAGTGCAAGGAGATAATCGCAAACAGCGAGCCTACAGGACGTAAGAAAAGGCGTAAATAAATTAACGAAACGTAAGTTTTCGGCTGCAGATTTTTGACAAATGAAATTTAGTCATTAAATTTGCAGCCGATATCATTTTAATCTATAAGGACCATGTCAAGCTATCAATTGGACAACATCGACCAGAAGATACTTTCCTTCCTGGTCAAGAACGCCAGAATGCCGTTCCTGGAGATAGCACGCGAATGTAATGTCTCAGGTGCGGCCATCCATCAAAGGGTAAAAAGACTTGAAGCCAACGGGGTCATTACAGGATCGCGCATCCTTGTAAAACCACAGGCCCTCGGTCTTGACGTATGCGCATTCGTGAGCGTATCGCTCTCGGAAGCGAACAAGTATCCCGAGGTTATCGAAGCATTCAAGAAGATCTCGGAAGTAGTTGAATGCCACTTTGTAACGGGAAAGCACAATCTTCTGATAAAGATCTATTGCTTCGACCACGACCACCTCATGCAGATCCTTCTGAACACCATCCAGAAGATCCCTTATGTGCAGCAGACAGAGACGCAGATTTCACTTGATCAGGCAATCGAGCGCCAGGTGTGGGTGAAGGAATATCAGAACACCAGCTTCTCTGCCAGCGTCAAGAAGAAAAGAGAAACAGTCTAGGACTTACGGATTTTAAGTACGGCCTCTGCGAGGACAAGATCCTCCTGAGTTGTAATCTTAATATTAAGCCTCTCCCCCATCACATAGGAGAGGCTTTTTCCATACCTCTCCACCACGGACGCATCATCCGTGAATGCGGTGTCGAAGGCCTGGTTATATGCATCCTTGAGAAGTTCCGAATGGAAGACCTGAGGTGTCTGCGCACCATACAGTACTGAACGGTCGGCAACAGCGCCCGGAACAGACGTCAGTGTCTCGCTCCCGTCATCCCACACCTTCTTCTGAAGGACCTTCATCGTATCGATGCAAGGGGTCACCGGAACAACAGCGGCAGCCGTCTCCGCCTTGGCGAAAAGATCCTGGACAAGAGACGGTGAAAGGAGCGGTCTTACACCGTCGTGTATGGCTACAATCGCGCCCTCAGGCACCTTGGAAAGGGCATTTCTCACGGAATGATACCTCGTAATGCCGCCTTTTACCAGAATCTGCGGACAGATGAAATTGTTCCTGTAACAGTAGTCACGCCAGTATTCCATATGCTCATCCGGAAGGACAGTGATGACGCTGATTTCCGGAATCGCTTCCTGAAAGACCTCGATTGTCCGGCGGAGAATAGCCTTTCCGCCCAGCTCAAGAAACTGCTTCGGCACCTGTGCGCCCATTCTCGTTCCACTTCCTCCGGCCACTACGACCACATATTTTTTTCTGTCCATCGGTTTAACATTTTATTACGACAAAAATACTCTTTTTATCGCTAAAAATATGAGATATATTTTGTAATTTTACGGCCTATTTGGCAAAACAGAAAAACAGTAAAAGAAATATGGCATTTTCATTCTTGACACAAGAATTGGCAATGGACCTCGGAACAGCCAACACAGTCATTTTCCAGAATGACCAGATCGTGCTTGACGAACCGAGCATCGTTGCTATTGACAATAACACCGGCAAGGCTCTCGCACTGGGACAGAAGGCGAAGCTTATGCAGGAGAGAGAGAATCCGGGCATCAAGACAGTACGTCCTATGAAGGACGGTGTCATCGCAGACTTCAACGCTGCGGAGATGATGATCCGCGGATTCATCAAGCAGGTAAACAGCCGACGCCGTTCACTCTTCACTCCAAACATCAAGATGGTGATCGGCATCCCTTCAGGAAGCACCGAGGTTGAGATCCGAGCTGTACGTGACTCATCAGAGCACGCAGGAGGACGCGACGTATATCTGATCTATGAACCTATGGCTTCAGCTCTCGGTATCGGTCTCGATGTCGAGGCTCCGAAGGGTAACATGGTGGTTGATATCGGAGGCGGTACAACTGAGATCGCGGTCATCTCCCTTGGAGGTATCGTAGTCCAGGACAGTATCAAGGTGGCAGGCGACGTGTTCACAAGCGACATCCAGCACTACCTTCGCCAGCAGCACAACATCAAGGTGGGTCAGATCACTGCCGAGAAGATCAAGATCGCTATCGGAGCCGTACTCCCTAACCTTGACGAGGAACCGGAGCCATTCGCAATCACAGGTCCTAACCTTATGACCGCTCACCCTGTACACGCTACCATCACATATCAGGAGATCGCACACTGCCTTGACAAGTCGGTTGCACGTATCGAAAGCGGTATCCTCCATGTGCTCGAGCAGACTCCACCTGAGCTCTACTCAGACATCGTAGAGAACGGTATCCATCTCGCAGGTGGCGGATCACTCCTCAGAGGTCTCGCAAAGCGTCTCAGCGAAAAGGTGAACATTCCTTTCTATGTGGCAGACGACCCATTGAGAGCGGTAGCAAGAGGTACATGCCTTGCGCTTAAGAACACAGAGAACTATACATTCCTCATGAGATAAAGCCTTGCGTAAGAGCAATCTCATATTTCACATCATCAATGCAGCTATCTTCATCGCACTGGAGGTAGCTGCGTTGAGTATGCTACGCAATAATGCGTCGCTCCAGAACTCCTGGATGGCAAAAGGAGGACAGGCCGTGATGGAAGGCATCTGGGGAATGACCCAGGACATCAGAGACTACTTTTCGCTCAAACAGGCCAACGATTCGTTGGCGATGGAGAACTTCCATCTCAGATGCAGACTTGCCGAACTTGAGGAATTCATATCGGACAGCGTCAGGATATCCCGACTCCCCAATGACGGCATGGCCAAGGGATACAGATACTTTCCGGCCACAATCGCCAAGATCAGCAACAACACCCAGCACAACTACATCATCGTCAACAAAGGTTCTGAAGACGGTGTGACCAGAGGTGTCGGCATCATCACAGGCAAGGGAGCGGTCGGAGTCATCGACGGCGTGGGCAAGCACTACTCATACGCCCGTTCATTCCAGAACCACGGCATGAGCGTAAGCGCAAGAATCGGCAAATCCGGAATATCCGGACCAATGATATGGGACGGCATCAACAGCAACGGCGCACTCCTGAAGGAGATTCCGCTCCATATGGACATACAGGTCGGCGACACTGTCTACACAAGCGGATTCTCATCTATCTTCCCGCCTGACATTCCTCTCGGAGTCACCGGAGAATCGCGCATCGTGAACGGTGCCACATCAGAAATCAAGGTAAGACTCTTCGAAGACTTCTCGGCATTGAGACATGTCACCATCGTGGAGAACCTTGGAAGAGAAGAAATCAAAGAGTTGGAGGGCAAGCGATGAAGACAACCCAGAATTACGGACTGATTTTTATCATTCTCCTGATATGCCAGGTCCTGTTGTGCAATTACACAAACCTGGGTCCCTATGTCATGCTCACAATGCTGCCGGCAATGATTCTCTGTCTCCCGACCAGGATAAATGCGGCAGCATGCCTTGTCATAGCCTTCGCATGCGGCTTTGCGACAGACTGGCTTGCAGACGGTCTTTTAGGCCTCAACGTAGCGGCATTGCTGCCTGTAGCGCTCATCAGAAAGGGAACGATACGTATCTTCTTCGGAGAAGACCTCATTGTCAGAAACGACTCTTTCTCCATCAGAAAGAACGGCCTTGGCAAAGTATCGTTCGCCCTTGTAATGCTTACAGCCATCTTCCTGGCTGTATACATCTTCCTTGACGGAGCAGGCACCAGACCATTCTGGTTCTGCGCAATCAAATTCGGAGTTTCCCTTGTTTGCAACTGGGGTCTCGGACTCCTTGTAATCAAGGCGCTCACAACTGACGACAGAAAATAGACATGAAGCTGAACAGACAAAACAAACTTCTCATAGGTCTGTGTACAGCTGCGTTAATACTGCTTGCCAAGCTGTTCAGCATACAGATCATCGAAGATAAATACAAGCTTGCAGCAGAAAACAACTCGCTTGTATACACCCCCATATACCCGAACAGAGGAATCATCAACGACAGGACAGGAAAGATTCTTGTCGGCAACAAGATTTCGTACGACCTGATGGTCACTCCCCGCGAAGTCCAGGCATTCGACACTCTGACATTCTGCGAGGTTCTCGGGGTCACTCCGGAATTCGTAAAGGAAAAGATGGCGGAATACAGAAAGTTCCGCTCTCGAATCGGATGGCGGACAGTAGTGATGATCAAGCAGATTCCTACCGAGACATATCTCCGTTTTGCCGAGATCGAATACATGTTCCCGGGATTCCGAGGACAGGCACGAAGCATCAGAGAGTATCCGTACAATGCCGGTGGAAACCTCCTCGGCTATGTTTCCGAGGTGGATGCGCAGTTCATTGAAAAGCACCCGGGAGAATATCAGCCGGGAGACTACGCAGGAAAGACCGGAATGGAAGCTGCGCGCGAGGTAGAGCTCCGAGGAGAAAAGGGATACAACATCATGCTCCGCGACTCCCGCAACAAGATCATGTCCAGATATCAGGACGGAGCGATGGACAAGGAAGCCATTCCAGGCAAGGACATCACGACAACTATCGACGCCGAACTGCAGCACTACGGTCAGATGCTGATGAACAACAAGGTCGGCAGTCTTATCGCGATCGAACCTTCTACCGGCGAAATCCTTACAATGGTATCAAGTCCGGGTATTGACGTGGACATGCTTGCAGACATAGGAAAGCACTACAGCGATATTGTTTCCGACCCTTACAAGCCGATGTTCAACCGAACAGTCCAGGCATCATATCCTCCAGGATCGGTGTTCAAACTTGTCAACGGACTTATCGGACTTCAGGAAGGCGTAATCACTCCGGAGACTCACTACCCATGCAGTATGGGTTATAAATTCGGAAAGAACAAACTCGGCTGTCATGCACACAAGTCGCCCCTCAGTTTCGAGGAATCCATCATGATGTCCTGCAATGCATACTACTGCTATATCCTTCGCGACCTGCTTGAGAACGGAAAGAACGGCAGCATCGCCGAATCGATGGACAAATGGAACGAATATGTCAAGAGCTTCGGATTCGGAAAGAAACTAGGCAGCGACTTTCCTTCCGAACTTGGAGGCTTCATTCCTGACTCAAAATACTACAACAGAGTATACGGAAAGAACGGGTGGAAGGCAACGACCGTTATCTCGCTTTCCATCGGACAAGGCGAGATCGGATGTACACCACTTCATATGGCAAACCTCTGTGCCATTCTTGCAAACCGCGGCTGGTATTATACTCCGCACATCATCAAGGATTCCGAGAATGTCACCATTGATGAGAGATTCAAGGAAAAGAACTACACAATGGTGGACACATCACATTTCCACAAGGTTGTGGGAGGTATGTACAGGGCCGTAAACAGCGGTTACGGTTCGGGAGGTACAGCCAGCGTAGCGGCAGTTCCGGGTCTTGATATCTGCGGAAAGACCGGAACGGCACAGAACCCGCACGGAGACGACCACTCGGTGTTCATATGCTTTGCACCTCGTGAAAACCCCAAGATTGCTGTAGCGGCATATGTTGAGAACGGCGGATTCGGAGCGACATGGGCGGCACCTATAGCCTCGCTCCTGACAGAAAAATACCTGACCGGAGAAATCAGTGAAGGAAGGAAACCTTTGGAGAAGAGAGTCCTTGAGGGCAATCTGATGCATAAAGTAAAAATCAAGAAGAGAAAATGAGAACAGCAGGAGGATTTAGAAGCAGAAGCCTTGCGAAGTCACTAGACTGGTGGCTCGTGGGATGCTGGATCGTGCTCGTTCTTATAGGATGGGCAAACATCTATGCGTCTATCCACTCTACCGAGCCCGCATCCATCTTTGACTGGGGCTGCAGAAGCGGAAAACAGTTTGTATGGATCATGACATCGGTGGGCATAGCACTGTTCATACTGTTCGCTGTCCCGCCACGAATATATGAAGGTCTTTCTGTGCCTATATACCTGTTCGTATTGGCACTGCTGGTAGCTGTGATCTTTCTGGGCATCGAGGTGAAGGGCTCACGGTCCTGGTTCGAGTTCGGTCCCGTCCGATTCCAGCCGGCCGAGATATCGAAAATATCCACGTCGCTGTTGCTTGCAACTGTCATGAGTCAGCTGGGATACCGCATCGGAAGACTTAAGGATTTCCTGATCACGGCTCTTATCATCATTATCCCGATGGGCATCATCGTGCTCCAGAGCGAGACAGGATCAGCTCTTGTTTATGTGGGATTCATATTCATGCTCTATAGGGAAGGCCTGACGGGATGGCTTATCTTCATAGCGGGAATGGCCATTCTTCTGTTCATCCTCACGATTTCAGTATCACCGTTTGTTGCTGTCCTGACCCTGATAGGCGTGGCATCGCTATGTATCTGCCTCTATTCGGGAAGATTCAAATGGTGGGTGTTCCTCTGCATTCCTCTGATTGTACTGGCCGCATTCATCCCTAAGATCCTTGCTCTCATTCCGGCGATGGCGGGGGTGGATCCCATCTGGGTACTGATAGGATGTTCGCTCCTTGCAGTTCCGTTCGTGGCATTTCAGGCATTCAGAGAAAGAAATACATTTACCCACCTTGCTCTCATATCCACTATCGCTGGACTTGTCCTTGTATTCTCGGCAGACTTCCTTTTCAATAAGGTTCTCCAGGACCACCAGCGCAAGCGTATCGAAGTGTTGCTCGGTATGAAGGAAGACCCTGCCGGAGTCGGATATAACGTGCTTCAGTCCAAGATCGCCATCGGTTCAGGCGGGTTCTTCGGAAAAGGCTATCTCAACGGAACTCAGACGACATATGGTTTCGTGCCGGAGCAGAGTACAGACTTCATCTTCTGTACAATAGGTGAAGAATGGGGCTTCTTCGGCTGCAGCATTGTCATTCTGCTATATGTATTCCTGATGTGGCGTATAATATATGACGCCGAACGAAGTCGCGAGGCCTTTACGCGCATCTACGGATACTGCGTGGCATGCTGTATATTCATGCACCTGTTCATCAACATCGGTATGACCATCGGCCTCATGCCGGTGATCGGTATCCCTCTGCCGTTCGTAAGTTACGGAGGATCGTCAATGTGGGGATTCACGGCGATGCTGTTCATATTCATCGCACTCAACCGAAACGAGAGAAAGTATTTCTAGAATAGAGAGTACCCCCTTTTGAAACAATCCCTCCCACTCCTACGGAGCGGGCCCCTCCCTCTACGGCCAGAGGGGTAGCACGGTTTCAAAAAGGGGTACTCTCTATTTTAAGATGATATGGGCTACTCTCCGAAGAGGTATCTGTGCTGCTCTGGAGTGAGAACGTCGATTTCGCATCCCCAGAAGGCGAGCTTGCGGGAAGCGACATCCTGGTCGATCTCAAGCGGAACATCGTTCACCATCTGACCCGGTTCACGTGACACCTTGTCCTTGTTCTCCACAAGATACTTCGCACTGAGAGCCTGGATAGCGAATGACATATCCATGATCTCTGCAGGGTGTCCGTCACCGGCTGCAAGGTTAACGAGACGGCCTTCAGCGATGATATAGATCTTGTTTCCGTTCTCGAGAGTGTATCCGACGATGTTCTTACGAGCCGGCTTAATCTCCTTTGCAATAGCCTTGAGACCTGCCACATCCACCTCGCAATCGAAGTGACCTGCGTTGCAGCAGATGGCACCGTCCTTCATCTTCACGAAATGCTCGTTTGTGATTACGCCGTCGCAACCTGTCACTGTAACGAAGATATCACCGAGTACAGCTGCCTGCTCCATCTTCATGACCTTGAAGCCGTCCATTACTGCCTCCATTGCCTTGATTGGGTCAACCTCAGTCACGATAACCTCTGCACCGAGACCCTTCGCACGCATTGCAACACCCTTTCCGCACCAGCCGTAACCTGCAACGACCACGTTCTTGCCAGCTACGATAAGGTTCGTTGTACGGTTGATACCGTCCCATACAGACTGGCCTGTACCGTAACGGTTGTCGAAAAGATGCTTGCAGTCAGCGTTGTTCACGAGCATCATAGGGAACTTGAGTTCCTTAGCCTTATTGAGCTGAATAAGTCTGAGGATACCGGTTGTTGTCTCCTCGCAACCTCCGATAACATTCGGAATGAGGTCGACATACTCTGTATGCATAAGGTTCACGAGGTCACCGCCATCATCGATAATGACATTCGGTCCCACCTCGAGAACTCTTCTGATGTGTTCCTCGTATTCCTCCGGAGTAGCATCATACCAAGCGAAAACATTGAGTCCCGCCTCAACGAGAGCGGCGGCAACATCATCCTGGGTAGAAAGCGGGTTGCTTCCTGTAACATACATCTCTGCACCACCTGCCGCGAGAACTTCGCAAAGATATGCAGTCTTGGCCTCGAGATGCACTGAGAGCGCCACCTTGAGTCCGCTGAACGGCTGTGTCTGTCTGAACTCCTCCTCAAGTGAGTTGAGAAGAGGCATATGATGTTTTACCCAATCGATTTTCAATCGGCCTTCCTGCCAAAGTTGTGGATTTCTGATTTCGCTTGCCATATTATTCTGAATTTTGCGCCGCAAAGATAGTGATTTTTTGCGGAATACTGAGACACACGGTGGGTTTAGGTCGGTACCCCGAAGCAGGTGTGGCAGCTAAAACCTTGTCTGCCAGCGACTTAACCATACAAGGGTGGTCATTTTTACCCCACCCTCGCACGCATATTTCCCTAACTATCAAACACTTAGCCGCCACACCTTGCTGCAACCTATTGTCATTACAAGATGAAAATCTAACTTTGCAAAAAAGAGGGGTATGAAGTTGTTGAGGGGAATGATCAGAAGTCTGAAAGCCGTGGCGGATCTGCTGCTGCCACGTACTTGCATCGCCTGCGAAAGGGCGCTGCTTCTTGAAGAGGAGCATCTCTGCTCCGACTGTCTTGCCGACCTGCCTCTTACCAGGTTCCACCTGCTCTGTCACAACCCCATGGCCGACAGATTCAACGCCATCATCCAGGAATATCTCGAGCCAATATGGACCGCCGGCAATGCAGCCCACGAAAGGTACGCATACGCAACCGCCCTGTTCTTCTATGACGGAGAGTCCAGCTACAGCCACATCACCCACCGCCTGAAATACGACGGCCAACTTTCCGTCGGCAGGTATTTCGGGCGTATGTTAGGAGAGGAGATCAAGCGCACCCCATGGCTACAGGATGTCGATGCAATAATACCGATTCCGCTGCATTGGCGCCGACGCTGGAAAAGAGGGTACAATCAGGCCGAAATCATCGCCGAAGCCATATCTTCAGTGACAGGGGTCGCATTGTACCGGGACATTCTTAAAAGGCGGAAATACACAAAGACACAGACCCTGCTGGACGTCCGTTCGAAAGCGGACAACGTCCGTGGTGCCTTCGCCGCACATCCTGCCAACGGCAGCTGCCAGTTTCGGCACATCTTGCTCATCGACGACGTCTTCACCACCGGATCGACTGCCGGAGAATGCTTCCGGGCCCTGCGCACCGTATTCCCGCCCGATGTGCGCATAAGTGTGGCGACGTTAGGCTTTGTGGGAGGAGCTTGATACTTCCTTGAATTTTGCTTTTGCTTTGTTTGAAGACGCTGGCACGGCTGACTATGAGTGGGATACCCATTCGGGGCTGGGCATGACGGAAAGCATACATCATCCACGGCCACAACGAGAGTCTACTGCAACTGAAGGCACGAAGCGGGTGGAGCAGCCCTTAGACTGAGCTGCGCAGCGTGCTTCGAGCAGCTGGCCCGGCGTATTCGCCAGCTGCGGTGCCTTGCTCACCAGATTTCTGGCCTCCGTATTGTCAAACGGCCAGGAAAAAGGCCTTATTTCTGGCCACGAAGTGCTGATTGGACACTTTGGCCATAAAAAGGGCTGCTTTTCTGGCCGTCGAGAGATTTAAAGGAAGCCTAACCATAAAATTATAAATATATGAAGAAGGATTACAGTGCTCTGAGTTTTTCAGAGAAGGAGAGAATTTGTGAAAGTATATTTGCTGCTAACGGACCGTATTGGCATGTGTATACTGACGGAACGAAGATGCAGAACATATTCTGCTGCGAAGAGGACTTCAAGACCGGAATGTGGTGTCTGGCGGTAGCTCTACATTTATGCAAGGGAGTGCAGATGATCACATTCGAACTGATGGGCAATCACATCCACCTTATTCTGGCTGGAGCGAAAGCAGATTGCCTTCAAGCTTTTGATCTATTTGAAGTAAGATTAAAAAGAGCATTCCCAAAGAAACAACGAGCCATAGATTGGAGTCAATTCAAAATGGATATTCTTCCTATAGAAAGTCTTCAGGCACTGCGCAATGAAATCATTTATGCCAATCGTAATGCATTTGTCGCCAACCCTAATCATACTCCGGACTCATACCCGTGGGGAGGAGGTTGTGCATACTTCAGTCCTTGGCTTAAACACTTGACCACGTCACCTTTAGGAGAACTGCCGATCCTGACTCAAAGGTCATTACTACATACAAAAAACATTGAACCATTAGCAGATTTAAGACAGATGAATTCAATGCCATTCATCCCGTCATTCTGCAACATCACGCTCGGAGAAAGCATGTTCAGAGACGCCCGTAGCTACTTCAACTCACTCACCCGCAATGCCGAAGCATTCAGCCAGATAGCATCCCGACTCAAAGACACGATCTTCCTCACCGACGAAGAGCTCTTCTCCACCCTCTGCTCACACATCAGCAAAGAGTACTCTGTCAAGACCCCATCGGAACTTTCGGCTCAACAAAAGATCGAGACCGCCCGCCACATGCATTTCAACTACAACGCCTCCAACCAGCAACTCAGAAGGATGCTCCGAATGGACCTTGCGATTCTGGAGGAGCTGTTTCCGTAAAAGACTGCCCTCCCCTTCTGACCTCCGTATTGTCAAACGGCCAGAAAAAAGGCCATATTTCTGGCCACTGAGTACCGATTGGATACTTTGGCCATAAAATGGGGCGTTTTTCTGGCCGTCGAGGGTCGCGGAACCTTCAACTATCCGGACATGAAGCTTTTATGGGAAATACACTATCGTTGCTGAGTTCACCAGGGGGGGGAGGGAGATAGATTATTCCCACGCCATTGCCTCCCTTACACGGAGGTCTGCGTAAGGCTCTGCGTTATCGATAGTCGCCTCGTTTGTCATGAATTTTTCGGTACCGTAGTATATTATGTACGGCATTCCGCAGTTTTTCATGGTCTGCAGCGCCTGCTCAAGCAACCTCCTGTCCTGTCCACATCGGAATAGGATTCTGTCCGTGTCGTGATTGTCCAGAAACAGCATCGGAACAAGGCCGATTTTACTGTATCTGGCAAAATGTCTCTTAAGTTTTTTCTCAAGAAGGGCGTTCCCATCAACACCTCTTCCCGATTCGATCTCCTCCAGCATTATGTTACGGAATTCAAAATCCAGAACTCCGTCCAGTACACCTCTATAGCTGAGCTGTACCGATTCCTGATCCATTCCAAAAATGGTGTAATACAGCCTACGGAATGCATTCCTGAAATAAAGGGTATTGAAATACTTGCGCGGTATGTTATACTGCCAGATCTCTCCGACGACAAAGGCCTGAGGATTTATTTTGTGAACTCTGGAACGAAGTTCCTTAAGGAACGGCATAGGGACTCCGAGCGCATGATCCACCCTTAATCCGTCTATTCCCAGTTTTATGAGATTCTCAGCAATGCCGTACATGTATTCTGCAGCCGGCTTGTACTCAAGGTTGAACTTCGGCAGAATGGTGTATGACAAAAAGCACTTGTACCCTCCGCCTTTCCCTTTGAAAAAGAACCACTTTCTGTATGGGCTTTCAGGATTTGCCTCAGCATCCTGAAAGAACGGATGGGTTTCATAACAATGGTTGGGCACGAAGTCACTTATTACTTTCATGCCTCTGCTGTGGGCTTCGGCAATCAAAGTGCGCAGGTCTTCCCATGTACCGAACCTTGGCTCTACTGCCTCATAATCAGTTATGTGGTAACCATGGTAGGACTCCGTCTTAAGGAAAGGTGAAAGCCAAATGGCTGAGGCACCAAGAGACTGTATATAGTCCAATCTCCGTGTCACGCCTTTTATTGTTCCACCCAAAAAGCCATTGGCATTCTGTGGTGGAGTTTTCCAACCTCCGTCAAATCGGTCAATCAATATATGGTATATCATTCTATTTATTTCTTTTATTCTCCTTTCTCTGCATTCTTCTCTCTCTTCTCAGTGCTCTCCTTGTTTCCCTTCTGTCTCTCCTCTTTTTTCTTCTGATTTTCCTTCTTCCTCTTCTCGTTTGCCATCTCTCACCGATTCTTTCGTTAGCTATACAAGCCGTAGCGACTATGGCCAGCAGTGCGACCCATGGAGCATACTCCCTGGTAAACTTGATAATAGTATAAGGATCCGGATCCGTCAACGAGAATATCAGCGTCAGGAGAGCCAACACTATGGTAAAACGCGTCAGGATGTCAATCTTATTATTCTGCTTTTTATCGTTTTGAGTATTGAGACTGTTTATCTTATGCAGATATCTCTCATTTACTTTCTGCCATTTTTCGTTCAGTCCGAATTCCTTGTGTACGCAGTCCTTGATGCTTTGTGCCTCGCCCAACAAAACAGAATGGGACTCAAGAGCGCCTGTAAGCTTTTCGATCTTATTTTCCAGATCCCTTATGCTTGTCTCCCCATCGCTGTCATTCATTATCCTCTCCAGCATAAGGTTTTTATATATGGACTTCATGAATATCTGGAACAGATGATTGATAAGTCCCGGAATGCACGGATTCGCGGTGAAATATTTTCCGTATGAAAATTTTCTGCTGTCCTGAGTGTATTTTTTAAACCATTCCTTACCAAATTCACTGTACTCTTTTCCACCTTCCGCTTCACATTGGTTTATGATAAGTGCATTCTGACCTATGAAAAAAGAATATATATGGTCTCTGGATGAATGATATCTGTCTTTGAATTTGTTTTCAATATATTTATCGGGAACATACCTCCATCCCTCATCACTGACAAGTAATCCGTACAGCTGGTGAGAATAGTTCTGCATGAAACTGTCTATGTTCCTCAAAGAAATCACCTTTCCCTCAACGTCGCTCACATTATCGAGTTCAACCATCGAGTATGAAAAATATATGCCGTTTTTGTCGCGGATGTTCAGTGTAGGATCTATTTTCAGGGCCTTATGTACGGTCTCAAGATACCACGTTGCCCATTTACGAAGGGACGTAGGATTGTTTCCACCATCGATTTTTACCTTCAGTCTTTCCTTGTAGAAGATATGTTTCCAGAAAATGACCTTATCGGAGACATCGCTACCTGTACTGCATTTTAAGATGCCGTTGTTTTCAATCGTGTCCAATCCTGTCCTCAATATAAGGAAACAGATATTGTCTTCTTTATTTATGGACAGATAAACATCCAATCCGAAAGAGAATGACACAGGATTGCCTCCGTTTGGATATTCATATACAATTTTGTGTGTACTGAGGAAGAGTTCCGTACGAAGTGCTTTCTGTGATGCGTCATCATGGAATTTGTTGGTTACAGACATGCATGAGCATAGGTTCTTTGTGCCGGAATATTCTCTGCCTCGTGCACATACTGGAAAACAGACCGCAGCATCATTGAACAAAGTCGCCTCCTACGCCTTGAGACGCTTGATCACCGCTTTCTTACCCTCTTCATAGGCCGCTTTCCTGACTTGGGCACTATTATTTTTCAAATCAGATTCATTGAAACATTCGTCCCAAAAACTACCCTCCTTTGAAAATGTAAATGGTATGAAGAACACCATTCTTCCTTCCTTACAAGCAAACGAATTCCTTTCCATATACACAAAATCGGTCTTTCGACAAATTTAACAAAAATACATTACGATATGAGCACCGAATATCCCGCAGTCTCCTATTTGATCTGCTGCGACAGAATGCTCCTATCGACGATGATGTTCTCCCTTGGATAGAAATAGTATTTGACAAGATCTACTGCCACATCGCAACTTGGGACATAGACCTTGTCTGCCCATTTCAGAAGTAATTTGATACGGAAATGGCGGAAGTGCAGCCCCAGCCACCCGTACTTGTGATTACGGTCACTGATGAAGTCTAGGCCATGAATTTCCACGACCTTTACCCCTCCGTCAGGTTTGCGATATGTTCTTATTTCGTGCGACATCTCTGCAAATTTAGACCTTTTTTACAAAAAATGAATTATCTTTGCACCCCATATCGCCTTGGTGGTGGAATAGGTAGACACGCGGGACTTAAAATCCCGTGGACAGCAATGTCCGTACGGGTTCGATTCCCGTCCGAGGCACATGAATCCCTCTTGGAAGAAATTCTGAGAGGGATTTTTGTATTGTAACCTATCTTGGCACATTGATATTGTACCTTTGCTCAAAACAGTTCGTAATGCAGAAGAAAAGGGCAAAGTTGGAATACAAATCTAAAGTTTAAGCCATTCAAAGAGAAGCCTATCAATGAAATCCTTGTAAAAGATTCTTCATTTCAATCACACAAGCTCAAACGCCGCCTGCTCTCTGAAGGCATCAAAGGCCATATTTGCGAGTCCTGTGGACTATCTGAATGGCAAGGCAGACCAATACCCCGTGAGTATTGTCCTTGAATCCGGCACTTTTAAGGACAAACCAACATTTGGACATTGACTTGTCCTTGAATCTGCCATTTTTAAGGACAACTCAGCAATATTTTCAGTTTCAGTCCGAGAGACAACGAGTTGATTTGTATCGAACTCTTATTCTCCTGCAAACGTCCTACAACTTCACCGAGAAAGTCACATAAATGACATGGTCATCGTAGGTTCTTCGGTCATATTTGCCGGCGTGATTGTGGTAGGCCTGACAGATATACTGCGGAGAGAGTGTCAGGTTGTCGAGCAGCTTGATGTTGAAACCGGCATACCAGCGGACCTTCTGAAGCCAGGCGAAGCTGTTCCTGGAGAAGTCGCACCAGTATGGTTCTACCGCAAAATGGATTGACAGCGGGGTCTCCGGAATAGAATAGTCCGCCTTTGCACGGGAACGGAGGACTGTGGAATTTGTCCCCTGCTCCACCTTCCATGTCGTCTGGGTTCTCTGACGGAAGGCGAAAGTGAAATCGCCGGCCTTCCTGGACATGGTCACCTCCGGAAGGAAACGGAGATTGAATCCCGACGATGTGGAGGCCAGGTCCATCTGATAGCGCAATGTCAGCCATGGAAGGGCCTTGTACGCAAATCTCGGACGGGCGAAATACTGGTCCGTCTTCGAAACTCCTTCATGTATTTTGTGTCTGTACTCCGACGCAAGGCCGACGCTCCATTTGCCGAACGATTTGTCGAATGCGACGGTAGTCCATGTACACAAAGCGTCATCCTGCGCCTTGGCAGCAACAGCAGTAAAGACAGCAATCAGCGACAATAATATCTTTCTCTTCATAGGTACTTCAATTTCGGGGTGCAAAGATAAAAAAAACCGGGAACATCCGATTGCGGAAGTTCCCGGTTTTATTTTTAGCTGCAAGGCGATTATCTTGCGCTGTAGATGACTTTACCTGCAACAATTGTCTTGTCGATGGCAATGTTCTCGTCGAAGAGGATAACATCGGCATCAAGTCCTTCCTTGAGCGAACCCTTCTTATCCTGGAGACCCATGATTCTTGCCGGAGTCGCCGTAAGCATCTTGACAGCGTCGGTGAGCGGAACTTCTGCAATGTTGATCATGGTCCTGATAAGTCTGTCCGCAGTAGCGACGCTACCTGCATATGCCGAGCGGTCCATAAGCTTTGCAACACCGTCCTCAACGATCACCGGCTGACCCTTCTTGAGGCTGCCGAGGATCGACTCGCCCTCAGGCATTCCTGCTGCACGCATTGCGTCAGTACAGAGAGCGGTCTTGTCCGGTCCCTTGAATTTGTAAACATACTGGAGGAGAGGTTTGATGAGGTGAACACCGTCAGCAATAACCTCAACGGTAACATCATCGTGCATATACGCAGCCTCGAGAGCACCCGCATAACGACGTGCATTTCTTCTTGTAAGAGTAGATGTCGCCGAATAGAAGTGAGTCATGTGAGAGAAACCTGCCTTGTAAGCCTCTGCAACTTCCTCGTAAACAGCACAGGTATGTGCTACACTGACGAGGATACCGTGCTTCTTGAGCTCCTGAGCGAGTTCCAAAGAACCTTCGAGTTCAGGCGCAGCACTCCAACGGCTGATCACGTCGCCTCCCTTTTCAAGGATGTCCATATAGTGCTGTCTTCTTGGCGGAACGAGATACTTAGGATCCTGCGCACCTGCCATTGAAGGGTTGAAATAAGGACCTTCCAAGTGCATTCCGAGCATCTGGGCTCCCTCTGTGTTCAGCTTTTCCGCCTCTCTGTAAACCTCGAAAGACTGGAAGAGTTCTTCATCCGGACATGTGAGCGTTGTCGGAAGAAGGCCTGTTGTTCCATGCTTTGCATGAGCCTTGAGTGCTCCGAGGAACGCCTCTACTGTACAGTCCATGAAGTCATGACCACCGCCGCCATGTACATGAAGGTCAATGAAACCAGGTGCCACATATCTTCCCTCCGCATCAATTACTTCATCCTCCTCAAGCTGCTGATACTGCTCCTTTGAGATTATACTTTCAATTTTTCCTGATGCACAGATAAGTACCAAATCTGTGGCTACGACACCTTCTGGCAATAGAAGACGGCCGTTAGTTACTACAAGTCTCTTCATGGTTTATAGAATAATTTGTTTAAGTCTATAGGAAAGCTGATAACTTCGGCAAAATTACTCAAAAACATCTGCTATTCGTGCAATTTTATCATTTATTTTCAGCATGTAACAAAAGATTAACAGATATCATCATTCGTGTTTATTTTATACCTTTGGGTACTGAAATTGATAACGATCAAATAAACTGTAATATCATGAGCTACTTACTCGTTCTTTTGGCGGTTTCACTCGCCGTTTCAGGACTCGGATGGATTTACTTCATCTATTTCTTCAGCATCGGCTACGGATTCGGAATCTCAGCATTGGCTGTTACCCTGGCAGTACTTTTCAAGGACGTTCTCACAGTCCCTACCGCCATTCTGTGTGCCGTAATGTTCATTTTCGGCTGTCGTCTCGGCCTTTATCTGCTCACCCGCGAGAAGAGGTCTCCTGAGTACAAGAAGATTCTCTACGGACCGGACGCAGCGAAGAAGAAACCGCTGCCTGTGGTTATCGTGGTATGGATATTCTGTGCATTGCTCTACGTGGGTCAGGTAAGCCCTGTGGCATTCTACCTCGCAAACAAGGCTGCCGGAGCGCCTGTAAGTGAAATCCTCCCATGGATCGGAGCGGTACTGATGGCCGCCGGCGTTATCCTCGAAAGCGTTGCAGACGCGCAGAAGAAGGCCGCAAAGAAGATCAACAAGCACAGATTCGTCGACACCGGCGTATACAGACTCGTACGTTGCCCTAACTACCTGGGCGAACTCGTCATCTGGACAGGTGCGTTCATCGTATGCTTCGGCGCATGCTGCACATTCTGGCAGTGGCTTATCGCCGCAATCGGTTACATTGGAATCGTATACGTGATGTTCAGCGGCGCACGCAGACTCGAGCTCCGTCAGAACCTTACATACGGCAACGACCCTGAATACCAGGCATACATCAAAAAGACCCCTATCCTTCTTCCGTTCGTGCCTATCTACAGCGTAGTGAAATACGAATGGCTCCAGGCATAGAACCATATATTGACAACTAAACTTTCAATGATGAAGCATATATTATCATCGCTTGCCATTATCATAATGGCAGCAGCATGCTGCAACACACCAAAGACTGCAGTATACCTGGACGAGAACCAGCCGCTTGAGAAAAGGGTCGAGGATGCTCTCTCACGCATGACTCTTGAAGAAAAGGTGAAGATCCTTCATGCCCAGTCCAAGTTCTCTTCTGCAGGCGTTCCACGTCTCGGAATCCCTGAACTTTGGACAACCGACGGTCCTCATGGTATCCGTCCGGAAGTGAAATGGGACGAATGGGATCAGGCCGGATGGACCAATGACTCATGTACAGCCTTCCCTGCATTGACCTGTCTTGCAGCGACCTGGTCCGAGGAAATGTCAGCCCTCTACGGAAAATCTATCGGAGAAGAGGCACGCTACCGTGAGAAGGACGTCCTTCTCGGCCCTGGAGTGAACATCTACAGAACCCCTCTCTGCGGCCGTAACTTCGAATATATGGGTGAAGACCCGTTCCTTTCCGGAAAGATGTGCGTTCCTTATATCCAGGAAGTACAGAAGAACGGAGTAGCTGTCTGCGTAAAGCATTATGCCCTCAACAACCAGGAAGCAAGACGTCACACCTACAATGCAGTTGTCGACGACAGAGCTCTCTATGAGATCTATCTCCCTGCCTTCAAGGCTGCAGTTCAGGAAGGAGGCGCATGGTCCATCATGGGCGCATACAACCTCTTCGAAGGCGAGCACCTCTGCCACAACGACAGAATGCTCAACAGGATCCTTAAAGAGGAGTGGGGCTTTGACGGCGCCGTTATCTCAGACTGGGGTGGAGCACACAATACAGATGAGGCGATCGTAAACGGTCTTGACCTCGAATTCGGTACCGGCACCAACGGCATGGATTCGAAATACGGCGGAGGTTACGACGCTTTCCACCTCGCATTGCCATATTACGACAGGCTCAAAGACGGAAGGGCTTCAGTGGATGTGCTTGATGACAAGGTGCGCAGAGTGCTCCGGCTCAATTTCCGCACCGCGCTCAAAAGCGACAAGCCTACAGGATCGATCTGTTCTCCTGAACATTATGACGCAGCGCGCAGGATAGCCGGCGAAGGTATCGTTCTCCTCAAGAACGACAACAACATCCTTCCGCTTGACCTTGAGAAGATCTCAAAGATCCTTGTAGTGGGCGAGAACGCCATCAAGAAGATGACCGTCGGCGGTGGTTCATCATCGCTTAAGGCGCAGTATGAGTGCACTCCTATAGCAGGCCTTCGCGAAGCCATCGGCGACAAGGCTGAAATCGTATACCAGAGAGGATATGTAGGTGACCTCCTCCGCAAATACAACAACGTCGACACCGGTATTGACCTTACAGACCCTCGCAGCGAGGAACAGCTTATCGCAGACGCTGTTGCAGAGGCGGCAGATGCTGACGTGATCCTCTTCTTCGGAGGCCTCAACAAATCTAGAGGACAGGACGCAGAGGGACGCGACAGAGACGCAATGTCCCTTCCTTATGCTCAGGACAAGGTGATCGAGGCCCTTGCTGCCGTCAACGACAATATCGTCGTATTCAACGTTTCCGGAAATGCAGTTGAAATGCCATGGATCGACAAGGTGGACGGTATCGTTCAGACATGGTTCCTCGGCACACAGACCGGCCATGCCATCGCAGACGTAGTTCTCGGAACGGTCAACCCTTCAGGAAAACTTCCTTTCACATTCCCTGTAAAGCTTGAGGACAACGGCGCTCACGCACTCGACGCATATCATCCGGACAGCCTCACAGTAGAGTACAAGGAAAGCATTTACGTAGGTTACCGTTGGGCTGAGAAACAGGGCATCAAGCCTCTCTTCGCATTCGGACACGGTCTCAGCTACACCACATTCGAATATGGCGAAGCAAAATGCCGCAAGTCAGGAGACGGATTCAAGGTATCAGTCGAGGTGACCAATACCGGCAAGATCGAGGGCAAGGAAATCGTACAGCTCTACATCGCTGATGAGGAATCCTATCTCGAGCGTCCTGTCAAGGAACTCAAGGGATTCAAGAAGGTTGCTCTTGCTCCAGGCGAGACAAAGAAGGTGACCTTCGACATCGAGCCGGACATGCTCAAGTTCTATGACCCGGAAAAAGGATGGGTTCTTGAGCCTGGCGAGTTCATAGCACATGTCGGTGCAGCATCTGATGACATCCGCACATCCGTTGCTTTCAATGTGAAATAGCCCAGCAAGCGCTTTTCGCAGCAGACAATCTACTGACCAACAGGCGATTACAGAAAGGCGATGCCCCGTTACAAGGGAATCGCCTTTCTGTAATCGCTCTGAATGTCAACGACTTACGCGCCACACTGTTTTAGAACGGGAAGAGCAGCGGAAGAACCAGCACCATCACGACACCCATCAGGATCTGAAGCGGAAGACCTACCTTCACATAATCCATGAATGTGTACTGACCCGCAGACATCACAAGAGCGTTTGGCGGAGTCGAGAACGGAGACGCGAAGCACATACTTGCTGCGACAGTCACCGCGAACATGAACGGAACAGGACTTACGCCGATCTGCATGGCACACTGAAGAGCGATCGGAGCCATAAGCACGGCTGTCACCGTATTGCTGATGAAGATGGTCATGAGTGTTGTAACCGCATAAATACCCGCAAGGAGAATACGTGGACCACTGCCACCGAGCCCGTCAACGATACTGCCGGAAATCATTGCTGACACACCGGTCTTTTCAAGGGCGATGGACATCGGAAGCATTGCCGCAAAAAGGACAATCGTCTGCCAGTTGATGGTCTTGTACGCCGCCTCCATGCTACGCACACAGCCGGTAACGACCATAAGTATCGCAGCCAGGAGCACTGATGTCACTGGTGCCACAGGTATCTTTTCCACCACCATCATCACAACCATCGCAATCATGATGGCTGCTGCGATCGGTGCCTTGTAGTCAAGGGTAACCTTTGCGGCTTCCTTGAGAGGCTCACCGAGAACGACCCAGTTGACCGACTCATTCTTCATACGTGCGATATCCGACCATGCACCCTGGACAAGGAGCACGTCGCCGTCAAGGATCTTCACCTCTCCGAGTTCACGCAGAATGTAATCATTCTTCCTTCGGATTCCCAGCACATTGACATTGAACTTTGCACGGAAGCCTGCCTGTGAAACCGTTCTGTTGATCATCGACGATGTAGGCATGATGAGGATTTCAGCAACTCCGATGTCGAAGAAATCCATCGACGCGTTCGCCGAACTGCCCTCGATCTCGTCCGTATGTATATCAAGAAGTCTCAGATTATAGTCTGCCGCGAATTTGCTCACCATCTCGGGATCACCGGAAAGATAAAGCACATCACCCTGATGAAGCACCATGCCTGGCGACGCCAACTGCTGGTTCACCGTACGCACAAAACGGTTCTGACCGCTGCTTCGACGTACCTCCAGCACGTTTATGCCGTATTCACGGTATACATTCAGTTCAGCCACCGTCTTTCCGATAAGGCCAGACTCCGGATTCTTCACATGTACCCTGAACAAAGTCGCAGAAATACCATACTCGCCGACGAGTTCCTTGAGCGACTTGCCTGATTTTCCGCTGCTCTCCTTCTCCTTCGGAGCAAGCATCTTGGTCGCAGGGAGAAGATAGATCACTCCTACCGCAAGGACAATGAGACCTACCGGAAGGAACGAGAAGAACGAAAGAGGAGAATATCCGGCAGACTGAAGAGTGTCGCTGACAATAAGGTTGGGAGGTGTACCGATCAGGGTCATCATACCACCCATGCTGCTGGCAAAGGCAAGCGGCATAAGGAAACGGCGAGGCGACTTGCCTGCACCCGTAGCCATACTCACGATGATAGGAAGCATAAGGGCCACTGTACCCGTGTTGCTGACAAAGGCACCGATAAGTCCTGTAACAAGCATCACAAGAAGGAACATCCTCGTCTCGCTGTTGCCGGAAAGCGACATCACCTTACTACCGATCATCTTGGCCAGTCCTGTCTGGAAGATACCGCCTCCGACAATGAAAAGGCCGACCATCATTATCACGGTCGTGTTCGAGAATCCCGAAAGTCCTTCTGCCGGAGTAAGGACCTGGCAGAGAAGGAGCGCAAGAAGCGCACAAATGGCCACAAGGTCGGAGCGGACCTTTCCGCTCACGAACAATATGGCCGAAACTAGTAATATTATTAGTGTTGCTATCATAGTCTTTTCAAAACGGTCGCAAAGATACTATTTACTTTCTGTTATAAATATCTCTCCGTCTCGAATATCGACTAAAATATCAGCGTCACGTTTCACCTGTCCGTCAAGAATCCTCTTTGCGAGCAGATTCACGAGCTCCTTCTGCATGAGACGCTTGATCGGACGCGCTCCATATGCCGGTTCATAACCCTTGGTGCTCATATAATCCTCGAAGTCCTTGCTGAAAGAGATGGAAACTCCGTTCTCCGCCAATTTCTCCTGGAGATCCTTCATCTGGATATTCAGAATCTCACGGATATCAGACTGTGAAAGCGGCTCGAACATTATGACCTCATCGATTCTGTTGAGGAACTCCGGACGAACCGTGCGTTTAAGGATTTCCAGAACCTCAACCCTGCAATCGGCAAGCATCTTCTGACGGTCATCACCCTCTACAGGAAGATGCTCCATGAAACCCTGGATGATATCTGCACCCACATTGGATGTCATGATGAGAATTGTGTTCTTGAAATCCACCGTACGTCCCTTGTTGTCGGTCAGACGTCCGTCATCCAACACCTGAAGCAGGATGTTGAACACATCCGGATGCGCCTTCTCGATCTCGTCCAGAAGCACCACAGAGTACGGCTTGCGACGGACAGCTTCCGTCAACTGGCCGCCTTCGTCATAGCCCACATAGCCCGGAGGAGCTCCCACGAGACGGCTCACAGAGTGACGCTCCTGATATTCACTCATATCTATTCGCGTCATCATATTCTCGTCGTTGAAAAGGAATTCGGCCAAAGCCTTCGCCAGTTCGGTCTTTCCGACACCGGTCGTACCCATGAAAAGGAACGAACCGATCGGTCTCTTCTCATTCTGGAGACCTGCGCGTGAACGGCGCACAGCGTCCGCAACCGCCTCGATGGCGGCATTCTGTCCCACTACCCTCTTATGCAGTTCCGACTCCATTCTCAGAAGCTTCTCCCTCTCGCTCTCAAGCATCCTCTTCACAGGAATACCTGTCCACTTTGCAACCACCTCAGCGATATCTTCCGGCGTAACAGCCTCTGTAATGATAGGATCCTTGATTGCCGCCTGACGTGCAGTGAGTTCTTCGATCCTCCTCTGCACCTCGGCCATCTTGCCGTACCTTATCTCTGCAACCTTGCCATAATCTCCGGTTCTTTCGGCATTATGCGCCTCTACCTTATAATCCTCGAGCTTCTGACGTGAAGTCTGAAGTTCAGTCAGGATTCCCTTCTCCTCAGTCCAACGGGCTCTCAAAGCATCACGCTCTGCATTCAGTTCCTTCAGTTCTGCCTTGATCTTATCTGTCTTCAAGGACACACCTTCCCTCTTGACTGCCTCACGCTCAATCTCCAACTGGCGGATACGGCTATCCAATTCCGCAATAGGCTCAGGCACCGAATTCATCTCAAGACGCAGCTTCGACGCCGCCTCATCCACAAGATCGATCGCCTTATCCGGAAGAAAACGGTTGGTGATGTATCTGTGTGAAAGTTCCACAGCCGCGATGAGGGCGTCATCCTCGATACGTACCTTGTGATGGTTCTCATACCTTTCCTTGAGACCACGCATGATCGAGATCGACGCAGCAGGAGAAGGTTCATCGACCATCACCATCTGGAAACGCCTCTCGAGAGCCTTGTCCGCCTCGAAATACTTCTGATATTCATCAAGGGTTGTCGATCCTATGGTACGGAGCTCGCCGCGCGCAAGCGCCGGCTTCAGGATATTTGAAGCATCCATCGCACCCGACGAACGTCCTGCACCGACAAGGGTATGTATCTCATCAATGAACAGGATAACCTCGCCGTCACTCTCGACAACCTCCTTCACAACACCTTTCAGGCGCTCTTCGAACTCACCCTGATATTTCGCTCCTGCGATCAGAGCACCCAGATCAAGCGAATAGATCTTTCTGCTCTTGAGATTCTCCGGAACATCACCGTCCACAATCTTCTGCGCGATACCTTCCGATATAGCCGTCTTACCCACTCCAGGTTCTCCGACTAGAATAGGATTGTTCTTTGTCCTTCTGCTCAATATCTGCAGGACCCTTCTTATCTCCTCATCCCTTCCGATTACGGGATCCAACTTTCCCTGCGCCGCCCTCTCGTTGAGATTGACAGCGAACCTGCTCAAATTTTCAAACTTGCTTTCTGCCATAATTCTTTCCTCCTAAGTTTTTCTACATATATCAACGGGACGGTACAATGCAACAATAGCCGTCAGCTCATTGAACTGACGGCTAAAAGTCAAATTATATTCCAAACGCCTTAGACTGACAAAATGTCAGAAGACAGACTAGTTTGCTGGTGTCTCTGCCGGAACCTCAGCCTCTGGAAGTGCTGCTGGGAACTCCGGAGCTGCTGCCTCTGCCTCGATCTTCTCAGTAAGGTCAATCTCCTTTGCGCCGTTGTTGAGAGTGAAAGTAGTCACGATAGAGATCACGAAGATGAAAGCTACGAGACCCCAAGTGATCTTCTCGAGAATGTCAGTTGTCTGACGTACTCCGAAAGTCTGGTTACCTGCTACAAAGTTGCTTGCAAGTCCGCCACCCTTTCCGTTCTGAAGAAGAACGATGAGAGTTACGAGAACACTCGCGATCAGCACAAGAATAGTCAAAACTGTAAAAAGTGCGTTCATATAAAACTAATTTAATTCGTCTAATTTTTGAATAAGGGCTGCAAAGTAAGCATTTTTTTCTGGATATGCCAAAATTAGTTTTGAATATATCTCTCTGGCATGCTGATAATAGCCCTGTTCCACATATATCTGAGCCAACGTTTCGGTGAACAGTTCGAACGACGGTTCTACATGAGCCTGCTCTCCCTTTTCCTTTCTCACCTTGGCGGCATGTCTCGAGAAGACATTGTCCTCCTCATGCCTCGCCTGGTCATATTCCTCCTGCGAGAAGTAGTCTCCCGCACCGGCATACACTCTTCTCTTCGGCTGCTCTACCTTAGGCTGCTCCTTCGCCAAGACATACGACTTGATGATATCCTCAACTGCGGCATCCGTAAGTGTCTTTCCGCTGGCACGACGCCTTATGTCCGCGAGCTTCTTTCTGGACGGAAGATACATTGCCGCAGCGGCAAACTGCTCCTCGCTTATCTCTCCGGCCATACGGGAACACAATTCAACCCTCGCTCCGCCGAACCACGGATAAAGGTTGATTATGCTCATGAGCTCGTCAAGAGTCAGTTTCTTTATATCTATATAACCCTCCATATTACCAGTTAGCTACTGTTCCATTGAATATATCCTCAACCAGCTTCTCTACGATTTCCTCACACAGAGTGGCCTCCACGGCATCCAGCTGCTGCATCGCATCGAAATCCGCATATGCGGAGAACGACTTGTTCTCAAAGCTGTTCTCCGGATACTTCCTGTCCACAAAGGCGATCTTGACATTGACTGTAAGACGGTTCTGCGAAGCCTGTTCATTGGCAGTAATCGCTGTTGCCTTCACGTCATATCCTGTAACCTCACCGATGATTTCAATGTCGCCGTCGATATCCACCTGTTCAAGCTTAGTAAGCCTTGTGAACTTGTCCTTGAGCGCCTCTGTGATCTGGTTGCTGAGGGTAGGGTTCACCTTCAGGGCCTTATATTCGAAATAGTTGATGGTTACCGTTTTCTGATCCGGCTGGATAGAAGTTCCGGTGAACGAATAAATGCCGCATGACTGCACAAGAAATGCAGCCACAACCAATGCCGCGACAGCTGAAGCCGCAGCTATAATGTTCTTCTTGATCATCATTTCTTCAGTTTACGATACAACGTTCTTTCCGAGATTCCAAGTTCCGCAGCGGCGGCCTTGCGGTTTCCTCCGTGTTTGCGGAGTACCTTCTCGATAAGTTCCTGTCCGAGAGCCTTGAGCGACATTTCCTCAACGCCTTTATCATCAAGTTCCTGTTCTTCCGGAGCCTCTTCAACATCTTCATACTGAACCGCCTCATGGCCGAGGTCGTGAGGAATGGCGGCAATCGGAGCAGACGGGCGAGCCCCCGTAAGGCCGGCAGCATCCAGAACCTCCCTCAGATAATCCACCTCCTGCTTGAGTTTGAGCAGCATTCTGACAATCGCCTCTTTCTCCGATGTCTCTATCTTCTCCTGTGCTTGTACAGTTGCCGGCAGGAGATTCGGGTCCTCCCTAGGGATATATCGCATCAGCGTATCCACATCGATCACGCATTTGTCACTGCCGGAAGACAGTTTCACAGATTCCAATGCAGAAATCTTCTCAGCGACATTCTTGAGCTGACGGATATTGCCCGGCCATCTGTACTTTCTGAGCATGATAGCCGCATCCTCAGTCAATGTCACCTTGCATATACCGTATTTGGACGAAAAATCCGAAGCGAATTTGCGGAAGAGCAGATTTATGTCTGACGGTCTCTCACGCAGAGCCGGCATATTGATGGTCACAGTCTCGAGACGATAGTAAAGGTCGGCCCTGAACTTACCCTTTGCCACAGCATGAAGAAGATTCACATTGGTAGCAGCGATTACTCTCACATCCGTCTTGAGGACCTTTGAGGAACCGACTCTGATAAACTCACCGTCCTGAAGGACTCTGAGGAGCTTTGCCTGTGAAGCCAAAGGAAGCTCAGCGATCTCGTCAAGGAAAAGAGTACCGCCGTCGGCCTCTTCGAAATATCCTTTCCTCATCTCGTTGGCGCCGGTGAAAGCACCCTTCTCATGTCCGAAAAGTTCCGAATCAACGGTTCCTTCCGGAATGGCGCCGCAGTTTATAGCGAAATATTTTGCTCTTTTTCTCGGGCTGTTCTGATGAATGATTCGAGGAATATTCTCCTTTCCCACTCCACTCTCTCCCGAAACGAGCACAGTCATATCTATCGGAGCCACCTTCACAGCAATCTCCAACGCCCTGTTCAATGCCGGATCGTTACCGACAATGTCGTATTTGTTCTTGAGACTTTGTAATTCCTGATTCGTCATAACGTCGCAAAGTTACGAAAAGGCGTCAAATTATACACTTTATATTAGAAAAAATCTAAATATTTCGCTATCTTTGCGCGGTTAAGGCAAACTATCGGAATTAACGAAAATACATAAACCAACTAACTTTTAATCAAAAATGAAAAAAACAATCAAATTCATGGCTGCCGCTATCTTCGGTTTCGCTGCAATCGCTTGTAGCTCACCTGAGAAGATGGCAGAGATGGCAGAGAACGTAATCGTTAAGTGCGAGCCTGCAGTTCTTGAGGTAGTAGCTGGTGAGATCAACGCATCTGTAACAGTTACTTACCCAGAGGATTACTTCCATCCTAAGGCTATTCTCGAGGTTACTCCAGTAATCGTATTCGAGGGTGGTGAGGTTGCAATGGAGCCTTTCATGTTCCAGGGCGAGAAGGTAGAGGACAACTACCAGGTTGTTCCATCTGAGGGTTCAACTATCACTAAGGCTGTTAAGTTCGCTTACACTCCAGGTATGGAGAAGTGCTACCTTGAGCTCCGCGGTGTAGCAAGCCACAAGAAGGATAAGATCGACCTCCCTACAAAGAAGGTTGCTGATGGTGCTAACACTACTTATATGCTCATCTGCAAGAAGGCTAACCTTCCACTCAAGGCTGACAACTATCAGGAGATCATCAAGCAGACTGAGGAAGGTCAGGTTCTTTACCAGATCAACAGCTCAGTTGTAAGAAACAGCGAGACAAAGTCTCAGTCAGTTAAGGATTTCCTTGCTGCTGTTGAGGCTGTCAAGGCTCACGAGCGCAAGACTCTCGTAAGCACTGACGTTGTAGCTTACGCTTCACCAGACGGAAAGGAGGATCAGAACAACAAGCTTTCTGACAACCGTTCAAAGTCTGCTGAGAAGGCATTCAAGAAGGTAACTAAGAAGAACCCATTCGGCGTTCCAGTAAACGTAACAAGCGTAGGTGAGGACTGGGAAGGTTTCCAGGAGCTCGTAGCTGCTTCAGACATCGAGGACAAGGATCTCATCATCCGCGTTCTTTCTATGTACAGCGACCCTGCAGTTCGTGAGCAGGAGATCAAGAACATGTCTCAGGTTTACAAATCACTCGCTAAGAACGTACTTCCTGAGCTTCGTCGTGCACGCTTCATCGCTAACGTAGAGTTCACTAACTACTCTAACGAGGAGCTCCTCAAGCTTATCGAGGAGAACATCGACGTTCTCGACGAGACTGCACTTCTCCGTGCTGCTACTCTCGTTAAGTGCAAGGACCAGAAGGTTGCTATCTACAAGAAGGCAGTTGAGAAGTTCAATAGCGCTAACGGTCAGTACAACCTCGCTGTAACTTATATCAAGATGGACAAGCTCGCTGAGGCTAAGGCTGCTCTCGCTAACTGCGCTGAGGATGCTGACGTTAAGAACGCTAAGGGTGTTGTAGCTCTCCTCGAGGGTAACAACGCTGAGGCTGCCGAGCTCTTCAAGGCTGCTAACAACGAGGCTGCAAAGGCTAACCTCGCAGTTGTAGACGTACTCAACGGTGACTACAAGGCTGCTGCTGCAAAGGCTGGTTCAGAGGGCTTCAACGCTGCTCTTATCGCTCTCCTCAACGGCAACACAGCTCCTGCTGCTGCTCTCAAGTGTGAGTGCCCGGCTTCTGCTTACCTCCGCGCTATCGCTGCTGCACGCAACGGCGATGCTGAGGGTGTCAAGAAGAACCTTGAGGCTGCTAAGAAGTGCGAGAAGCTTGCTGCTCGCGCTGAGAACGACATCGAGTTCGCACAGTACAAGTAATCTCCGATTACACAACATAAAAAGAGGCTGACTAAAAAGTCAATTAGACTTTGAGGTTAGCCTCTTTCTTCATTTTATATTGCACCGGGAGGATAGCAGTGATTGCGGAGGACTCCGTTCGCTTCGCTCACTCCGGCCCCTCCCACAATCTACTTCGTCCC
>JBGVEY010000043.1:0-8427 GCA_045120635.1 Candidatus Cryptobacteroides sp.
CGACCTTTACAGGAGCTTCGAGAGATACAATCCGGGAACGAAACTGATGGAACAGTTCTGGAGCGATGACCTTACGGGAGACCTGCGTATGCAGAACCCGTACTGGATCAACTACCGTAATCTCCGCAACAACGACAAGAAACGTTATATGCTGTCGCTGAATGCAAGTTACGACATCCTTTACTGGCTCAATGTCACAGGACGTGTACGCATAGACAATGCTGACAACCTCTATACGCAGAAGTATTATGCGACGACCGAGTCCACCATCTCGGAGGGAGGAAAGAACGGTCACTATACTGAGGCAAGAGGCCTTGACACGCAGACCTACGCCGACATCATGCTCAATGTGAACAAGACTTTCGGGAAGGACTGGAGCCTTGTGGCCAATCTGGGTGCTTCCATCAACGACATCAAGACTGACGAGATGCGATATGGCGGTCCGATCCAGGCAAACGGTCTTGCCAATGTGTTCAATGTGATGGACCTTGACGACACCAAGAAGAGGGCGACCAAGAGCGGATGGCACGACCAGACCCAGTCTATGTTCGGAAGCATTGAGGTGGGCTGGAAGAAGATGCTCTACCTTACAGCGACAGGCCGTAATGACTGGGCTTCGCAGATAGCAGGATCAAGCCAGTCAAGCTTCTTCTATCCGTCTGCCGGACTTTCGTGGGTACCTTCATCTCATTGGGATATGGGAGCCTTGAGCTATTTCAAGGTGAGAGGATCTGTTGCATCGGTAGGTATGCCGTTCCCTCGCTTCCTCACAGTTCCTACATACGAATATGACCCAACCAGCAAGATATGGAAGGATAAGACGCATTATCCTATCAGTGACCTCAAGCCTGAGCGTACCCTTACCTATGAGGTGGGTCTTGAGATGACCTTCTGGCAGGATCTCAGTCTCAATCTTTCATGGTATCTCGCCGATACATATAATCAGACGTTTGACCCGCTTCTTCCTCCATCGTCATCCTATACGACGATCTATCTTCAGACAGGTAACGTGAGGAATACCGGAGTCGAGGCTTCCCTCGGATACGGACATGACTGGAACGGTTTCTCGTGGGACAGCAACTTCACTTTCTCATGGAACAGGAACGAGATCCTTGACCTTGCATCCAATGCGGTCAATCCGGTGACAGGCGAGCCTCTTGACCTTGACCAGCTTGACATCAAGGCTCTCGGAAAGAGCAAGTTCATACTCAAGCAGGGAGGGACACTCGGAGACCTGTATACTACATCCAATATTCTTACCAATAAGAAGGGATATATTGAAATCGATGATAATGGTGATATATCCATAACAGATGAAGCGGATGAGATATTCCTGGGAACAGTATTCCCTAAATATAACCTTGCTTGGCGAAACGACTTCTCATGGAAGGGAATAAACCTCGGTTTCCTCTTCTCCGGAAGAATCGGCGGCGTATGCTATTCAGCGACTCAGGCTAATCTTGACTTATACGGAGTATCGGAGGCTTCTGCTGCAGCAAGAGATGCCGGCGGAGTGCTTGTGAACGGACGAGAATGGATGGATGCACAGAAGTGGTACCAGGCCATAGGTTCGCAGAGCGGACTGCCTCAGTACTATACCTACAGTGCAACCAACTTCCGTCTGCAGGAGCTGTCTATCGGATATACTCTTCCTCGCAAGTGGTTCAGGAACAAGATGGGACTTACTCTTTCTCTTGTCGGACACAATCTGTGGATGATATACTGCAAGGCTCCGTTCGATCCGGAGGCAGTCGCATCAACTGGAAACAACTATCAGGGAATCGACTACTTCATGATGCCTTCGCTCAGAAGTCTCGGTTTCAATGTGAAACTTGATTTTTAACGGGAGGACAGAATATGAAAAGCAACAATGCCAATTTGAGAGCTGCGAAGAATCTATTCCTCTCAATCCTCGCTTTCTGCGTAGCGTCATCCTGCACAGCAGGCTTCATTGACATGAACACCAACCCCAATCAGGTAACGGCTGAGCAGATGGAAGTGAACAACTATCGCACAGGAACAAAGGTCCTGAATCTTCAGAACCTCGTTATTCCGGTTCAGGAGCATATGTATCAGTTCAACGAGAGCCTTTCAGGCGGACCGTTCGGAGGCTACATAGGCTCTACGGTGGACACTTGGCTCACACGTTTCGAGACCTTCAATCCATCGGCGGACTGGAGGAAATGGCCGTTCGCAAATGTGATCACCGAGACATATGCGCCGTACAGAGGTATCGTGACAGCCACCGATGACGAAGTGTCCAATGCCTTTGCGGACCTTTTCAGGGTTGCCATCATGCATAGGGTTACGGATTCGTATGGTCCTATTCCTTATTCTGATGCCGTGGCTAACGAATCCATATACGTCAAGTATGACAGTCAGGAGGATGTGTATGAGAAGATGTTTGAGGAGCTTGATGCAGCCATCAAGGTATTCTCGGAAAATACCGGTCTGGCCGCTTCCGCCTGGAGCAGCTATGACCATGTGTATTATGGAAACATATCGCAGTGGTGCAAATACGCAAACTCGCTGAAGCTCCGTATGGCGATGCGCCTGAGCTATGTGAAGCCTGAGTTAGCCAAGACCAAGGCGGCCGAAGCCATTGCAGCGGGAGTGGTCACCTCGAATGCGGACAATGCAGCCATGCACGCCGCTGAAAACCGCACTGCATTGATCTATAATGACTGGGCGGACCACAGGGTCGGAGCGGACATCATCAACTACATGAACGGATACAATGATCCGCGTCGTGAGAAGATGTTCCTTCCGAATGACGCAGGCAACTACGCCGGTATCCGTATCGGATCGGACGTGTCCAGCAAGACAGCGGCGGTGAGCAGCTACTCCAATATGGTTGTCACGACAGATACCCCATATCTATGGCTCAATGCTGCCGAAGTCTCCTTCCTGATGGCGGAGTATGAGCTCCGCTGGGGAAGCGAAGAGGCTGCAAGAGAACTGTACGAACTGGGTATTGCCCTTTCGTTTGAGGAGAAGGGAGCAAGCGGTGCTGCCGAGTATATTGCGGATGCCGAAAGCAAGCCTGAAGTTTATGTCGATCCGCTCGGAGGATACAGCATGTCCATGCGTCAGAGCGACATAACGGTGGCATGGGAGAGTGGGGGAGACTTTGAACGCAACCTTGAGAGGATCATCACTCAGAAGTGGATCGCAATCTTCCCTCTCGGAGTGGAGGCATGGTCTGAGTACAGACGCACAGGTTATCCACGCCTGCTCCCGGCTCCTCAGGACAAGAGTGGCGGAACTGTGGATCTGGAACACCACGCCCGCAGGCTTACTTACCCTGTGGAGGAGTACCAGATGAACAATGCCAATCTGCAGGAGGCTATAGCGACGCTCAACGCAGAAACCCAGGGAAGCAGCACCGGTGATGGAATGTCTACCCGAGTATGGTGGGATGTTAAACAGTATAATTGATGAATGAAATGAAGAGAAGTATACTTACAGCTATGGCTGTACTTGCGTTATCCTCATGTTCAGACTGGACTCAGACGGAATCTCTGGATATAGAGATCATATATCCATGGCAGGAGTCTCCGGAACTTTGGGAGCAGTATGCGCAGTCTCTCCGCGATTACAAGGGAAGCGAGCATTATATCTTCTACGCCAGTTTTGACAATGCTCAGCAGAAGCCCGTCAGTGAAAAGTCATTCCTTCGCTGTCTTCCAGACTCTCTTGACATTGTCTCACTTACCAATGCCGAATCATTCTCGCAGTCTGATGCAGAGGATATGGAATGGATGAGAGCCATTGGCACAAAGGTTCTGTTTCACATTGATCTCAAGAAAGACGGTTCGGTGTCAATGGAGTCAGATCAGTTTGATTCGTATATAGATGGAATAGTGGCATCTGTTAACAGTAATGGTCTTGACGGTTATTCATTCACCGCTCCTTACAGACTTGATGATGAAAGAATGGCACAGGTGGTGGAATCACTCGCAGCCAGGCTTTCATCGGAAAGAAGGTCCGGGCAGCTGATTGTCTTCGAGGGGAATCCGATGGCAGTGCCACAGAGTTACAGGGATATGATAGACTATTTTGTCCTTGACACCCATATACTGGAGAACATTCACGATATCAAGATGACTGTTAACGAGGCTGTCGCACGATGCGGCCTTGACAGGAAGAAAATAATTCTTTCTGCTTCGGTTTCAGGAAATGTGTCTGACGAATCCAAGAAAGAGCATCCGGCCGTGGATGTACTTACGGAAAGAGCCGTTGCTTTTGGAGGCCTGGCGATATACGATATCCAGACAGACTACTACCACTATGATTCCAATTATGCGATGGTCTGCAGAGCGATCCAGACTCTTAACCCATCAAAATGAGTACAGATATGAAAAGATTATTGATATTCAGCACACTGATTGTATTTATAGCCATATCCTGCGACAGATATTCTTCTGATGGATATAGGTTCAATAACTCTATATATCTTGACATAAGTGCTTCTAATTCCCGTCAGGCGGCTACTTTTGGAAACAATATCCCAGAATTCACCAAGGAGTTGGCAGCGACCCTTACCTATCCGGCAGACGGGGATATCAAGGCGACAGTCACTGTCGATGAAAGTTTGGTGTCTGTATTCAACAGCAGGAACGGTACGGACTATGAGATGCTTCCGTTGCGGTATCTTGATTTTCAGACTGCTGAAGTATCCATTCCTGCAGGGAAAACCATCTCCGAAACCGTGACACTCCGATTCAAGAATCTGATGGGAGAAGGGGAGGATCAGATCGAATCTATGGATATCGATCACACCTATCTTCTTCCCGTAAGATTAACTTCATCCGATATAGATGTGATGGGTAATGCAGGTATTGCATATTATCTTGTTAGGCGTTCTTCGGCGATCACTGTGGCTGCGCAACTTACAGATAACTGGATCAATTTCCCTACACTTGATCAGCCTGGGCCGCAAAGTGAGGCATTCAATGGCCTGACCGCAATGACTTACGAAGCTCTTATCTATATGGACCGTTTTGATCTTGAAAATGATTTTGGAGCGTGCAACATATCCAGCATAATGGGAGTAGAGCAATATCTGCTGATGAGAATAGGCGACACCAATTTTGAACGTCAGCAGATACAGTTCGATGGCAGTGGCGGTGGCACCTCATTCGGAAAGTTCCCTGCCTCGGACGCTTCAAAGAAGCTCTATGACGGCCGATGGTATCATGTGGCTTGTACTTATGATTATGAAACCAGAATTGTAAGGGTATACCTCGATGGTAAAGTTCAGAGTGAAGGGAAGGAACTTGGTACGGCTACGGGAGGCATCAATCTCGCACAAAGAGCATTGGGAGAGGCAGAGGCATATCAGTTCTTTATCGGCAAGTCCTACAATGACTATCGTCCGCTCCAGGGAAAGATAGCGGAGGCAAGAGTATGGAACGTGGCGCGAACTCCGGAACAGATATGGGAAAACATGTACCGAATTGAAAATCCACAGGATGATCCGACTCTCATCGGCTATTGGAAGTTCAATGAAGGCAAGGGCAATACGATCAAGGATCATTCCCAGTATGGCAATGACGGTGTGGCTCAGTATGACCTTGTCTGGCCGGATGGAATTGAGATACCCGAAATCAACAAGAAGGAGGAATAGGTTATGAAATTATTTAGAATAGTGACATTCTGCCTGATGGCGATCACATTGTCATCCTGCGTAGATGAGGTGATAGATATGCCGTTAGGAGAACAGTTGGACGAGGATGCGGTTAATTCAACGGCAACCTTGCATCTGCGCGCGTCGGACACGGCCGGTGACCGTACGGATGTGCTGCTGAACAAGGGAGACAGTTTCCGCACTGAAGAGTTCTATGTCCAGGCCAGCAAGCCGGTAACAAGCAACCAGACCCTCCTTTTGGAGGCACGCCCTGATTTGGTGAGTACATATTCCCAGTCAACCGGTATTGAGTACAAGGAACTTCCTGCAAGTTTTTACGAATTCATCGGCGGTGGTGCATTTGAGTTCACTCAGGGCAGCAGACGCAGTGACATGAAGCAGGTGAAGATATATGGAGTAAACAAGCTCGGAAATGTTCTTGAATCTGGAAGATATCTTCTTCCGATAACTCTTGTATCTCCTTGGCAGGATTCGGAGAACAGCATCATATATATTGACGTGACTGTCAGGAACGCATGGGAGACCAAGGCTGAACTCCACGACGGTTCGGAGCTCTTTATGGTATTCTATCTGAATACGGCTCAGTTCGATCCTCGTCTTGCAACAGATTTCTACTTTGAAAAAGTAGAAAAACGAGAAAGAGTATGGTATCAGGGCGTCGGTAATATAGTTAATCTGAGAAAGTCTTCTGTCGGATATGATTATTCGACAGGACAGGCTACTCTTGAGTTGACTTCGGACTTGAAGTATATTCTGGAAAATTATGACACCTATATCAGGCCGGTGCAGGAAACAGGAAGAAAGGTATGTCTGTGCATTGAAGGTGGCGGCAAGGGAATAGGCTTCTGCAATATGACGGACAACCAGATAGATGATTTCGTGTATCAGGTGAAGACGATAGTTGAAAGGTACCATCTTGATGGTGTGAATCTCTGGGACCGGGATTCAAAATATGGAAAGGACGATACTTTTCCGGAGGTCAACACAAAGTCATACCCCAAACTTATCAGAGCTCTCCGTCAAGCACTTGGAAACTATAAGCTTCTCACATTGGTGGATTATGATGAGCCGACAGAATATTTCTGGGATGTCGAGGCTTGCGGTGGCATAGAGGTGGGCGGCTTTATAGACTATGCTTGGTCCGGGTATAACCAGCCGACGGAGGAGCCCTATGAGATTGAAGTCATAGATCCGTATCATCAAGGAATGCCCGGAGTCTCTGTAAAGTATCCTCGCAAGCCTATTGCTGGGCTTAATCCGAAGAGATACGGGTGTACCAATGCCTATTGGCATAGAGGTCAGAACAGCTATACATATCTGATTCAGTGGGAAGAGAACGGATTGCGTCAGAATAACATATTCGTTTTTGAAGATATAAGATCTTTGCTGCAGGATGCGTATGAAGGTGGAACTTGGAATCCTGAGATGTTTTTCAAGAATTTATTTGTTTCAGAATCCTTCCAATATAATATCGATGTTATGCAGTTGTCTGATAGAACTGGAAGCGGATATAATAAATGGATTAAGACATGGTAGAAATACCATCCAACCACAATATTTAATAACCTTTAAATTTTAAGCATCATGAAAAAGATTTTTTCATTTTTCGCGCTTTGTGCTGCGATGCTCGCGGTTCTTTCTTGTAATAAGATGGAACCTTCGGTTGTTGCAACTGAACCAGACTTTACTGAGTCAATCCCAATGACAAGAGCAATTGGGGACAAAGATTTGGTTATGACAGTATATGTCGAAACAAATGATGTCAATCCTCTGAATGCCATGGATTACATGCTTGATGAGGAAATCACATTATTTGATATTGTGGAGCTGTTCGCATCGAATATCCATAAGACGACAGTGAATGGCGCTACAGAACCTACGCTGTTTCTCAATGACAAATTAGCTCCTGTTTTGGAGGGGAATGGCGCAAATACTTATGTTCGTCCACTTCAAAATTCGGATATGAAAGTCCTTTTGACAGTGCTTGGTGATTGGCAGGGAATAGGTGTTGCCAACATGAACGCTACTCAACAAAAACAATTTGCCAACATACTTGCCTGGGCTGTACAGAAATACGGTCTGGATGGAATCGGATTCGATGACGAGTATGCTGATTATGCTACTGCCTTAGTTTCAGGTTCTTACAGCAATATCATTTCCTATACAAGGGATCTGATAGGGGATGATAAGATTATCACTGTATTTGATTGGGGAAATAGCGACATGATTTCTTCATCAGCATGTGCAGATGTAAACTATATATATCATGGCTATTTTGGATCGTACTTATCGAAATTATGGTGCACAATGCCAGGGGTGACTAATAATCAGTGGTTTCCATTATCTTTAAACTTAGGTAATTCATATAATGCAAATACAATTGCAGGATATGCTGAGGATGCTGTTAATGATGGATATGCTGGAATTATGTGCTTCAATCTCCGCACTAAAGCAGAAAAGGATCCGACTCCTGTTCTCCAGGCAATTTCAGACGGGGCATTTGGCGGAATGACAGTTACTTGTACGAATGGCAATAGAAGTCGCGACGCTGGTTCAGATCCTGATGGTTATACGCTTACGAATACTGAGGCTAAAGCTGGTCTTGCAGCTGCTGGAAAACCATACTATAACCTCTAAATAAATCGAGTAGGAGGAAAACAAAAGTAGGTTTTCCTCCTACTTTTGTTTTCCGACCTCTCACACCACCGTACATGCGGGTCCGCATACGGCGGTTCCTTATCTGCAATGATACTTTTCGTAGTATCCCAACAATGACG
>JBGVEY010000044.1:0-16423 GCA_045120635.1 Candidatus Cryptobacteroides sp.
CGTATTTTCCTTTATGCATATGCCATTCTACGTTAGTCTGGCAAAGATAAATTCAAATCGGTTGACTCGAAAAATCTCTATAACTACCTAACTTTCAATATTTTCAAAGAACTTTTATGATTTTTTACCGGACACTAATGATATGTTACATAATACGTATCTTTGTCAGAGATAAGCACTGCCATGAAGAAGATACTTATAACTGGAGCCAGCGGATTTGTGGGAGGACGCGTTGCAGAAGCCCTCAAGGACGATTTTGAAATCATCGCTCCAAGACACAAGGATATGGACATCACATCGGAAGAGGAAACCGGAAGATTTATTTCGGAGACACAGCCGGATGCCATCCTGCACCTTGCCGCAATCTCCAACACAGGATATTGCGAGGAAAATCCGGACGAGAGCTATAAAGTTAATGTCATCGGAGTGGAGAACCTTGCCAAAGCCGCAGCAAGGCACAACATCAAATTCGTATTCTTCTCATCGGACCAGATATACAACGGCAACCATGAACTTGGGCTCCTTTCGGAAGACATTCCCTCCTCACCGGAAAATCATTACGGCCGTCACAAACTTCTTGCAGAAGAACGGGCCCTGAACATATGCAGCAACACCGTAGCACTGCGTGCCACATGGATGTACGACATCGAAAGGCCGGGCATGCACACCCATAACAACTTTATCAGGAACATAAAGACCGCCATCGAAACCGGCGCCCCGCTGAAATTCGCAACACGCGAATTCCGCGGTATAACATGGATAGATGAAGTCGTAAGAAACATACCGCCTACATTCGATCTCCCTGGTGGAATCTACAACTTCGGAGCGGAGAACACATTGAACACATACGAAACCGCGTGTGAATACGTCAGGATGCTCGGTCATGACCCGGAAGGGATCATCATCCCAGACACAGAGCGATTCCCCGAGCACATACGCAACATCAGCATATCAATGGATAAGGCCTGCAAGGCATCGAACGGCAGAATCCGCTTCCGCAGCACACTTGAAGGTCTGAAAGAATTTATTTATTGTTCCCCATCAGGAACACTTTCATGAAATCATTGAGATCGCCGTCAAGCACTCCCTGCGTATCCGAAGTCTCATGACCGGTACGGAGGTCCTTGACCATCTTATAAGGATGAAGCACATAGCTTCGGATCTGCGAGCCCCACTCGATCTTCTTCTTCTGACCCTCAAGTTCCGCCTGCTTCTCCTGGCGCTTCTTCAATTCGATATCATACAGACGCGACTTCAGGATTCGAAGGGCGTTCTGTCTGTTGTCCAACTGTGAACGTGTCTCGGTATTCTCGACAACAATTCCAGAAGGAATATGCTTCACACGGACACCTGTCTCGACCTTGTTCACATTCTGTCCGCCTGCTCCGCTTGAACGGTAAGTATCCCACTCCAAGTCTCCCGGATTGATCTCGATTTCGATAGTATCATCCACCAACGGATATACGAACACGGACGAGAAAGTAGTCTGACGCTTGCCCTGGGCATTGAACGGAGAAATTCTCACAAGACGGTGAACACCGCTTTCAGCCTTGAGATATCCGAAGGCGTAATCACCCTCGACCTGCATGGTCACAGACTTGATTCCGGCATCCTCGCCCTCAAGCTCATCTGTAATCGTAACCTTATATCCGTTTCGTTCCGCCCAACGTACATACATACGCATAAGCATCGCTGACCAGTCGTTCGCCTCAGTACCGCCGGCACCTGAATTGATGGTGAGAACAGCTCCGAGATTATCTCCCTCTTCACCCAGCATATTCCTGAGCTCCAACGCCTCAAGTTCTTCAAGAGCGGAAGCGTATGCTTCCTCCAGCTCCACCACTTCATCGGTCTGCTCATCATCCGCTCCGGCAAGACTCTCCTTGGCGAAATCATACAGAACATTGAGATCCTCGACCGCTGCGGCAACCTTATCAAAGCCGTTCACCCAGAACTTCACGCCCGAAAGTTCCTTCAGAAACTTCTCAGCCTCCTTAGGATCATCCCAAAAGTCAGGCGCAAGGGTCTTCTGCGTCTTCTGCTCTACATCCTCACGCTTTGCCTCGATGGCAATGCACCTGCCCAACGTCTGAACACGGATCTGAAGATCTTTTATATTTTCAATTGATATCATTTAATTTCTGTTTTTGGTTAAGGATCCTTCGGCTTCAGTCAGGAGAACGGGAAAGGAACTACACCAGATCAATTCCTGCCTCATGGCAAACTTCGTACATCTCCTCCGGCCAAATACTCGACTGGATCTCGCCTATATGTGCTTTCCTCAACAGGAACATACAAAGTCGCGACTGACCGATACCGCCTCCGATCGTATACGGAAGATCTCCGTCAAGAAGCATACGATGATACATAAGATCCGATTTCCACTCCTCGGCACGTGTCTTCAACTGCCTGCGAAGTGCAGTCTCATCCACGCGGATACCCATACTTGACACTTCGAATGCACTGTTCAATACCGGGTTCCAAAGCAGGAGGTCACCGTTGAGGCCGTCAAATCCGTCTTCATTGCGTGTTGTCCAGTCATCATAGTCAGCCGCTCTGCCGTCATGGATAGTACCATCCGACAATTCACCGCCGATACCGATGATGAACACTGCCTTATGTTTCTTCACAATCGCATTCTCCCTCTCCTTCGGTGTGAGATTAGGATACTGAAGCAGGAGCTGTTCAGAATGAATGAAGAAGATCTCTTCCGGAAGCATTGGCTCTATCTGAGGGAACTCGACATACAGTTTGTTCTCAGTCACCTTGATAGCCTCATAGATTCTACGCACGGTCTTCTTAAGGAAAGCAAGATTGCGTTCCTCCTTTGTAATGACCTTCTCCCAGTCCCACTGGTCCACATAGATAGAATGGATATTATCCAGCTCCTCATCAGGACGAAGAGCGTTCATATCGGTATAGATACCTCTGCCCGGCTGCACATCCATCTGAGCCAGCTTGATTCTTTTCCACTTGGCCAGAGAGTGAACTACCTCCGCCTTCTGCTCATTCATATCCTTGATCGGGAAGGCTACAGGCCTTTCTATGCCGTTGAGATCATCGTTCAGACCTGTACCGCTGAGCACTACCATCGGAGCTGTCACTCGCAAAAGTGCCAACTGTGCGGAAAGGTTGTCCTGGAACATGTCTTTTACAGCCTTGATTGCCTTTTCTGTATTCTCTACGCTGCCTAAGATATTGCGATAGCCTTCGGGGAGATAAAGTGCCATATACGTTCGTTTTAAAGAACGCAAATATAACAAAAGATTCCGCACTCCGTTCAGATTGCCAAAGGAATGTTTATCTTTGCAGCGTATGATAGGAATTTTCGACTCAGGAATCGGAGGCTTGTCCGTGTTCAGGGAGATCAGGAAACTGCTCCCGGAAGAGAAGTATGTCTACTTCTCGGACAACGCGCATTGTCCTTACGGCGAAAAATCCAAGGAATATATCATTGACAGGGCACGACACATCACAGATTTCCTTCTATCCCAAGGGGCTGACATAATCGTCGTAGCCTGCAACACGGCTACTGCGGCAGCAATCAAGACGCTTCGCGCCGAATACCCTGTAAGTTTCATCGGAATGGAGCCTGCCATCAAACCGGCAGCAGCATCTACCAAGACCGGAATCATCGGAGTTCTTGCCACAGCCGGCACACTCAAGGCTGAAAAATACCGCGACACCAAAGGAAGACACGCCGAAGACGTCACAGTCGTGGAACATATAGGAAAGGGGTTCGTAGAACTTGTAGAGAATGGCATGACTTCCGGACCAAAGGCAGAGACTACGGTAATGGAAAGTCTTGAACCGCTCCTTGATGCCGGCGCTGATACCATCGTACTCGGCTGTACCCACTACCCCTTCCTTTCAGAAACCATTTCCAAGGTCGCTTCCGACCTCACACCATCACGTCTTATTACAATCATCGACCCTGCTCCGGCTGTTGCCAGACATATACTTGATGTCATGACCGCAGAAAACATAATAAAGCGTGAAGGGTTTTCTATTTCCCTCCACGCCTCTGGTGATGATTCAATACTCAATGAAATGTTCGGCCGACTTTAGTTCATCTGTCCAAGCACTTCAAAATATGGTTTTCCTTCATCGATGATCATCTGATAGATTGTGTCATCCACTCTGTAGTACTTGTTTCCGTTAAGAATCACAGTATCGAAATCCTCAGGAAGTCTGTCTACCACCGCTCCCGCAGGAGGTACGATCACGTAATACTGTCCGTCTGAACCCTGTGAGTAGAAAACTCCGTCCTGGTAGAAGTACGACTCCGATGCCGATCCGTAACTCTGTACAAGTCCAAGTTCATTCGCAAGTCCGTATGCCGCATGAGCCTTGCTCTGCGACTGTGCGATTGCCTGATTCTGTGCTGCGATTGTCGCATTATTCCTGGCAATGATCACATTCTGTTCCGCAATGTACGCATTGTTCTCACTTATAGTATTGTATGTATTCGCTACAGTGTTGTAGTAAGAAAGTTTCACTGCTGTCCATGCAATACCGCTGATGAGATCTGCTGCAAGCGAAGTTCCGAAAGGCGGACGGCTCACGATATAATAACCGTTGTATGGTCTGTACCATATATCATCATAAAGATAATATGTAATACCTCCGATTCTACGTGTGATGGCTTTTGCCGGCAGAACCTTGATCCTGTATCCGTAATAGTGCGGGTTGCTCAACCAGTGGAAAGTCAGATTCTTGTAATCCATGAAATCTCTGTCGCGCGGGTGAACCCTCTCAGGTCTAGGATATTTCGGATGTCTTGACGGTGGTCTCACCCCGATCGGTCTGTTTGCGCCCGGTCTGTATTCCGGTGCCGGACCTGGTTTCGGACGGTTGGACGAAGGTCTGTTTACTGATGGCTTGTTCGGAGCAGGCTTGTGTACCGACGGTTTGTTCTGCGGTGGCCTTGAAACCGAACCGCCCGGTCTATTGCCGTTTGGCTTTTCCACCGGTTTTGCTGAAGGCTTGTTTGCTGATGGTTTGCTTGCTGACGGCTTGCTTGCTGACGGTTTTCTGTCTGCCGGGCTGATATCAGCCTTCGGACGGCTTGATGAACCTGACGGTCTTGATACCGATGATCCAGGATTGCCTGAAGGACGGCCTGATGTCACATTTCCCGAAGGTTTGTTAGCTGGACGTGCCTCGCTCTTTGTCCTTGTATCTGATGACTTGGAAGTCGATTGTACCGGTCTTGATGATGATGATGAGCGCGAAACTGATGACGATCTTGAATTTCCACGCGACTGTGCATCCACATCCGGGTGCGCTGCTGCAAATGCGAATCCTATCAACATCGCAGCGATTGTTCTAGCTGATAACCTCATAGTATTAAAAGTTTAAAAGGTTAATAGATATGGTACTTCTGAGACAAAACCCGAAAAGCCTCCTCATCTTTCCGCCAAAAATCCTTAATGTCTTCGAATCTGTACCTGTTGCTGAACACCTTCCTAACATAATCCGTGCCACAAACTTTATCGAACAGTCCGTAACCCGATATGACCTCGAATGCCCTCTTATCCGGATAAAGCTCCGCAACTGCCTGCATTACAAGGAATTGAACTTCTGTAATACGGGCCTTTTCATAGTCTGTAAAAAAGAATTGAACACCTCCGACAAGTTCACCTTTCTGCGACCCGGAGAACGGCTTATACCATATTGTCCTGAAGGAAACGCCTTCCATATCGTAAGTTTCGAGCTTGGATTTCAAGGCTGACGGATCAAGCCATGTAGCACCGAACAGCTCGAACGGAAGGGTATATCCTATACCGATATTCATGAATCCATAGAGCTCTCCGCACACACCGGACGAAGCATAATATATCGGCGAATCCTTGAACGGAATGTTCGGAGAAGGAAGCACCCAAGGCAATCCTGTATCTTCATAAAGCATATCTCTGGTCCAACCTTCCATCGGAACTACAGTGAGTCTGCATTTTGCCGGAGCCTGGTCGCCTTTCTGTCCGCGGTTGAGTCCTTCCTCATTGATGAGGGTCGCAACCTCGCCGACAGTCAGACCATAGACATACGGTATCTTATACTGGCTCACAAACGAGAAGAAGCCAGGTTCCACATAACTGCCCTCTATCTTGTTACCGCCGAGCGGATTAGGTCTGTCAAGCACCACAACTTCGATTCCGAGAGGTTCACATGCCTCCATCACAAGACCCAGAGTACTTATGAATGTATATGAACGGACACCTACATCCTGAATGTCATAAACTATCACATCCACTCCCTTGAGCATCTCCGCGGTAGGCTTACGGGTTGCGCCGTACAGCGAATATACAGGAAGACCTGTCACTGAATCCACAGAATCGTTCACCTTACCTCCAGCATATACATCTCCGCGCACGCCATGTTCCGGTCCGTACAATGCTACAAGATTCACCTCCGGAGCATTGAACAGAATGTCGATTGTAGATTTCAGTTTCGAGTCCACACCGCTTGGATTCGTCACGAGACCGACTCTTTTGCCTTTAAGAGGTTCGAAACCGCTGTCACGGAGAACCTCGATTCCAGGCTTGACGACAGGTCCGGCAGCAAAGGAAACGATGCTGCACAATACAAGGGATATAAGAAGCGATAGTCTTTTCATAGGTAATTCAGAAATTCTTAAAGATTTACGATTTTTCCTGCAAAGAGGATACGGTTATTGTCACCATCCGCGATAACGAAGAAGAACGGACGGTCGACTCGCATAACCGGAGTCTTCATTACAGGACGTGCACTTGTCAGCCTGATCTGAACAGCTGTCACCGCCGCCGCTTCTGTACCGGTCTCAGATACATCCATATAGCATTTCTGCTTCACCTGATCGAGAACGAGAGGGCCCATTTCCGCAATGCCGCTGAAATCCGCTGCCGATGTGAATGCGGTCTTGATTCCCATTCTCTGAAGGGGTTCATTGAGGTTCATTGAAGTCTCAACCTTGAACTTAGGGAGGAAGAGGCGGACTTCCTGCTGCGAAAGCATATCCATAGCAGCTGCATAGGCAGATGGCTGCATCTTCGAAAGAAGCTTGTCCATATCCGCACCTTCCGGTGGAAGAACGATGTACATTGCATATTCGCGACCGAGATACGGAAGCTGGATCATCTGGAAACCCTGATACTCACCGTACATATAATAGCCCTTTGCACCCATCATCTTGACCTGAGTCTTCTTTGAGAGACCGTTGAAAGTCTGCTCTGTTGTCATGGACGGATCGAATTCAGTCTCCCAAGGAGCATTGAAATAGAGGGCGTTGATCAGAACCATTACATTGCTCGGGTCGAGACGGTCGAGAATCTCTGTGATCTTACCGTTTGTATTCTCGCTGCACCAGTTGTTGATAGCCTTGAGCGCTGTCGGGCTTGCAAAGTTCTCTACATCGATGAAGGCATCGAACTCTTTTTCAAGAAGACTTACATAGCGGTTGCGTGGACTGAAATTGTCATCGATCCACACAGAATTTGCCGATTTCACGACAAGGTCTTCACCTCCACCGAGATCCTCGGCCTTGTACAGAACTCCGCCGAGAGCATTGTCAAGTTCCTCTCTTGTCTTGCCTTCGGCACCTTCGGCAAGCATGGACAGAGCCACTGCCGCGCTATATGGCGAAACTATAACATTCTCATTATCAGGAGTTACAGCATCCACATTCTTGAGAAGTGAGATGGCAAAGCCTGTCTGGGAAGCCTCTACGGGCCGGTCATATTTTGGTCCGCAAGCGGAAACTGCAATCATGGAAGCCATAGTCAGGGCTGCAAATAGATTCTTTTTCATGTCAAATAAGTTTAATGTTTCTTTCCATACTCAGGATCGACCTTGAGCAGGGAGGTGACGAATACGGTAACAAGGCAGCATATCATCACGAAACCGAAGAACTTAGTATATCCGAGGGCTTCCTGTACATATCCTGCCACCATGCCCGGTATCATCATACTCAAGGCCATGAAGGCAGTACATAGCGAATAGTGTGCCGTCTTGAATTCTCCATCAGAAAAATAGATGAGATAGAGCATGTATGCGGTGAAGCCGAAGCCGTATCCGAACTGATCAAGAGCCACACAAGATCCTATCACCCAAAGGTTTGAAGGTTGGAACGCCGCAAGAAATACAAACGACAGGCAAGGAAGGGTAAGTGCAGCGGCCATAGGCCAAAGGGACTTCTTCAATCCCCATCGGGAAGCCGCGATGCCTCCAAGGATACCACCTACAGTAAGGGCTGCGACTCCGATTGTGCCATATATGATGCCGACCGACTCAGTAGACATGCCAAGACCACCATCCGCCTGAGAATCAAGCAGGAACGGGTTCATCATCTTCACCAGGAATGCTTCAGGCAGCCTATAAAGAAGCATGAACAACATAGCTATGAGGATGCTCTTCTTATTGAAGAAAGTGACAAACGTGCGGCCAAAGTCCTTGAAGATATCCTTAGCTGTGGTCGCAGTCGACATACGGTCCACCGAAGGTTTCGGAAGGCTCCATGTATGATAGAGGGTCACTGCAGCAAAAATAGCCGCAGATAATATCAGCGTCGCCTTCCATGCGAAATGCACATCACCGTATCTGGTATCCAGGAAACCTGCGAGGGCGACAAGTACGCCCTGTCCGAAGATCGAAGAAAGACGGTAGAATGTACTTCTGATGCCGACGAACTCCGCCTGGGTTCCGGAATCAAGGCCGAGCATATAGAAACCGTCAGCCGCGATATCATGGGTCGCAGAAGCAAAGGCGGTAATCCAGAACAAAGCCAATGTCACATAGAACATAGGACTCTGTGCGATTGCCTCACCGCTGCCCAGCGGAAGGAAGAACGGAAGCATGAGCATTGCTGCAGACATAAGCAGCTGCATTGTAACGATCCACCAACGTTTGTTGCGGATGATATCCACAAACGGGCTCCAGAGAGGTTTGATCACCCAAGGGAGATAGAGAAGGCTTGTATACAAGGCAAGCATTCCGTTAGGCATGCCCATGTTCTTGAACATTACCACGGAGATGTTGTTTACTATGAAGTATGGCAGGCCCTCTACGAAATACAGAGTCGGCACCCAGAGCCATGGAGATGATTTTCTTGACATAGACACTAATTGTTTTGGGTTGTCTGCTGAACAATATCGCTTCCGGGATAGTAGTGAGTGAGGATCTGCCTATAACCGTATCCCCTCGTTGCCATGACAGCCGCTCCGATCTGGCAGAGGCCGACGCCATGACCCCATCCACGGCCGTGAAGAACGATCTTGCCCTCAGATGTGTATTCCACATCAAAGGCAGAACTCTTGAGATGTGTCTTCGAAAGTATTCTCCTGATCTCCAGTTCCTTGCCGACTGTGATAGTTTTCAGTTCACCTACTATTCTCAACTTGCAGATACGTCCGGACTCTCCCCTCTCAAGAGGTTCAAGATACTTTACCGGACCTGTCATCACACCGAACTTTCTTTCGATCAGTTCGCCGAGCACGGCAGGGTCAAGTGTCTCTGTCCATTCGTAGAAATCCACTGTTTCCTGATCGTAATTGTTCAGGACCTGACCGAGAATTTCCTTATCCTGAGTATTACAGAAGCACTCTGATTCGGGATTATGACCAGGACTGTCATGAAGAGGTTGGAGATACGGATAATCCTTGTCCTGCCAGCAGGTAGAGAAAGCTTCCATACGGCCGCCACAGCACTTTGAGAAGCGTGCGTCACAGAGCTTTCCGTCCGACATCAGCACCTGTCCCCAGGTCTGGTCGATCACCTTTCGCACCCGTTCGCCGGTCGCCCTTGTCAATCCCTGATACCTCTGGCAATGGTCATCCGCGCACACATCGAACAGTTTGTGGTCTGCGTGATCGTACCATTTCATATATTCATCACCGGTGTGTACCGCAACATCGCGCGAGCCGTAAAGCCATGTTATAAGCTCCGGAAGATTGTATATATCGTTAGGAATGATGACATTACGGTCGGCCTCAATGCGTGCCATCACCCACGAACGGGAAATGACGGCATGCGCCTTCAGGAACTCCTCCGAGGCGGTTGCACTCATCTCAGACGAAATCACGCTGAGCAGATAATCCTCAACGCCGACAACATTGATTGCCCTGAGTCTGTTACCGTCCACTATGATTCTAAGGTCGCCTGCAAAGGTCTGTGTTTCCTGACGCTCCCAATGGAATTTAACTCCGATTGTAACTCCGTGAAGCGTGAATGCCGGCTCCGCAAATCTTGACGAAGACATCGGTGCAGGGAAATACAGCTCATCGAAAAGTTGTCCGTCATACTCTATACGGCCGTCCTTATATGCTGCCTTTCCCTCGCCTTTGCCGACAAGTTCGAATTCAATCTCCTCGGCCGACATGATACCGACCGACAAAGACGGCTGTGTACGCAAGAGACGTTCTATGATAAGGTTTTCCTCATCCTTAGGTATTGTGATTTCTTCAAGCAGTTCCGTCAGCAGTTCCGGTGTTATCATCCTGTATTCCTCATCAACCGGAACGATGAACACACCTGCCATATCTGCACAGCCGGGACTCATGGTGAGATGATCAGGGCCGTCGCTGAAATAGTGGTGCGAACGGTGGCATCTTCTGAAGTAGACAATTGTGCGGTATTCCTCGCCTGAGCACCAGCTGAAAAGGTTGATTCGAGGTTCGACGTCGCCTTCCGGCATATCAGCGGCAGCCATAAGACGCTCAAAGAGATGTGCTGCGGCCGAGGACGATGATGAACGGATTATGAAGATTCCGGTTGAAAAGTCGGTATAATGATACAGAGACGCCTCGCCATCAGACAGAATCGGCTGCCATCCTTCCTCGAACCTTGCGTTGACACTGATCTCAAGCGGCATCACATCGCGTGGTACACCCTGGAAATGATGATGGTCCGGAGCCGAAGCGCCGCAGCATGGACCGTTGTAGTAGAATGTACATTCTCTATATGTACGGGCTAGCTGAAGCATATCCACGTACCTTCCTGCAATCTCCTGAGGCTTGTGTGCAGACTTCGCAACCACCAGATGGTCATCGAAGATCGGGTAAGGATTCACCAGAATATCGTATTCGTGACCGCTTTCCGCAGGAAACGGAATGTTCATCTGCACTTCAGGACGGTTCTCCCTGCAGAGAAAGCACCTGCGTTTCGCAAGATCCTCCTTGCCGGTCTTTGCAGCGGAGGAAATCAGGCGGGCAGGGTTGAACTGGAGCTTGACCGTGAGCCCGTTTATGTTCATCTCCTTGGTGTGGACTCCGGCAAGTGCCTTGAAGTTATCTGCCGCCAATGTCCATGTAGAGAGCTGATCCTGAACGAATTGATGTATTGTCATAATTTATTTTCTTTTCATTCGGGCCGCAAGTTCCCATGTACGGATGCGGTCCTTGTAGAGATTGTTTGCATTTACCCTGTCCACATCAAGGGCTGCGTCGGAATTGCCTTCCCATCTGCGGCAGCAATACAGCACATCGTAAATCCTGCCGATTCTGTATTCGCGGCAGATGCGCAGGCCGAGGGCATAGTCCTCACCGTAGCTGGTGTTAGGAAGATTCAGTGTGCGAAGGATTGATGTGCGGAATGCACGCGGCGCACCGAGTCCATTGATTCTGAGGGCGTTATTGCGTCCGTTCTCCTCGGTCCACTCTCTATGGTCAATGATTCCCGGAGGGATAGGATTCATATTGAAGTCAGTCATCTGATATGTTCCGATAACCATCGCACATTTCTGCTCGCGGAACGCCGCCACCACCTTGGTCAATGTATCAGGGCCGCTGTACACATCGTCACTGTCGAGCTGCACGGCAAACTCGCCGCAAGCGTCGCTATGGACAGCAAGATTCCAGCATCCTCCGATACCGAGGTCATATTTTGCAGGAATGAGGTGTACGATACGGGAGTCCTTTGCCGCCATCTCCGCAAGAAGTTCAGTGGTGCCGTCAGTCGAATGATTGTCGACCACGATGACATTGTACAGGAAGTCACATTTCTGAGCCAAAGCACTTTCCACAGCATCCTTCACCGTACGCACTCTGTTGAATACCGGTATTACAACCGACGCTGTAACCGGGAACTCGGCAGATTCGTCCGCGACATCCTTGAACACAGGAGGAAGCCACGCGCCTATGCGCTTGAGATGCTCTGTGCACACCTTCTCCATCTCGATCTGGACCTGTCTGTTCTTTGGATCCACATAATCGAACTGCTTTTCACCCGACTTTCTGTTGTCGGTCTCGATCTCAGTATATAGATATTCGTTGATGTGTACGATATTCTTCATGCGGAGGCGCAGATCATAGAGCGCTCCCCACTGATAATCCTCTGACATTGAACGGACGGCCCTCCTGAACGAAGATGTCCTGAACACAAGCACACTGCCGAAATCGAAGTCATCCCTGAGCGCACCCTTCTGACAGTCGATCAGCGGATGTTTCTTTCTCTGACCATCCACCATCCTATAGTGGTCCGCGTACAGCATATCCGCCTTCGTATCCTCTGCGATTGCAATGATACGGTCCAATGCGAACATTCCCATATCCAGCGGGAGATCCTTCTGATAGATGAGGAGAAATTTCTCGGAGACAGCCTCGGCTATACTCCTGAGGGTTTCGGTTGACCTGAGAGAAACTCCCGATAGAATGGTCACACCGGTAAATGCAGAACTTCTGCTGAAAGACTCGACTGTAACCGCCACGTCCTCTCCGGACATCGTCGGTACAAAACATTCAATTCCTGACATGGTTAGTAAATATATATCATACAAAAATAAAAATTTTAGATGACATATAGAACAGGTCAGGCGTTATTTAAGAAGTATCTAAAGCAGCGCCAGAAGCGAGCTGCGTATCATTGTGAATTCACTTTCAAAGTTTGGTGTGAAAACACCCTTGCCGATAGATGCATCGATTTCTGCGAGATCCCACCAACGGCCTTCATCGACCTCATCAAGGTCCGGATGAAGCTCATATGATCCGACCGCAGCGAAGACATTGACCATCTCACGCTCTATCGGAGATTCGAACTCATATGTTTCGATATATATCGGATTGAAATTCATAAGGCCAAGTTCCTCAGACGCCTCGCGGTAGACAGCCTCGAGAATGCTTTCGCCATAGGCCAGATGACCGCCGACAGCAGTATCCCATTTGCCCGGCTGGATATCCTTTCTCATGGATCTCTTCTGGAGATATATCCTTGACATCCTGTCAATTATGTGGATATGTATCACCGGATGAAGCGGTTTTGCTCCACTATGGCAATACTGGCGCGCCGCCCTTCCCACAACGAGACCGCTTGGCTCCACTACAGGAAACCACTCAGTAACAACCGGTCTTTCCGCAGACGATTCAGCGGTCGGAGCCGGAACTACCGGAGCAAGGTCATATGGATATACAAGCTCAATCATCAGAATATAAGTTCTACACAGAAATTCGAAGCAGTCTCTGTCTTACCCTCGATGAAAATGTGGTATGCGTCCTCTTTCTCGACTGTCGCACGGTACAATGTCACCTTTTCGCCTGCCTTGATCTCCTTATTGAAGTTGATTGTGAATTCCTTGAGAGGTCGGCTTGAAGCAAGACCGTATTCAACTGCATCCATCGCCCACTGCATGTACATTGCGTTGTTCGCATGACCCACCATATCCACATCGGAATAGCCTACAATATGCTCATACACCGGTTCTGCCTCAACACCACGAGGCATGCGGACCTTATCTGCAGGGTCCTCGACAGCATTTTCAGTACATACCGTGCCCTCCTCAAGAAGACGCGGATCCCTGACCATAGTGCGCGATTCCAGGTCAATCACAAGCCAGGAAGTCGTAGCCTTGACTCTTTCTTTTCCCTCCTTGTCAGTCATGATGAAATCACGGATGAAGAAAAGCCTGTTGAGACCTTTGTGCCATGTCGAGAATGTAACCTCATCGCGCCAGAGAGGGGTGTCGATGAATTTCACATTCACACGTGAAAGGACCCAAGCCATATTGGTCTTGATGAGATCATCATATCCGAATCCCAGATGTACAGCATGATTTCCGGCAGCCTCCTGTGCAAGGTTCATGAATGCCGACGGTTTCAGACGCCATGCGGCATCTGTGCTAAAGCTTGGAATTTCGAAATTCTGTATGTATTTCAGCATATGCTCTTGTTTATGATTTCCAACTCTTCAGGTGTGTAGAGGATATTGTCAAGAAACTCCGGCATGAAGTGGGCAACCAGGAGATATGCTCCGAGAGCCGCCACCGCTGCGATGACAAGAATCAGGAGAGTCTTGCCAAGAACCCTCCAGAACGAAGGTTTCTTCTTTTCCTGCACTTCCGGTTCGGCAACTGGAGTAGATTCGGCAACCGGTTCCTTCTCGATTACCGGTTCTGCTACAGGTTCCTGTACAGATTCAACCACCGGATCATCAGATTCTGTCTCTATCTGTTCCTCCACAGTCTGCGGTTCCACAACGATCTGCTTCAACTCTTCCATCACTACCGCAACCTCTTCCTTGGTCTCCACATGGGTTTTCAAAGATATAGGTTCCAACGCAAATCCCTCAGGATAGATGTCCAGATCCTCGTCCGAAATGAAGAACACAGCATTCTCCTTCGTCGCTCTCAGACGTCCAAGTCCTGGGAAGACAACCATCTTTCTTGAGAAAAGGACTTCCCTCAGCTCAGAAACAAAGTCGCGAATCACCTTGTCAGCAATCTCCAAATTGACACCGTTGGATGTAGAATAAAATTCAGCAAGAGCAGAGCCCTCGTCCGGCTTTGCCCTGAAATACAGCTTCCTGTATGGGGGATTGATGGTGTATCCCTTATCCGAAAATGTCGAAGGGACAATCTCGGCCACAAAGGAACCCAATCCCGGAAGCACAACTTTATCATTGTCAAGAATCAGTTCCTTGACCATTTTAGACAGCAGATCGATATCCATCGGTTACAGTTTTTGGACTTCTTGCCCGTTAAGTTTCAGATAATCTGACAAAGATATGAATTTTTACGTAAAATAAGCAGAAGATAGCAAGCGTAGTTCAGAGGCCTGATTGATGTGCCAATACAGCAAAGCCCCTCAGGAAACGGCATTTTTTGCAGAAAATCGAAGAAAATGTCACTTTTTTCAAAAAATATTGCAGAAAAATTTGGAAGTAATGATTTTTTGCGTACCTTTGCAATCCCAAACGAAAACAACGCGTTTGAGAAAACAAATTCCCGAATAGCTCAGTTGGTTAGAGCATCTGACTGTTAATCAGAGGGTCCTTGGTTCAAGTCCAAGTTCGGGAGCAAAAGCACTGAAGAAATTCAGTGCTTTTTTCGTTTATATCATATCACCTCGACGATACTACCAGCCGGCCTTGATATTCTGAGCGATCTGAGCCACGAGGCGCTCGCGGGCCTGGACACTCGCCCAGGCTGCGTGCGGAGCCAGACGGAGACGTGCAGGATGCTTGACGCGAAGAAGCGGATTGTCGGCAGGAAGCGGTTCCTTGACGAAGACATCAAGAGCGGCACCGGCTATCTGACCACGATTGATGGCATCCGCAAGGGCCGACTCATCGACGATACCTCCACGACCCATGTTCACAAGAAGGGCCGTGGGTTTCATAAGGGCAATCTCCTCTGCGCCGATAAGACCGTTTGTACGTTCATTGAGTGGAGCATGTATCGAGACAATGTCCGACTCGGAGAGCAATTCCTCCAATGTCAGGCAAGGATACTCCCTGCAATGTCCTGTACCCGAAGTCGAAAAATAGCAGACACTCATTCCGAAGGCCTCTGCGACCTTTGCAACACGGCTTCCGATATTTCCCATGCCGATGACACCCATCACCTTACCCTCAAGTTCATTCCAGTTTTTCGCCGGATCAGTGAAGATATCCATTGCTGAATATCTGCCGGACTTGACACAATCATCGTAATACGGGCCTTCACCCAAAAGAGACAGAATATGCATAAAAGTCGACTGGACAACAGACGAAGTGGAATATCCCACAGCATTTCTGACTGGAATGCCCTTTGACGCAGCGTATTCAAGATCAATGTTATTGACACCTGTAGCAGACTCGCAGATAAGTTTGAGATTTGGAGCTGCATCGATCAGTTCCGGAGTAACCAGAACCTTATTGATTATCATCACATCACAATCAGCGACTCTTTCCTTGGCCTCTTCCGCAGTCGAACGGTCGTAACACACAAACTCACCAAGCTGTTCTATAGGCGCAAACGAGACATCTCCCATTGTCGCCGCATCAAGAAAAACGATCTTCATATGAAAGCAGTTTAAACTCTCACAAAGGTAATGAAAGCTGTAATAAATCGAGTAGGAGGAAAACAAAAGTAGGTTTTCCTCCTACTTTTGTTTTCCGACCTCTCACACCACCGTACATGCGGGTCCGCATACGGCGGTTCCTTATCTGCAATGATACTTTTCGTAGTATCCCAACAATGACG
>JBGVEY010000045.1:0-4947 GCA_045120635.1 Candidatus Cryptobacteroides sp.
CAGGTCTGTATCAGAACTTTAATGCATCTGCAAAAGGCGTGAAATCTCCATAGGGTAATTTTGCAGCCGAAAGATTGTGCAGATTCAAATAATATCAGATATGGAATGGATTTATTTATGTTTTGTGATCTTCCTGTTCGCTCTTGCGGTCTCTGACCTGTGGGTGGGAGTGAGCAACGACGCGGTTAATTTCCTTAATTCAGCCGTCGGCGCCAAGGCTGCGAAATTCCGCACAGCCATCATAGTGGCAGCACTCGGTGTGTTCTGTGGAGCGACAATGAGCAACGGTATGATGGATATTGCCCGTCACGGCATCTTCCAGCCAGAGCATTTCGCATTCAGCGAGCTGATGTATATCTTCCTTGCTGTGATGGTGACTGACATTATCCTTCTGGATGCATTCAATTCTCTTGGTATGCCTACTTCGACAACGGTATCAATGGTGTTCGAACTGCTGGGAGCCTCGTTCGCTTTCGCTCTACTGAAGATGAACTCAGGTGAAGGAGCACTCGGGTTCTCCGACTATCTCAACACCTCGAAGGCCCTGTCAGTCATTGTCGGCATCTTCGTGTCAGTGGCGATTGCATTCACGGTTGGTACAGTGGTACAGTGGCTCACCAGAATGGTGTTTACCTTCAAGTATTCAAGCAGGTTGAAATGGAAGATCGGCATCTTCGGCGGCTTTGCCGTGACCTGTATCGTCTACTTCATGCTTCTCAAGGGCATCAAGACGATGTCATTCATGAATGCCGACATCAAGCATTGGATCGCTGACAACACACTCATCATCCTCGGCAGCTGCATGGTGTTCTTCACAATCCTGATGCAGATCCTGCATGCCTGCAAGGTCAATGTCTTCAAGGTCGTGGTGCTCATCGGCACATTCGCTCTCGCGACAGCATTCGCAGGTAACGACCTAGTGAACTTCATCGGTGTCCCTCTTGCCGGAATGGAATCGTATCTAGACTGGAAGGCTGCAGGAGCTGGAGACCCTTCCGCACATATGATGGGAGTACTTAATGGTGAGGCAAGAACCCCGTTTATCTTCCTCTTTGCAGCAGGAGTCATCATGGTCGTTTCCCTTGCCACATCCAAGAAGGCACATAACGTGACCAAGACGGAGATCAACCTTGCCAAGCAGGATGAAGGCGAGGAGATGTTCGGCTCGTCAAGAGTTGCCAGAAGCATGGTAAGATGGGCCAACAGTACGGCCAATTTCCTTGTGAAGCATACACCTGAGTCCGTGCGCTCATGGATCGACAGGAGATTCGACAATACCGAGATAGAGATGGAGGAGGGCGCCTCCTATGATCTGGTGAGGGCATCAGTTAACCTTGTGATCTCCTCACTCCTTATAGCCCTCGGTACATCATTGAAGCTTCCGCTTTCAACTACGTATGTGACTTTCATGGTGGCGATGGGTACATCTCTGGCTGACAGGGCATGGAGCAGGGAAAGTGCGGTTTACCGTGTTACCGGAGTCCTTTCTGTGATCGGAGGATGGTTCATGACGGCCGGCATCGCTTTCGTTGCTGCGTTCGTCATTGCCATGATCATGCATTTCGGCGGTATCGTTGCTGCGGTCATTATCGTACTCGTGGGACTCGGAGTGATGATTCATAGCAATATCAGGTACAAGATGAAGAATGATGAGGAGAACGGAGACAAGGCCTTCAGAGCAATCCTCAATTCTGAAGACAAGGAGATGACCTGGATGCTTCTGAGCCGCTATGTCAGTACCAACGAAAGCAAGGTTCTTTCAGATATCGCCTTCCATTACGAGAACATCACCGAAGGACTGATGAATGAGAACGTGAAGATGCTCCGCAAATCCTTCTATGACCTTAGGGACGACAAGGAGAAGCTGAAGAATATCCGAAGGAAGGAGACTATATGCATGCGCCGCATCGATCAAGAGACAGCGATGGCGAAGAATGCCTGGTTCTTCGCTTCATTCAACGAACTGGAACAGCTCTACTACACCATCAGACGTATGTGCGAGCCTGCCTATGAACACGTCGACAATAACTTCACACCCCTTCCTGAGAAGTATATACTGGATTTCAGGCCGCAGAGGGATGCCCTTGAGGACTGCATAGCTGACTTCCGTGAGCTCAGCGCCACAGGAGACTTCGAAGTCCTCCGTAATCTTGAACCGAAGCTCAGACGTCTCCAGACTGTCTTCTCTGACATGAGAAAAGAACTTATGGACGATATTCAGGCAAAACAGGTGAACATCAACACCGCATACCTGTATCTCAATGTCCTTCAGGAGTCGGAGTCGATGGCGATCACGCTCTCCCGACTGATACGTTCTTCAAGGAAGTTCCAGCTGGGATAACGACAACAAGTTTCCTAAGACAAAGCCGTTGTAAGGTAATTCCTCACAACGGCTTTGTCAGTATCTGAATGCGTTTTCGACCAGGTCCTGTTCTGAATTGGATATTCCATATCGTTTGGCGACCTTCCTCCATTCTGCTACGATGCTCTTTATCTGTTTCACAATCTCCAAAGCATTATCTTTCTTGATCCCAAGATATGGCGTTATGGATAATGCCAGATCGTAGTCAAGCGCATTGTCTGTCTCTGATATATTCAGTTTCAGTCCGTAGCCTGCTGGATCCGGGGTCAGGTCGTAGGCAGGGGAGAGAGTCCATCCTTTAGGGTAGTAGATGAATCCGTGATTACGCAGGTGATCGTCGCAGTTCGAGACCGCTATGTTGAAGACTATTCTTCTGAAGAGTTCCGTCAGGTTTTCTTCCACATTCATGCAATGTCTTTGAATCCATTCGGCTATTTCCAGATAGTTTGCACCTTCCGATCGTTCCCCGTCTGCATATCCCAGAAGAGTCATTGCGGAAGTGAACTGCCTTCGTCTTCCCTCTTCCGTCCTGTCGAATCTCTTTGTGAGGAAAGTATGGTACTTGTCGTTGAAGCGTTCTGTCTTGAAATCGCTGACCTTTATTCCGGATTTTCTGGCCATGTCGCAGCATACGGCTTCCCATGCTCCCACATCCCGTCTGTCCTTTCTGCTCGGGAACTTGGCTATCCATAGACTCCCGTCAGCATGCATGACGTTGGCTTTAGGTCTGGCACCGCCCAGGGAACTACCCGGAGCAACCAGCATCCTAAGCCATTTGCTCTGCTGCACTTCAGGACAGTCCTCAAGATTGAGCGAAGCGTTTTCCAATTCTCGGAGTGATGTCCAAGGAGGTGTCGCCATTTCCGAATCATTATCAAGGAATTCACCTGAGGGGTCGGTCTTGAATCTGAGTGCCCCCATCCTGCTGCCGTCATAGACTCCCAGCAGGTAATCCGTTTCGAAAAGATTCCTAGGCTTCCTGTTCTCTAGCCTGGCCATCTCAGCCTCCCTCCTCTCCAGCAGGACACGTCCCCATCGGTCTGGAGTGGAATCTAGGAAAATCCCGAAGTTATCCTTTCCCTGAGGCACATACTGCTTTCCTTCGAACATCTGAAGATCAGGATCGAAACTCCTGAATCGTCTGTCAGAAAGCCATGACGCGTCGAACTCGAATGAGAATATTTCCTTGCCTCTGATATGGTCACATGCCAGAGTACCCATCAATAGAGGAGAGTCAACCTGCTCTCCGTCATAATATACTAATATGTTTCTGGTATCAGCCATAATTACTTCTTTGAAGCCCTTTCCTTTACCTCAAGCTTGGCATCCTGCAGCTTGCGTCCCAGCTCGTCGTCGCGTGCAATAAGAACGATGTCATTGCCAAGTCCCAGTGCCAACATGACACGGAAATACTGACCTAAGGCAACGCCTTCATCACCCTTTTCAATCTTCACCAGTGTGGTGCGCGCTATGCCGGCTCTCTCTGCAATCTGGACGGTTGTCAGATCGCGTCTGAGTCTGGCATATCTCAACTGCTCTCCAAGAGTCGAAAGTAAGCGTCTTTGTGATGGCAAGAGTTCGCGTTTCATATTATAATGTTTATAATTACGTACAAAAGTATATATAAATGTTTAGAATTGCAAACATTATATCATAACCTGAGCCAAAAGGAAAGCATGTAATGGAAACGAAACAATATTGTCACAGGTAATTCATGGAACCTTATGATTGATGAAATCTTTATCAGCGACCTTTGCGACCGTAAACAATAAAAGACAAGTGGAGAATGAAAATGAACTTTAGAAGATTTGTTCTGACAATTTATTTGCTGACTTTGGCGGTTGTTTCGCACGCACAGGTACTGAAGGGTACTGCATCAGGAACTGTTACTGACATCGACGGACGATTTGAACTGAAGGACCCGCGGCCAGCAGGGCGTTGGCACTGGAATTCTCCTTGAGTCTGTCCTTGTTGATCATGTTATATGCTTTTAGTGTTTATATGCTGTTATCGCTACATACGAGCCCCTGTCATAACCCTCGCAAGGCTCTTCTACCATAAGGTGTGAATAGCATGGTGAAGCTGTCAGGGTCTGTGAGAAGGTCAGGTTTTCAAAGCCGGCTTGTCTTATCAGTTCGGCCTTATCTGCTGTAGTCCTCCAGTTGGCTTGTCTTACCAGTTCTATCGGGTAAGGCATCAGAGGAACGCAACCTTCCAGCAGAGGATGATCCCAGGTGCTGACGGAAAGAGCAAGATTGTAAATAAGACCGTATGGACTTTCCTTAGGCACATCGATTACAACCACCTTGCCTCCTTTACGGAGTGATGCATACGCTTTCCGCAGCGCCAGCCCAAGGTCCTGCATATAGCACGGACATCCATTAAACAGGACTGTGTCAAACTCCTCGATTCCATAATCCGCCTCTTCGCCAGTTGCAATCATAACTTCCATGCCTCGTCTTGCTGCAATCTCGGCCATTGCAGCAGACGGTTCTATGCCTTTACGGATGATTATCCCGTAGTCATCTGCAAGAATCTTCTCGAACAGGCCGCTGCCACATCCTATGGACAGGACATCACCGGCA
>JBGVEY010000046.1:0-2730 GCA_045120635.1 Candidatus Cryptobacteroides sp.
GCCAGACTTTTGCCGCCGGCTTCCTTCAGATTCCACCTCGCGATGGACACCCTTGCCTTTGGCTATATGCTTCCCGTCATTAGGGTGCGTTAGGGACTTTCACCCGTTAGAACATGCCCATGCTGGGCGTACAACTAAAAAGCCCTCTCAGAACAACTGAGAGGGCTTTTTCATGACCTATATCTTATTAAAGCATCGCCTTAACCTGGTTGTATACGTTCTGTGCAGTGAAACCGAGTTTCTCGTCAAGCACCTTGTAAGGAGCCGAGAAGCCGAAGCTTTCAAGACCGAATACCTTACCGTTGCATCCCACAAGACCCTGGAGATTTACAGGAAGACCTGCTGTGAGGCCGAAGATCTTTGCGCCCTTTGGAAGGATCGCCTCCTGATATTCCTCAGGCTGATTGCGGAAGAGACCCTCTGACGGACAGCTTACCACTCTGATCTTCACTCCCTCTGCACGAAGAAGATCTGCACCTGCCTCAAGAGTCGAAACCTCAGAACCTGAAGCGACGAGGATCACATCCGGATTCTCATCTGAACCTGCGACGATGTAAGCACCCTTCTGTGCCTGCTCGTAGTCTGTTCCCTCAGGAAGCATATCTACATTCTGACGTGAGAAGATAAGGGCTGTAGGTGTCGCCATGTTCTCCATAGCCATTCTCCAGCATACTGTAGTCTCCTCAACATCTGCAGGACGAAGCACGAGAACCGAGTTCTTGCCGCTGTGGTTCTTCATCTTCTCCATAAGACGGATCTGCGCCTCCTGCTCAACAGGCTCGTGAGTAGGGCCGTCTTCTCCTACGCGGAATGCGTCATGCGACCACACGAACTTGATAGGAAGCTCCATGAGGGCAGCCATACGGATTGCAGGCTTCATATAGTCTGAGAACACGAAGAATGTACCACATGCTGTGATCACACCACCGTGAAGCATCATACCCATACATACGCATGCCATTGTAAGCTCCGATACACCCGCCTGGAAGAAAGCACCGCTGAAGTCACCCTTCACGAAAGCATGTGTCTTATTGAGGAAGCCGTCAGTCTTGTCTGAGTTGGAAAGGTCGGCAGATGATACGACCATGTTAGGAACCTGCTCTGCAAGCATTCCGAGAACTGTTGCGGAAGCGTTACGTGTCGGCTGGCCCGGCTTCTGCTGAACCTTGCTCCAATCGAGCTTAGGTGCATTGCCGCTGAACCAGTCAGCCTGCTGTGCAGCCTTCTCCGGATTTGCAGCAGCCCAAGCTGCCTCTTCAGCATGACGCTCGGCAGCGATAGCCTTAAGCTCAACCTCGCGCTTTGCGTAGATTTCCTTCACCTCGTCCCATATCACGAACGGATCCTCAAGATTACCGCCGAGGTTAAGGATTGTATTCTTGTATGCATCTCCACCGAGAGGTGCACCGTGTGTCTTGCAGCTTCTTTCATAGCTCTGGTTGTCAGCTGTTCTTGCGCCTTTACCCATTACACATTTACCGATAATAAGGGTAGGACGGTCGTTGATGGTCTTAGCCTCATCGAGCGCCTTGCGGATCTGCTCGCAGTCATTACCGTCGATAGTGAGAACATGCCATCCCCATGCCTGATACTTCATCGCAGTATCCTCGATGATAACCTCATCACATGTTGTAGAAAGCTGGATGTCATTCGAGTCGTAGAACATCACGAGGTTGTCAAGACCGAGAGTACCCGCCACGCGGCCTGCTCCCTGTGAGATCTCCTCCTGGATACCACCGTCCGAGATGTACGCATAGATTGTCTCCTTTGCAAAAGTAGGATTGCCGGTACGTGCGTAGAGGAATTTTGCAGCCATAGCCGCACCTACAGCAAACACATGACCCTGACCGAGCGGACCTGATGTATTCTCGATACCGCGCATTACGTTGCGCTCTGGATGACCAGGTGTAGGTGAACCCCACTGACGGAAATTCTTCAATTCCTCAATTGTGAACTTTCCTGTAAGGGCAAGCTGAGCATAAAGCATCGGCGACATATGGCCCGGATCAAGGAAAAGACGGTCACGTCCTTCCCATGCAGGATTCTCAGGATCATACTGGAGATACTCTGAATAGAGGACATTGATGAAGTCTGCGCCTCCCATAGCTCCACCAGGATGGCCTGATTTAGCCTTTTCAACCATTGAAGCTGCGAGAATACGGATATTATCGGCAGCAAGATTCATTACTTTTGTATCGTTCATATCGGTAAAGTGATTAAGTTGCAATTATATATCATACAAAAGTAATCATTTTTATGACAATCTGGAAGTATTGTCGTCAAAACGACTACTTTAAATTATGATTTTTCATATATGGTCTCATTGCTGTCCGGTAAAAGTTCCGGACGATTATTATAAAGTTTAACAATTAAAACAAACTTGGTTCGGTAGAACCATCCAGTTCATTGACAATATTGTAGTTAGGTTTTGCAAAGAGGTCTTTGAGGTTGGTAGTATCTGTTAATGAGATACTTACAATCTGCAGCATCTCGTAGATAGAGCGTTCTATGTTCATCTTTTTCTGCACTATAGCCATCATACAGTAGGCTATGATCGCAGAGTTGATCTGAATGCGGACTGCATTTTCCGAGGTACCCCAGAACTTTTTTATCTTCAGATGTTGCTTGATCCACTTGAAGAACAGCTCGATCTGCCACCTGTTATGATAGAGTTCAGCAACCATTACTGGGCTGATAGTCAGAGCATTGGTAAAGAATATGAACCTCTTC
>JBGVEY010000047.1:0-20329 GCA_045120635.1 Candidatus Cryptobacteroides sp.
GCGGTGAGGATCCACCTCTTCCCATTCCGAACAGAGAAGTTAAGCTCACCATCGCCGATGGTACTGCCCCACCAGGTGGGAGAGTAGGTAGCTGCCACGCTCTTAACGACACCCTGTCATCATACGATGACGGGGTGTTTCGTTTTTATATTATTCGTATATTATCTATTTCAGAATCTGGGCTGCGTGATTCTTGGTGTCGACCTTTTCGATGATTTCTGTCAGGATTCCTGCTTCATCGAAGATGAAAGTCATGCGGAGGGTTCCCATGTATTTCTTGCCGTAAAGGCTCTTTTCGCCCCATGCTCCAAATGCCTGTATCATCTCGGTCGATGTATCTGCTAGCAGAGTAAACGGAAGCGAGTGCTTCTCTGCGAAGTTCTTGTGTGATTTTGCGCTGTCCTTGCTCACGCCGATGACGTTGTATCCTCTGGCTACCATTGCCTCATAATTGTCACGCAGATTGCATGCTTCTGCGGTGCAACCGCTTGTGTTGTCTTTTGGATAGAAATATATGATTGTCTTTCTTCCGAGAAGTTCCATACTATCCACTGTATTGCCGTATTGGTCCTGGACCTTGAAATGCGGCATTCTGTCTCCGATCTGTAACATAAGAATTCAAATTTTCTCAAAGTTATACAAAATCCTTTCCAATAAAAAACACCTCGATCCTGTTGGAGCGAGGTGATCTGTACATCTATGCTCTGTTTAGAGTGTTTCTCGTATTTTGTAGATGTTTCTTTCAGAACTGTTGCGCGATATCATTTCACAGATGAAACCGGCAAGGAACAGTTGGAAACCGATCAGAACGGCTACGAGGGCCAGATAGAACAGAGGCTGATCTGTTACAGGCCTGTATGCGAGACCATTGCTCTGCTGAATCAGTTTCTCGACGATAACCCATACTGCAAGGAAGCCTCCGGTGAGGAACATCAGTATGCCGGTGAAACCGAAGAAATGCATAGGCTTCTTGCCGAAGCGGCTAAGGAACCAGAGAGAGATCAGATCCAGGAATCCGTTTACGAATCTCTCAAGACCGAACTTGCTCACGCCGTATTTGCGTTTCTGGTGCTGTACAGGTTTTTCTGTAATGCGTCCGAATCCGGCATTCTTCGCGAGATACGGGATGTATCTGTGCATCTCGCCATATACCTCAATGTTCTTTACAACCTCGTTCCTGTATGCCTTCAGACCGCAGTTCATGTCATGGAGATTGATTCCTGTCACCTTACGTGCCGTAGCGTTATACAGTTTCGATGGAAGATTCTTTGTGAGCTTGTTGTCGAATCTCTGTTTTTTCCAGCCTGAAACTATGTCCCATCCTTCTTCTGTGACCATGCGGTAGAGCTCGGGGATCTCCTCAGGTGAATCCTGAAGGTCTGCGTCCATGGTGATTACCACATTGCCCTGTGCGGCTGCAAATCCATGATAGAGAGCTGCGGATTTTCCATAGTTGCGACGGAAGGATATGCCTCTGATTGCAGGGTTTGCAGCAGAGAGTTCCTTGATGATTGACCAGGATTTGTCAGTACTTCCGTCATCAACCATGATGACCTCGTATGAGTATCCCTCGCGGGTCATTACAGACTCGATCCAGCCTGTGAGTTCACGAAGAGACTCCTCTTCGTTAAACAATGATATTACAATTGAAATATCCATGGCAGTCTATTGTTCATCTGATTTATATTCCTCAAACGGATTCTTTGCAATGATGTTGCGTGATAGAATGGCTGAAAGCACTGTTCCGAAAATGAAGCAGTAGCCAAGGTTATAGAAGAATGTGATTTGCGGAAGTTTTGCTACTGTTTTCTCCAGTATCGCAGTTGAGTTTGAATCAAGTTGTGAACTCATCTGCTGAATTGCTGTCTGGAATATCTGGTCGTAAAGATCAGCTGAGATGTACAGCATGTTCGCCAGATAGATCGCTGAGAACATCAGTGCGGAGAGGAATGCAGTTGCCATACCCATTCTGGACAGCGCCTTGATATCAGAGATTCTGTTGTCAGATGCGTATTTCTTCATGAAGTAGTTCATGAGCCAGATGCATCCGCAGAATTTTGCCATCCACAGGATGGAGGTCGCAGCCATTTGCCATCCTGTTGCCGGCTCCAGCGAACCTGAGATCATCTGTGTAGCGAAAAGGTATGCTGAGGAAACTGCACCAAGAGCGAGTCCTGCTGTTCCGGCAGAGTTCCACATCTGGTTCTTCAATGCATTTTGTTCCATAATGTTCATATTATTCATGTCCACAGCACAAAGATAGAAAAAAATTCCTACCTTTGTATGTTTGTTTCGACAACCATAATAGAGAAATAATAAAATAACAATAGATATGATCAATATTACATTTCCTGACGGTAGCGTGAGACAGTACGAGAGTGGTGTTTCAGCTTTTGACATTGCAAACAGCATTAGCCCAAGATTGGCAGCGGATGTATTGGCTGCTACAGTAATTACGGCCGCTGACACGACAGGAAAGGGTTCAGTATATGATGTGACTCGTCCTATCACCGAGGATGCTGCAATCAGACTCCACAAATGGGAGGATGCAGAGGCTAAGCATGTGTTCTGGCACTCTTCTTCGCACCTTCTTGCTGCAGCTCTCGAGGCATTGTATCCAGGAGTGAAGTTCGGTATCGGACCTGCAATCGAGACTGGTTTCTACTATGACGTTGACTTCGGTGAGAAGACTCTTGTAGAGGCTGACCTCAAGGCGATTGAGGACAAGATGATCGAGCTTGCGCGTCAGAAGAATCCTTTCATTAGAACAGAGGTTTCCAAGGCTGATGCACTCAAGACTTTCACAGAGAAAGGCGACGAGTACAAGTGTGAACTCATCAGCGAGCTTGAGGACGGTACAATCACTTTCTATACAAACGGTGATTTCACTGACCTTTGCCGCGGACCGCACCTTAAGGATACCTCAGTGATCAAGGCGGTGAAGCTTACTGCAATCGCGGGTGCATACTGGAGAGGCGACCAGGAGCGTCAGATGCTTACACGTGTGTATGGTGTGACTTTCCCTAAGAAGTCGCTCCTCGACGAGTATATCCAGATGATGGAGGAGGCTAAGAAGCGCGACCACAGAAAGATCGGTAAGGAGATGGAACTCTTCACATTCTCTCAGAGAGTGGGTCAGGGTCTTCCATTGTGGCTCCCTAAGGGTGCCGCTCTCCGTGAGCGTCTTGAGAACTTCCTCAAGAAACTCCAGAAGTCGTATGGCTACCTCCCTGTAGTTACTCCACACATCGGAAACAAGGACCTTTATGTGACATCAGGTCACTATGCAAAATACGGTAAGGACTCATTCCAGCCGATCCACACTCCGCAGGAGGGCGAAGAGTATCTGCTCAAGCCTATGAACTGTCCTCACCACTGCGAGATCTACAGAGCAAAGCCACGTTCTTACAAGGATCTTCCGCTCAGACTTGCTGAGTTCGGTACAGTGTACCGTTATGAGCAGAGCGGTGAGCTTCACGGACTTACACGTGTGCGTAGCTTCACTCAGGACGATGCGCATCTCTTCGTGCGTCCTGACCAGATCAAGGAGGAGTTCTGCAAGGTGATCGACATCATCCTTTATGTGTTCAAGACTCTTGATTTCAAGGATTATGTTGCGCAGGTATCTCTCCGTGACCCTGACAACAAGACAAAATACATCGGATCTGACGAGAACTGGGCAAAGGCAGAGGCGGCTATCATCGAGGCTGCTGAGGAGAAGGGTCTCAACACCGTAGTAGAGTACGGTGAGGCGGCATTCTATGGCCCTAAGCTCGACTTCATGGTGAAGGATGCAATCGGTAGAAAGTGGCAGCTCGGTACAATCCAGGTTGACTACAACCTTCCGGAGCGTTTTGAGCTCGAGTATATCGGCAGCGACAACCAGAAGCACCGTCCTATCATGATTCACCGTGCTCCGTTCGGATCACTTGAGAGATTCGTGGCGGTTCTTCTCGAGCACACCGGCGGTAAGCTCCCGTTGTGGCTTACACCTGATCAGGTTAACATCGTGCCAGTCAGCGAAAAGTACGAAGAATATGCAAAAAAAGTTTGTAATTTGCTGAATAATTGCGATATTCGCGCCGCCGTTGATGATAGGAATGAAACACTCGGCAAGCGAATCCGTGAGAGTGAACTCAAGAGGATTCCTTTCCTTGTGATTGTGGGTGAAAAGGAAATGACCGACGGCACAGTATCTGTCAGAAGACAGGGTGGAATTGACGCAGGAACTATGCCGGTTGATCAGTTTGTCGAGTTGGTAAGCAACGAGATAAAGGATCAGCTGTCTTAGTCTGACCATATTAACTAACTTAACTTTATAGGAGGAACTATTTATCGCAGCACCATTTAGACCAGGTCCACGCCCGAGCGGCCCAAGACCTAACAATCGTCCCGGTCAGAGACCGAACAATGCAAAGAAGGACGAGGACGGATTGAGAATCAATGAGGAAATCACTGCCTCGCAGGTACGTCTCGTAGGAGAGAACATTCCTGAGCAGGGAGTATTTTCGCTTCGTGACGCCTTGAAAATGGCTGAGGAGCAGGAACTCGATCTGGTGGAGATAAGCGCAAAGGCTGATCCTCCTGTATGTAGAATAATGGACTATCAGAAGTATCTCTATCAGCAGAAGAAGAAAGCTAAGGAGATGAAGGCGAACGCTGCCAAGATAGTCATCAAGGAAATCAGATTCGGTCCTAACACAGACGAGCATGATTTCCAGTTCAAGCTCAAGCACGCGCAGGAATTCCTGCAGGAGGGCTCGAAGGTAAAGGCTTCTGTGTTCTTCAAGGGACGTTCGATCATCTACGCTGACCAGGGCGAGAAGCTTCTTCTCCGCTTTGCAGTAGAGCTCGAGGAGTTCGGAAGAGCCGAGCAGATGCCTAAGCTTGAAGGAAAGAGAATGATCATGATGATCGCTCCTCTCAAGAAAAAATAGTCCAAGTGATTGGATAAAGATAAATTATTAACTAAATCAAATTTAACTATGCCAAAATTGAAGACCAACTCCGGTTCAAAAAAGCGCTTCACGCTTACCGGAACGGGAAAAGTTAAGAGAAAACACGCTTTCAAGAGCCACATTCTCACAAAGAAGACCAAGAAGCAGAAGAGAAATTTGACTCACATTGCACTCGTAGCTAACGTAGACGAGAAGAGAGTCAAGGCACTGCTCGGAATGTAATTTTTTAACAATTACAAAAGTTATTTAAGTTAAACTTGGAACGCAGTTGAAAAGCTCCGACGACGGACACTGCCTCCATAAAACAGTTAAATTTATGCCAAGATCGGTAAATTCAGTTGCCTCAAGGGCACGCCGCAAAAAAATTCTTAAAAAGACCCGCGGTTATTTTCTTTCGAGAAAGAACGTTTGGACGGTAGCAAAGAACACTTATGAGAAGGGTCTCACTTATGCTTACCGTGACCGTAAGAACAAGAAGCGCACATTCCGTGCTCTTTGGATCCAGAGAATCAACGCTGCTGCACGTCAGTACGGTATGACTTATTCTCAGCTTATCGGCCGTCTCGCAAAGCAGAACATCGAGCTTAATCGTAAAGTGCTTGCAGACCTTGCTATGAACAATCCTCAGGCATTTGAGGCAATCATCAATTCTGTAAAATAAGTGTTGACTGATGAGCTTGAAGGAGTTGTACCACAATAAATGGGCGAGGTTCGGCTTTTGGGCAGTCCTTTACATTTTGTGGGTCATCTGGCTCGGAAATTATTGGTGGCTCTTCGGACTGGTTCCTATCTTCGACGGACATATCACCAAGAAGGTGAAATGGCTGTTCTGGAAGAAAGAGTATAAGGAAGGAGAGAAGAGGAATGTAATTCTTGACTGGATAGATGCAATCATCTTCGCAGTTGTAGTGGTAACATTCATCAACACCTTCTTTTTCCAGGCGTTCAAGATTCCTTCATCTTCTATGGAGAGTTCGCTCTACACAGGTGATCATCTGTTTGTGAGCAAGCTGGCATACGGACCGAAACTCCCACAGACCCCGTTGACAATACCTTTTACTCATAACGTCATTGCAGGACGGGAGTCTTACTCTACAGCCTTGCAGAACGACTATAAGAGGCTTAAAGGTTTTGGACATGTAAAGACAGGCGATTATGTGGTGTTCGGATTCCCGCACGGAGACACAGTCCTCGTAAGAGAGCCGGCAGCCGACTACTACACATACGTCAGGACACTCGGACGTGATTACACAATCAGAAACTATGGTCCGATCATCGTAAGACCTTCCGACAAGAAGGATCATTACGTCAAGAGATGCGTCGCTGTCGCAGGTGACACACTCACTATAAAGGACGGACAGGTTTATGTGAATTCGCAGCCGCAGGAAAACTGGCAGGGAGTGCAGAACTCCTACAGGGTAGTGACAGACGGAAAAAGGATCAACCAGAAGAACCTTGAGAAGTTAGGTATCAACATAAGAGAGCTTTGGTTCCATCCGGAACTTCCAGGGTATCCTGAGATGCCTCTTACTGCAGAAATGCTCGAAAAGGTTCAGTCTTACGCCAACGTTGTTTCGGTGACAAGAAATGTGGATGCTTATCCACCGGATTATCCGGATTCGGATGCTACAATCTTCCCGTTCTCACCTGACTACAAATGGACGAGAGACAACTTCGGACCGCTTTGGATACCGGCAAAGGGTGTGGAGGTAGAGCTTACAGTTGAAAATCTCCCGCTTTACCAGAGAATCATCACTTCGTATGAGGGAAATGAACTGGAGGTCAAGGACGGCAGGATTTTCATCAACTCCGAGGAAGTTCACAGTTATACATTCCAGCAGGATTATTACTTTATGATGGGAGACAACAGGCACAATTCTCTCGACTCGAGATATTGGGGTTTTGTTCCAGAAGATCACATAGTCGGAAAGCCGGCTGTAGTATGGCTCTCCATCGACGGAAACAGAAAGTTTCCGAATAACATAAGGTGGCGCAGGTTTTTCAAATTTGTGTAAATTTTTGCAAATGCAATTTTTTTATGCGATATTTGCACCCCGCTAATAATGAATTAATTAAAAAAGTTATATACAATGGCAAAGGTTTGTCAAGTTACAGGAAGAAAGAGAATGGTAGGAAACAACGTTTCCCATTCTAAGAGACGCACAAAGCGTATCTTCGCCCTTAACCTCAAGACTAAGAAGTTCTGGTCTGAGGAGGAGCAGAGATTCATCACCCTTAAGGTGTCTTGCAAAGGTATGAGAACTATCGAGAAGAACGGTCTCGCAGCTACTATCAAAGACGCTCAGAAGAAAGGATTTATTAACCTTGTTTAATTTTTTGGATTATGGCAAAGAAAGCTAAAGGTAACAGGGTGCAGGTCATCCTTGAGTGCACTGAGCAGAGAGAGAGCGGTGTACCAGGTATCTCAAGATACATCACTACTAAGAATAAGAAGAACACAACTCAGCGTTTGGAGCGTAAGAAGTACAATCCGTTCCTCAAGAAGGTAACACTTCACCGCGAGATCAAATAATTAAGGAGGATTAAGAAATGGCAAAGAAAGCAGTCGCAACCTTCAAGGCTGGTACACTCAAGAAGATGGTTAAGTGTATCCGCATGGATAAGTCGCCAAAGACTGGAGCTTACGTATTCACTGAGGAGCTCGTTGAAGAGGACAAGGCTAAGGAGTTCTTCGCAAAGAAATAATCCTTACTTGTGGAATTACAAAGTGGCAAGGCCGAATTTAAGGCTTTGCCACTTTTTTTATATCCTAAAATTCTGTAAATTTGTAGGTTCTATAAAATTACGCAATGGGTATTTTTGATAAAGGTGTAAAAAAGACAAACAGGGGTTTCTTTGACAGACTCTCGCATGCTGTAATCGGCCGTACGGAGGTCGATGATGACGTGCTTGATGCTATCGAGGAGGCGCTGCTTGCAACAGATATGGGTGTCGATACTACGATGAAGATCATCGACAGCCTCGAGGAGCGTGTGCGTAGGGATAAGTACATTTCAATGGGCGAGCTCGTTGATATGCTTAGAGAGGAGATTGCTGTACTTCTCGATGTGGATAATTCGGAGGAGGTGATTCCTTTCGATTTCACAAAGAAGCCGTATGTGATCATGGTAGTAGGTGTGAACGGCGTGGGCAAGACCACAACTATCGGCAAGCTTGCCAGCAGCCTCAAGGCACAGGGCAAGAAGGTAGTTCTCGGAGCAGCTGATACCTTCAGAGCTGCGGCTGTCGATCAGCTCACAATCTGGTCTGAAAGAGCCGGCGTTGATATCGTAAAGCAGGATATGGGCTCAGATCCGGCATCGGTAGCTTTCGATACAGTGAAGTCGGCTGTAGCCAAGGATGCTGATGTGGTTCTTATCGATACAGCAGGCCGTCTTCACAATAGAATCGACTTGATGAATGAGTTGACAAAGATCCGCAACGTGATGAGAAAGGTCGTTCCGGATGCACCGCATGAGGTTCTCCTCGTTCTTGACGGTTCGACAGGTCAGAATGCCTTCCAGCAGGCGAAGGAGTTCTCAAGAGCTACAGACATCACTGCGATGGCCATCACAAAGCTTGACGGAACTGCGAAAGGTGGAGTAGTAGTTGGAGTGGTAGACCAGTTCAAGGTTCCTGTGAAGTTCGTAGGCATCGGAGAGGGCATCGATGACCTCAAGGTGTTCGACAAGAAGGAATTCGTCGGTTCCCTTTTCTCAAAGGACGACATCGTCTAAATCAGAAAATTATAAAAGTAAATACATATGAAGATTTCGTACAATTGGCTCAAGGACTACCTTGAGTGCGACCTTACCCCGGAGGCCCTTGCAGAGGCATTGACTTCCATCGGACTTGAAGTTGATTCGCTCGAGCAGGTAGAGGAGATTCCAGGCGGCCTCAAAGGTGTTATCGTGGCAGAAGTTGTAGAGTGTGTGGAGCATCCTGATTCGGATCATCTCCATATCACAAAATTGAATACAGGTGAGCCTGAGCTTCTTCAGGTGGTATGTGGCGCTCCGAATGTTGCGGCCGGACAGAAGGTTCTTCTTGCAACAGTAGGTACAGTGCTTGGTGAGGATTTCAAGATCAAGAAGTCAAAGATCCGTGGCGTGGAGTCGTTCGGTATGATCTGCGCTGAGGATGAACTCGGTATCGGTGAGTCGCACGACGGTATCATGGTTCTCGATCCTGAGGCTGTAGTGGGAACTCCTGCAAAGGACTACCTCGGTCTTGCAACTGACGCTATCGTTGAGATCGGACTTACTGCAAACCGTGTTGATGCGGCTTCGCATATCGGCGTGGCACGCGATGTCTATGCTTATCTTAAGCATAACAACATTCCTTGTGAGTTCAAGATGCCGGATGTATCTGCATGGGCAGACAGCGATGAGGGAGAGGCTATTCCAATGGAAGTTACTGCTGCTGACGGTGCGCCTCGCTATACAGGTACAACCATCAGAGGCGTGAAGGTTGCTCCATCGCCTGAGTGGCTTCAGAAGAAACTCCTTGCAATCGGTCTCAGACCTATCAACAACATCGTCGATATCACAAACTTCGTTCTTCACGAGGTAGGTCAGCCGCTTCACGCATTCGATGCGTCGAAGATTCTTGGCGGAAAGGTTGTTGTACGTAGAGCAGAGGAAGGTGAGAAGTTCGTTACTCTCGACGGCGTGGAGCGCACATTGAGCGCTGCAGACCTCATGATCGCTAACACTGAGAAGTCAATGTGTATCGCAGGTGTATTCGGCGGTGAGGAGTCAGGCGTTACCGAGACGACAACAGATATCTTCCTTGAGAGCGCATATTTCAACCCTGTATCTATCAGAAAGAGCTCGAAGAGACATGGCCTCAAGACTGACGCTTCGTTCCGTTACGAGCGTGGTGCCGATCCACTTGTAGTGGAGTATGCGGCAAAGCGTGCGGCTCTTCTCATCATGGAACTTGCCGGCGGTAAGATCGAGGGAAGGATGCAGCAGTTCTATCCTGAGGTGATCGAGAAGAAGGTTGTTGATCTTGACTACAACCGTATCGAGAACTTCGTAGGCAAGAAGATCGGTCACGATGTGATCGAGTCGATCCTTGAGTCTCTCGCATATGAGTTCGTTGAGAAGACAGAGAACGGTGCAAAGGTTGCTGTTCCTTCATATATGATCGATGTATACCGTGAGTGCGACATAGTAGAGGAAATCCTCCGTATCTACGGTTACAACAATATCGAGCTTCCACAGGCTATGAAGATGTCTGTGAACGCACCTCAGAAGCCGGAGCAGGAGCAGGTGAGAAAGACAATCGCTGACTTCCTTGCTGCAAACGGTTTCGTGGAGACAATGAACAACTCTCTCACAAAATCAGACTATTACGCGAAACTCAAGACATTCCCAGAGGAGAAGTGTGTGAGAATCATGAACCCTCTCAGCTCTGACCTCAATGTGATGAGACAGACTCTCATCCTCAACGGTCTTGAGGTGATCGCTTACAATATCAACCGTCAGATCACAAACATCAAGACATTCGAGTACGGTTCGGTATATTCATTCAATCCTGAGATGGACGGCAAGACTCTTGAGTCTTATGAGGAGCACACTTGCTACGCTCTCTTCATGAGCGGCCAGCCGGAGAAGTCTTGGAGAGTTGATCCGGGTAAGGGCAACTACTTCCAGCTTAAGGGTTACCTCGAACTCCTTCTCAAGCGTTTCGGATGCGATATCTACTCTCTCCAGACAGAGGCTGCTCCTGCAGATCTCTTCTCTGAAGGACTTGCATACTGCCTCCCTGGTTCGGGTCAGCAGCTTGCAGTCATGGGTACAATCGCACCTGCAAGACTCAAGCAGTTCGGTATCAAGCAGCCTGTGTTTGCAGCTGAAATCAACTGGCCTGCATTCTTCACTCTTATCAAGAGAAACAAGATCAAGTACTCTGAACTTCCTAAGTTCCCAGAGGTGAGACGTGACCTTGCCCTTCTTCTCGACGAGTCTGTTTCATACGCAGACCTTCGCAAGAGCGCTCTCCGCGTAGGCAAGAAACTCCTTAAGAGCGTTGGCCTCTTTGACGTTTACAGAGGTGACAAGATTGCAGAGGGCAAGAAGCAGTATGCTCTCAGCTTCGTTCTTCAGGATCTTGAGAAGACTCTCACAGACAACGATGTAGAGAAGGTGATGAGCAAACTCCTCGCTACCTTCCAGAACGAGTTCGGTGCTACATTGAGATAAATGATGAAGCTTTTGAAGCACATATCGGCAATATTGACCGCTGTCCTTCTTATCCAGTCTTGCTCGGGTGAGAAGGATAAGGTAATTCCTCGTGCTAAGCTTGCTGAGATTTATGCTGAAATGTTCGTGATCGACCAGTGGCTTGTCATGAATCCTTCTGCGAGAAGAGTGGCAGATACAACACTTGTATACCAGCCTATTCTTGAGAAATATGGTTATACCGCTGCCGATTATCGCAAGAGCATAGACAAGTACATGGACGACCCTGAGAGATATTCAAGGATATTGAGAACGTCTGCGCAGATTCTTGAGAAAAAGATAAAGGTGCTTGAGAAACGCAAGGAGGAGATTGATCACGCTGAGGCTATGAGACTGCTCAGAGAATCCATGAAGATCGAAGTGGAATTCGATATAGATGGTAATTTCCCATATCTCAGGAAGGAACCTTATGTGCATTATTATGACAGTCTTGCTGTCGAGGCTGACTCACTGATGATATATAGATTCAGGAATATCGACAGAGGAGATACCATTTACAGGGATCTCAGAATGGTGATTCTTGATTCACTGCAGGTCAAGGATACGGTAATGGTTGCAGATACAATAGTGAAATAGTATGGCTGTAAAGAGAATAGCTGCGAAATATGTCTATACGCTCGAGTCATATGAACCGTTGGTTAACGGATTCGTAGAATATGACGATGCCGACGGTACAGTGCTGTCGACGGGAATCTGCGAGGATCCTGCATCAGAGGATATTCTTGATGGAGCGATAGTTCCGGGTTTTGTCAATTCTCATTGCCATGTGGAACTGTCCCATCTTCATAAGAAGTTCTACAAGGGTTCAGGCATGGCAGGTTTCATTGACCAGATCAATGCACTTAGAGACTGGGCAGGTTGGGATGTGAAGGCGGCTCTTGTGCAGGAGTGGATGGACAAGATGTGGAATGACGGTGTTTCCGCAATGTCGGATATCAGCAATGATGACTCGTCATTTGATGTGAAGGCTGCTCATAAGATGTATACGAGGACATTCCTTGAAGTGTTCGGCAGTGAACCTGAAATGTGCGAGGGTGTCATGGCGGATGTTACAAAACTCAACGAAGTGGCTGATGCCAAGGGTATTGATGCAGCTCCGACACCTCATTCATGCTATACTATGAGTCCTCAGCTTCTTTCTGAATCCGCAGCTGCGGGATTGAAAAGAGGATATATATCCTACCATTCGCAGGAGAGCCAGGAGGAAGAGGATCTTCTCATCAGCGGCAGCGGTGCTATGTATGAGAACCGTGTGCGCAACGGCATGAGCACACCGCCTGTAACAGGAGAGTCGTCTTTGAAATATTTCATACAGAGGCTTGCCGATGCGAAGGAAGGACCTTATGATGAACATATACTTCTGGTGCATAATGTATGTCTGAAGCAGGACGATATCGAGGCGGCCGGAAAGGTGATGAACAATGTGTATTGGGCAGTATGCCCTCTGTCTAATATATTTATACATAATGCTTTGCCTCCTATTCCTCTTATGAGGGAAAATGGTCTGGCCATTGCATTGGGAACAGACTCGCTTTCAAGCAATGATGATCTGAGCATGATCAAGGAGATCGCATGTCTCCATGCAAATTTCCCTGAGGTGCCGATGGGCGAGATCTATACATGGGCAAGTTTGAACGGTGCGCGTTTCCTCTCGAAGGAGGATGTGCTCGGAACTATTGAAAAGGGCAAGAGACCGGGTCTCGTTTTTGTGAAGGGACTTGATCAGGATGGAAATGTTACTGAGAACAGTGTTTCAGAGAGAATAGTATAATGCTTCATTTTGACGACATAGTCTTCGGACCGATATTCAGTCGCAGGCTTGGAACATCGCTTGGTCTGAATATTCTTCCTCCCCAGGGAAAACTCTGCAATTTCGATTGTGTTTATTGCGAGTGCGGATGGAACAGGGATGGAAGGTCAGCTGGAGAGTTTCCGCGGATGTCTCAGGTGGCTGAGGCCCTTGAGAGAAGATTGGTGGAACTCGCAGGAGAGGGCGTGTCGGTGGACTCCATAACATTTTCCGGAAACGGAGAACCTACTATGAATCCAGAGTTTGCGTCAATTGTAGATGCGGTGCTGGAATTGAGGGAGAAATACTGTCCGAAGGCGAAGGTGTCTGTGTTGTCGAATGCTACATTGGCATGGCGCGAAGATGTTTTCCAGGCTCTGGCCAAGGTGGATAATCCGATAATGAAGCTTGATGCAGGTACCGATGCTGCGGTACAGGCGGTGAATAAGCCGGTGGGTACATACAGTGTTGATAGAGTGGTGGAGAGCCTGCGCAGATTCAACGGCAATTTTGTGCTTCAGACGATGTTTGTGAGGTCTAAGGACTTTGACACTACGCATCCGGAGATACTGGGAAGGTGGATTGAGATTGTGCGTGAGCTTGCTCCGAGGGAGATAATGATCTATACGATCGATAGGGAGACTCCGGACAAGACTTTGCAGAAATATACAGTGGAGGAAATGGCGTCTTTTGTGCAGCCACTGCGTGAAGACGGATTTGAAATACAGATCAGAGGATAATGAGAACTGTAATACAGAGAGTTACGCATGCTTCGGTGAAGGTGCTTGAGGAAGGATATGAGTCGGCTATAGGGCGTGGACTTCTGGTGCTGGCTGCGTTTATTGACGAAGACACTGAAGAAGATCTTGTATGGACTGCGAGAAAAATCGCAGCAATGCGTATCTTCGACGATGAGAACGGTGTGATGAATCTTTCCGTGAAGGATGTCGGTGGAGATATACTCGCTGTGAGTCAGTTCACCTTGTATGCTTCGACTGTAAAAGGTAACAGACCGTCATATATAAAGGCGGCGAAACCGGATGTGGCAATTCCTTTGTATGAGAAGTTCATTGAACTGCTTGAGAAGGAACTTGAGAAGAAAGTGGGCAGGGGAATCTTTGGTGCAGATATGAAGGTTGAACTGCTGAACGATGGTCCGGTGACAATAATTGTTGATTCAAAATTGAAATTTTAATTATATGACTTATTTGGATAAATACGCTTATACTCCAAATCAGGAAGAGATGGGTAGAGCATTGGAGCAGCTTGCTTCAAATCTTGAAACTTTCGCGTCAGAGAACGTGTACAAGGAGTGTTTCTCAATGATGGACCTCACCACATTGAAGACTGACGATACTCCGGCTTCTGTATGCAAGCTTGTAGGAAAGGTTAATGCATTCCAAAAGGATTATCCTGAATGGCCTCTTCCTGCTTCAGTTTGTGTTTATTCTAACTTCGCTGCAGTAGTGGCAGCTGAGAGAAAGTGTGATTTCAACATTACAGTGGTTTCTGCATGTTTTCCATCATCGCAGAGCTTCCTTGAGGTAAAGCTCAAGGAGTGCGAGATTGCTGTTGAGCAGGGCGCTGATGAGGTAGATATCGTGTTGGCTCTCAACAAGTTCCTTGCGGGAGACAGTGAGGGTGCTGCCGAGGAGATCCGTCAGGTACGCGCATGCATCGATGCTGTTGCTGCAAAGCAGGGCAGAAAGGTGCATCTTAAGGTAATTCTAGAGACAGGCCTTCTCCGCACTCCAGAGAAGATTGCAGAGGCTTCCTTCCTTGCAATGGAGGCAGGCGCAGACTTCATCAAGACTTCAACAGGTAAGGTGGACGTCAACGCAACTCCGGCCGCTGCGTATGTAATGTGCGAGTGTATCGCGAAGTTCTACCAGGTGACAGGTAGGAAGATCGGTTTCAAGCCTGCCGGTGGAATTTCTTCTGCTGCTGATGCATTGTGTTACTACTCGATTGTTTCTTCTATCCTCGGCAAGGAGTGGCTCAACAGAGAGTATTTCCGTTTTGGCGTGAGCCGCGTGGCTAACAGCATTCTTTCTGCAGTTGAGGAGAAGACAGTTTCTTACTTCTAAGTCGAAAAAAACGATTTTTTTTGAAAATCTCATCATAGAAATCGCCGTCTGGGATATCTCAGACGGCGATTTTCCACTTTATCCGTCTACAAATTTTTTACGCGGATAAGTCTTCTGAACTTTGCCTCCGTAAAAAGATTTGTGTTATGAGAGGTAAAATCAGACTGTTTTTGATGGCATTTGCAATGATGTCATGCGGCAAGGAAAATCCATCTTCCTTGAATGGGATTGACTATGAGTACGGACGTGGCTTTGCCCACGACAGGATTGTGCTTGGCAGTAGGTTGGAGAACCCGTACAGGACTGAAAATGTGACAAAGGCACTGTATGATCTATATCCTACCAAGGCGGACAGGGTTGAGGTTACGCCGACCGATTACTACGTCAGGTTTCTGCCGAAAAGTAAATCCGAATGTGACTGTCTTCTGTCTTTGGGTCTGGAGCTTGTGGATCATCCCCTTGATTATGAAATTGCAGTGGACGGTGACTGGTATCATGATCCTGAGGTGCCGGAAAACAATGTCACATGGCAGTACGCAGTAGTTCCTGTCGACTTTGAATTTCCTAAGGAAATCGAGTATGAAATCATTCATGAATGCTATATCATAAATCCGTCAGCGAATACAAAGTCGGATGGTATAGATTGGGAAGCGGTTGAACGCCAGGCCTTTATCAATACGGGCAATGCGGATAGACTGAATGGTTCTCTGACGAAGGGCGGCAATGTAAAGGCTGTACCGTCCGGTCGCATCACTATTGTAGATGAACATGCCAATGGTGGGAAACCGTTCGGTGTGGCAGGAGTGAAAGTCGTGTGCAATACCTTTGTCAAATTCGATTATGCATATACTGACCGGGATGGCTACTACACAATGAACAAGGCGTTTTCTGCAGACCTTCGTTATAGATTGGTGTTCAGCAATGAAAAAGGTTTTGCAATAGGGTTGAACCTTATCCTGGTGCCGGCATCAGTGTCTACATTGGGAAAAGCGTCCCCATTGGGCGTCAATATGACGGTTACCGGTGAGTCCGATGCCAAACTTTTCAGGAGATGTGTGGTCAACAATGCCGCATATGACTATTGTTCCAGATGTGCTGCTGATGATATGAATATTGCCGTGCCGCCTTCAGGCTTGAGATTATGGATATTGAATGAACTGAAGGCAAGCAGTGCAGCTATGCTCCATCATGGAACAGTCCTTTCCAACTCGCAGATATCTGCATATCTTGGCGATTATGCCCTTCTGATAAAGTATCTTCTCCCGGATATCACCATCGGCACTAAGGGCAAGACCGATTACAGGTCGATATATTCTGCTGTCTGTCACGAATTGGCGCATTCAAGCCATTTCTCAAAGGTCGGGTTAGACTATTGGAACAAGTATATCAAATATATCTTCGAATCCTATCTGGAGTCCGGAGGCATGACCTATGGTGACGGAACAGGAGATAATGCCGGTCATTGTGAGATTGGCGAGGACTGGGCGTATTATCTCGAAAGCAAGATGTACAAGGAACGTTATGGCGGGGTGTTCCCGACCTTCGGTACTTCCTACTGGTTCAATCCTCAGATCTTCAGATATCTGAACGAAAGAGGGTTGAAGACATCGGAACTGTTCTCTGTGCTTACATCTGAGGTTGTCTCCAAGGCAGATTTGAAGGAATCCCTGATTTCTGCGTTTCCGTCCAGGAAATCGGTGATTGAGCAGGTTTTCAACAGGTACTAGATTATGAGGAAATGTTTGCTGTCATTCATCTTTCTGCTGTTGTCATCCTTGACGTTTGCGCAGAAGATATCGATATCTACAAATGTGCTCGGTTATGCTGCCCTCGGTACATTGAACGCAGATGTGTCGTATTCTGTATCAAGACATTGGGATGTTGTCGCCGGAGTCAGATATAATCCCTTTACATATAATGCGGGGGATCCGGAACGCCAGTTTCAGGCGCGCCAGCAGTCTTATGCCGCCGGTGTGAGATTGTGGCCGTGGCATGTCCTGTCCGGATGGTGGTTTGCCTCGAAGGTGCGTTATCAGGAGTATAATTTCGGAGGCATTCTGTCCAGAGAATCCGTGGAGGGAGACCGTTTAGGGTTGGGTGTGTATGCCGGATACACGCATATGATCTCGCAGCATTTCAACCTTGAGTTCGGTCTGGGAATATGGGCGGGAGCCGACTCCTATAAACGATATTCATGCACCGTGTGCGGCCTTTCATTGGATTCGGGAAGGAAGGCGTTTGTTCTGCCTGATGACCTGACTGTTTCTTTGGTATATGTGTTCTAGTATGAGATGGATTTTTGCGGGACTGCTGTTGGTCTTGACGTCATGTTCCCAATATAAGGTCATGAAGCAGTTGGCTTCAGGTGAGGTAGCTGTCGGTCTTGCTGTACCGGGAGATGACAAGGAAGACGAGACGGGAGATGCGGAAGCAGTGATCGACAGCATTGCGGGAGAGTTGCCGGACGGCCCGATAATAATGAATGCGATCAGGGATTCAGAAAGCGGTGAGATGGTGGCGACTGATGTGATCAATGCATCCAAGGTCACAGCAAGGTTCAGGAATGTTCCGGAAAGAGCGGGATATGTATCGATAGGATTCGATATTTCCGTGCCCTCATCAATGGTGCGCTCTGCATGGAAGATGAAGCTGGATCCCATGATGGTGCTTCAGGAAGATACCCTGGGACTGGAGGCGGTATGTATAACAGGTCTTTCATATAGAGAGGCGCAATTGCGTGGTTATCAGCGTTATAATCGTTTCCTTGCTTCAATAATAACAGATACGACGGATTTCGTCAGGATCGGTCAGCTTGAGGTCTTTCTTGCAAGACATTTCCCGGAAACCTATGCGATGAAGACGGATTCGTCGTTTGTTTCGGACACGGAAGCCGAGAACCTGTTTGGAGTTACGCAGACGGATGCAGTGCTGCATTATAGGAAGAAGTGGAAAGAGAATATGAACGAACGCCGGAAACGTAATAAGGACAGGATGTATGCAAGGTTTGTCAAAGACCCGATAGTCTCGGAAGGTGTTCATCTGGATACCATAGTGGCGGATGGAAACGGTTTCATATACAGATATACACATCGTTTCAGAAGCCGTCCGGGACTGAAGAAGGCCGTGGTCTATCTGGAGGGAAACCTGTATGAAAGAGGTGAGGTTGTTGCCGGTATTCCCAAGTCTGATGATATGACATACTATATCAGTTCCTTGTCGTCGTTGGCGGATCAGTCGGTCAAATACAGGATGATTGTGCTTGAGAGGACTGTGTATGACAATACAAAGGCTCTGATAGATTTCGCTGTGGGACGGTCGGAGGTGGATACTTCGCTTTCATGCAATGCTTCAGAACTGTCGAGGGTAAGGAAGTGCATTGATGATGTGTTCCTGCACGAGGAACTTGTTCTGGATTCGTTGGTCATATCGGCATCCTGCTCTCCTGAAGGACAGTACAGGGCAAATCAGAAATTGGCGCAGGCAAGGTCGGAATCAGTATGCAGGTATATATCTGAATATGTTCCGGATCAATGGCGGGAATGCCTGAGGGTATCCTCTGTGCCGGAGAATTGGGATCAGCTGAGGAAACTGGTGGCAAATGATACGGTAATGTCTCCGGGTACGGTAAGGAAGGTACTTGAAATGACCGAGGATCTGCGCAGACCGGATGAGGTGGAAAGGCGCATGTCTGCAATGCCGGAATACAGATACATGCGCCAGAAGATATATCCTAAACTCAGGAGTGTGAAGTTCGACTTCTTCCTGCATAGGGCAGGAATGGTAAAGGATACCGTACATACTACGGAGGTGGATACTGTGTACATGTCGGGAGTTCAGGCGCTTAAAGACCTTGATTACAAGCGGGCGGTGGAAATTCTCAGACCATATGCCGACTATAATTCGGCCTTGGCATATATGTCGGCGGAATATAACCATTCGGCGCTGGAACTTCTTCAGAAGTTGGATGACAGTGACCCGAGAGTATGTTATCTGATGGCTATGGTGCTGTCGCGTCTGGAGCAGAGGAGTATGGCTGAGGCTTATTTCAAAAGGGCGTTGCAGTATGATCCGTACTTGCGGCACAGGGCGAATCTTGATCCCGAGATGTCTAAGTTTGTTTCCGGTTTGGAAGATGAATATTGATGATATGAAGTGTAATATTATGATTGTGCGCATCAGAGTGTTGTGTGTGTTGTCGGCGTTGCTTGCCGTGGGGTGTTCGGTGAAGGAGAATCGTCAGGATTGTCCGTGCAGACTGATGCTGGATCTGAGTGGAATTGATACAGCCTTGGTCAAAGTCCTGAATATTCAGGCATCCACGTCAGAGGGAATTGTGTTCATTGATACACTGCGGGCGGAGGCGTTTTCCGATATGTATGTCAGAAATGTGACTCGTGATGAGATGAGTATGCTGCTGTGGGGTTCGGGTGATTCGGAGGAAGGCTTGATCATTCCGTATGGAAAGGACTGTCCGACGCTGTATATGTCGGCTTTCGAGGCTGATACAAGGGGTGAACAGTACTTCAGAGTGGTGGAGTTGAATAAGAATCACTGTCTTTTGACTGTCCTGTTTGAGGGACGCCAGGTGAGTCCGTACAGTCTGACCTTCAGAGGTAATGTGAATGGATATGATTCGTTCGGAGTCCCTTCGGAGGGAGATTTTGCATGTGTGGCCTATCCCGGCGTAGGAGGAGAGTCGATGGTGGTAGTGCCCCGCCAGACCGATTCGTCCCTTCTGCTGGATGTCGAAGATGAAGGGTCTTCTGTGCTTAAGACATTTGCAATAGGAGAGTATATGGACAAGAGCGGATATGACTGGACAGAAAAGGATCTGGATGATGTTGTGGTTGTCCTGGATTATAGCGTTACGGGGCTCAGAGTCGTGTTTAAAGGGTGGGATAAGGAGTACAGGTATAATGTCATACTTTAATTCACTTTGTCGTAATTTTCTTTCTATTTCAAAAACATTTTGTATCTTTGTCCCACTTTTTGCAAGCGGATGTGGTGAAATGGTAGACACGCTCGTTTCAGGTGCGAGTGCTTCACGGCATGTAGGTTCGAGTCCTATCATCCGCACAGATCAAGACCGACGGTTTTTCCGCCGGTCTTTTTGTTGTACGCCCAGCATGGGCATGTTCTAACGGGTGAAAGTCCCTAACGCACCCTAATGACGGGAAGCATATAGCCAAAGGCAAGGGTGTCCATCGCGAGGTGGAATCTGAAGGAAGCCGGCGGCAAAAGTCTGGC
>JBGVEY010000048.1:0-37211 GCA_045120635.1 Candidatus Cryptobacteroides sp.
GCCAGACTTTTGCCGCCGGCTTCCTTCAGATTCCACCTCGCGATGGACACCCTTGCCTTTGGCTATATGCTTCCCGTCATTAGGGTGCGTTAGGGACTTTCACCCGTTAGAACATGCCCATGCTGGGCGTACAACTAAAAAAGGTGCTACTGGAATTCCAGCAGCACCTTTTCTTTTTACTTCTTATATTTCTTTGTGTGTTCTGCGATGAGTTCGGCATCGTCGAAGTAGTCGATCTGCATCGCCTTGCGGACATCTGCGAGAGTCTTGGCTGCTTCTGCACGTGCCACCTCTGAACCCTTGCGGAGAATCTCGTACACTTCAGGGATATTCTGCTCATACTGTGCACGTCTCTCTCTGATCGGCTGGAGGAAGTCCTCCATGATGTTGAAGAGGAACTTCTTGCAGGTTCCGTCTCCGAGACCGCCGCGACGGTAGTGAGCCTTCATCTCATCAAGATTTGCATAGTCAGGAAGGAACTTCGCGAAATGCTCGTCTGTACAGAATGCATCGAGGTATGTGAATACAACATTTCCTTCCACATGGCCCGGATCCTCGATCTGGAGATGCTCAGGGTCAGTGTACATGCTGTTCACCTTCTTCTTGATCTCCTTTGGAGTGTCAGAAAGGTAGATACAGTTTCCGAGAGACTTAGACATCTTCGCCTTTCCGTCTGTACCAGGGAGTCGCATGCAGACTGCATTCTCCGGAAGAAGCATCTCAGGAGTCACGAGAGTCTCGCCGTACACCGAATTGAACTTGTGCACGATCTCTCTTGTCTGTTCGATCATAGGAGCCTGGTCAACACCCACAGGAACTGTAGTTGCACGGAACGCTGTGATGTCTGATGCCTGGCTGATAGGATATGTGAAGAAGCCTACAGGTATACCCTTCTTGTTCTGAGTCTCATCGTCCTCGCTCTCATTGAATCCACGGAGCTGGATCTCCTGTTTCACGGTAGGGTTTCTCTGAAGTCTCTGAACAGTCACAAGGTTCATATAGTAGAATGCAAGCTCGCAAAGCTCAGGAACCTGAGACTGGATGAAGATGGTCACCTTCTCAGGATCAAGACCTGCAGAAAGGTAGTCAAGAGCCACCTCGATGATGTTCTGACGGATCTTCTCAGGATTGTCGGCATTGTCTGTCAAAGCCTGTGCGTCTGCGATCATGATGAAGATCTTCTCGAACTCTCCTGAATTCTGAAGCTCTACTCTTCGTCTCAATGAGCCCACATAATGTCCGAGATGGAGTTTTCCGGTCGGACGGTCACCTGTCAATATTACTTTTCCCATATCTGATTTCAATATTCTTATTCAACAAACTACAAATATACAAAAATGTTCTCATACACTTCCACATCTCCCAATATATCCACCTTCACAGCACCTTCCTTGATGTCGAACCTTGTATACGGAGATTTCACGATGAATTCTGCCACGAGAGAACCGTCCGTCCTTATCTGACGGAAAATGACTCTCTTGCCTTCCGGAAGCGTGCCTGTCAGAAGACAGCATGTGTTAGCTTCAGCAGGAATGGCAAACTCAAGATGTCCATTCGTATGTACAGATGTCGTAAAATCCGAATCAAGAGCCGCATTCGGGGCCGCGTACAGGGTTGTAGCGAGATTATGAAGCACAGACTTTCCGGTCAGCACCGAAGTGAATCCCTCCTTCATTGCTGTCATTGCCTCTTCACAGAACGGATAGAGTTTAGTTGCTCCGACAGGATACTGTCTGTAGGACGCAATCTCATCCGGAGTCATGACTGTAGTGAGATAAGTCTGCCAGAACGCTCCAAGTTTGCCTATATGGTAATATTCCATGCACTTGAGAACATTCTTTCCGCGGGTGCCAAGTCTTCCGAACTCAGCAAGCCAAGGGGCCAATGCAGCGACTATCTCGGTATCTGTAGATTTCTTTATAAGAGAAGGAACATTTTCGATCTTATCGAACTCCATAAATAATGCGTACGCCTTTTCTTCTGTCCAGTCTGCCAACCGGAACACCTCCACATCTGACGCTCCCCTTTCGTCGCCTGTATGACGAAGGAATGTCACCATGGCTTCCTTGCTTTCGCCATGGAGGGATTTCACTGCACCTGTCATGCTGGCATAAGTGGAGTAGGATTTAGGATCACGGGCATAATCGGCCACCGCGACAAGAGCGATCTTGGCGAATTCATCAGAAGCGGAAAGATTGCATATGACGGCATTCTCTCTCTTTGCTTCCGCATTGAAAGCCTCATCGAAATGATATCCCTTCATAAAGGACTCTACTGCCGAAGCGCCTGCCGATGGATAATCCGCCACTGCCATGGCATCAATCATATATATGGAAACCTCCTCAGGTCGGGATCCCACAAAATCCTTCATCAGACTGTCGCGTACAGCAAGGACAGCATTTTCAGAACCAGAAAGACGTACGGCAAACGAACGTATTCCGTTATAATACATCATCACCAGCTTGTCAAGCATGAACTTGTAGTCATCCTCATTCCAGCGGTAGGCATCGCCCGGATTCAATGTCCAGACAAATTCCATATCCTTGGATTCACAAAGGGTTCTTATCGCCTTAACGGCATGCCTGTCACCATCGTTGTATAGAAATTTCCACCCCCATCTGTTGCAGTAACGATCGTCTGAAGGGCAATAGAAATAATGGGTATATCCTTCGGAAATATAATAGTCAAGTCGGTCTGAAAGGCCTTCAGTAACCTTCGGAAAACTCTCCATGACTCCACGGCAATGAAGGCCTACAGTATCTGTCGGCTGCTTCTTCGGTTTAGCCGCACCTGCGGAAAAACAGGCGGAAAGTAAAAGAATATATAGTATAATTGGTCTAATAAATTTACCCATCAGTTGAAAGCCCTTTCAAAGCCTGCAAAGGTAAATAAATTTTACTTACCTTTGTCGACGTACATTTAAAACCTAATAATTATGAGAAGAATTATTTTGAGTATGGCATTCATGCTTATGCCGCTCGCTGCTGCATTCGCACAGGACGTTATCGGCAAATGGAAACTTGAGGATGGTACTGCCATCGTAGAGGTCTACAAGCAGGGTGATGCATACAATGGAAAGATCGTATGGCTCAAGAATCCTACTGAAGCTGACGGAACACCGGTTAAGGACGACATGAATCCGGATCCGAAGCTCCGCACACGCGAAGTGATGGGTCTCAACATGCTCCACGGCCTCAAGAAGGACGGCAGCAAGTATTCTGGAGGCAAGATCTACGATCCAGGTAACGGTAAGACCTACAACTGCTCGATGCAGGTTGACGGTGATGTGCTCAAAGTGAGAGGCTCACTTGACGCAAGAGGCCTCATCGGTCGCACAATGGACTGGTTCCGTGTGAAATAAGGAAGGATCAGAAAGTATGGTCCGGAAGGACTATACGATAGAGATTACATCCGATAAGATTACCAAGGACTATGCTTACGTAGACGATAAGAGTCTGGAAAGCATGGTCCTTTATAAATTCAAAAGGTACACAACTGTAGTAGAACGCATCCGCCACACAGTGGGTAAATCCGCAGACAATGAACAAAGGAACCGCGAGAAGGAGCGGAATATAATGCTGTCTGCGTGCAAATGTAACAGCTGTAGTCATCATGAAACCGCATGGGATGCCCAGGAGACCGCAACGCACAGGTCCTCTTTCCAGTCTGAGTCTGAGAACATTCTCCGCAGCAGTCTGGATGTCAAGCGGCGACATTCTTGTAATGAGACCCATGATGAAACATCCGACGATGTTTCCACCAAGGATGATGAAAAGCTGTCCGAGCTCATCCTTCTTGAAGAAACCTGCCGTACCTGTATATAATGAAAGTTTATATGCTACGACCGTCATAAGACCGAAGCAGAAGAGAATTGAACCGAAAAGTGGTCCGAAAGCTTCAGCCTGAATACCCGAAGCAAGAAATCCGAATCCGCCACAGCCGATCGCAATTCCCGCCAATATTGAAGAACGTATGATTTTCCACATAGTGTAGTCCGTTTTGAAAAAAGCGCGCAAAGATAGCAAATTAATTGATATCTGTGACAATCAACACTCCGGACGCCACCTTGAAACGAACATTCATACCCGCGAATGCCATCCCATACTCCCTTTCAGGGTCATCATGATACGACGGACGCGGGTCAAGTGACAATGTCTGCACAAGCGACTCAAGCACGGTCCTGTCTGCGACCTTCTGGGCAATCTCCGACAGAAGAACCACCTTAAGAGACCTCTCATTGAGATTATCCACATAGCCGCAACTTGCATGCGGACGGGCATCTGCATATTTGATGTACGGTTTTATATCATATATCGGAGTACCGTCCATAAGATCGGCACCTTTAACATGAATCACCGGTCCGTCAGGCGTATCAAGCTCTATCGAATCGATCTCAAGACATGAAAGTCCCAGAGGATTCGGACGGAACGGAGAACGCGTCGCAAACACACCCATACGCTCATTGCCGCCAAGACGCGGAGGACGTACTGTCGGCTGCCACTCTCCTTTCGACGGATTCGCGGAAAACTCCCAGATAAGCCAGATATGCGAGAAACCTTCGAGTCCACGAAGGGCATCAGCATTCCTGTATTCAGGTTCAAATACAACGGTTCCACGCAAGGAGGCCGCCAAGCCGCTCTGACGTGGAATACCGAACTTTTCCGAAAACTCCGTACGGATATAAGCTATTGGATTGATTATCATTCCTTTGGAAGGGTTTTATTCAAAAGAGCGCAACCCAGAACCGCAGAGATGACAGAGCCGCAGAGAACGCCGAGCTTCGCTTCATTGAGGAAGGCCGCACCGGCATCACCAAGGCCCGAATATGAAAGGTCTGCAATGAACATCGACACTGTAAATCCGATACCGCAGACAACGCACACACTTGCAAAAGCCTTCCATGTCGTGTTGGCTGGAAGAGACACCAATTTCAGGCGTACCGCAATCCATGAGAACGAGAACACTCCCACAAACTTACCCACTACAAGTCCGACCATGACTGCAAGACCTACTCCTGAGAAGAGACTTCCGAGACTCATTTCCGACAGGTCGATACCGGCATTGGCAAAGGCAAACAACGGAATGACGACAAAGTTGATGAGGAAATGAAGGCTGTCCTCGAGTTCCTGAAGCGGGCTGATCATCTTATCGGCAGCAGACTCGATACTCTTGAGAGTGTGGATCTGATCATTGGTAAGCACGATTGTATTGTGAAGGTCATCCACCTCGATCACAGGGAATTTGTTGACATTTCTTCTGATACGTTCAAGATAGTATCCTGTACCCTTCTTCAATGTGGCAGGGATACAGAAAGCAACGATTACACCTGCAATAGTAGCATGTATACCTGAATTGAGCATAAGGTACCAGAGCACAAGTCCGCATATCTCATAGAAGACCTTCGAACGGATCTTCGAGAAGTTTCCGAAAACCATAAGGGCAACGAAGGCTGCGGAAAGGAGCAGATACCATGTATTGATATCAGAAGAATAGAAAAGCGCAATCACGATGATACCTCCAAGGTCATCCGCCACTGCAAGAGCCGCAAGGAAGACCTTAAGGCCCACCGGAACCCTTGTCTTGAAGACAGACAGTACGCCGAGTGAGAATGCGATATCCGTGGCCATCGGGATGGCAAGGCCTCTCTGCATCGCCGCATCTGAAGGGCAGACAAAGAAGAAGACAAGCACAGGTATAAGCATACCTCCGCATGCGCCGATGATCGGCAGCAGCGCCTTTTCGCGGGTCGAAAGTTCGCCCACTCTGATCTCACGTTTGATTTCCAATCCTACAGAAAGGAAGAAAATAGCCATCAGGAAGTCATTGATGACCTGTCCGAGAGTCATCGGGTGACCGCCATGGCTGAAGAAATTGAATGCTCCTATAGAAAGGCTGACAGGATTCTGCCAGAGTGAGAAATACCAATCCTTGACAATAGGAGTATTGGCACATATCAGGGCAAGTACGGTGAAGAAAATAAGAACCATACTTGAGGTGACGTGTCTTTTGAATTTGCTTAAGAAACTGTAATTAACCGTTCCCATAATCCTATTTTTAGAAAAACGGGCGCGAAGTTATACAAAGACAATGAGAAAAAAGAATTATTCTACCTTTTTCTGCACCTTGCGGAGTTCCTCGTCGGTGAATTCGCCGATAAGGCTGTACAGCGTCATGATTTCCGGATTGTAAACCACCAGTTCATCGGCAACTCCAGGGGCTGAGACATGCACATAAGCATCTACGATTCCGTGAGGGCTGTCGGATTTGCCCGCATATATATAGGTAGAAAGAACATTCTTGAGATCCTCGAAGAACTGATCCTGCACGTCCGGCCTTGCCTTATCCATCCTCATCACATACATCTCCTCTACCTTATGCGCCAGCGGTGCCATGGAATATGACTTCATGAGAGGCCTTGCGACGGTCATCATTGCACCTTTCGCCGAATAATGTCTTACGCCTTTCAGTTCCTTGTAATCATCAACCAGTTTCTGAGCCGGAGTGCCTGCCCAGAGACTGAAAGTAGCGAAAAGCGCAAGAGATATTGTGATGATCTTCTTCATATGCGGCGTAAAATTAGAAAATTATTGGGAGATGTTCAAATACATTAATTATGCCTCATACATCTTTCACAATAAAGTTATAACTTTGTTCGCAATGATTTAAGTTTGAGAAACATGAGCACTGCATTAAAACCACTCACATTCGGCGGAGTATCCCTCCAGATCCCAGAAATCTGGACAGTAACAACAGAAACTTATACAGAGCCTGACGGCAGAGAATGCGCAATGATCGACATCACAGCTGCCGAGGGCGACCCAAGATCGATAGTAATCAGCTACGGCCCGATGCCGGAAGGTTCCGACGCATTCATGGAGGCAAGCGACACATACGAGGAACTCATCGGCGAGAACGGTGGTGGCGAGGACGACCCGATCTGCGAATACGACTTCCTCGGCACAGTAGGATTCGGATTTGAAGTTCCGACTGAAGACGAACTCGCATGCAACTTCATCTGCGCTGAAATCGGCAGTGAAGACAGAAGCCAGCTCTTCACAATCCTGACAACCGCGAAGACATACGAAGAGATAGACGAACTTCTCGATCTCGTGGAGCAGGAGATTTCATTTGAATAAAATGAGCACTCTACAAAGAGCGATAGAAATAGCAACTACAGCACACAAAGAGCAGTTCGACAAGGCCGGAAACGACTATATCGGACATCCTTTGCGTGTTGGAAAAGCCCTGTGCGCGTGACCCCCGAAGCCCAGTGCCGTTGACCCTCGCGGTCCAAAATTCACTGACCCTTTAAGTACCATATAAAATTGACCCCTACCTAAGTGATATAGGCAGGGGATTTTTTGTAGTTTTAGTGTTCGTCCTGGCCGGCGGGAAACTAAAACATCACAAAATTATGAAAAATCTAAAGAACATTCTCCGTTGCTATGCAATGGGAATGGGCCTCAAGAGTATCAGTACGGCTTTTGAGGTCTCTCGAAATACCGTGCGCAAGTATGTGCGGCGGTATCAAGAGAGTGGTCTTTCTATAGAAAGACAATTAGCGATGCCAGAGAGTCAGGTAATCGACATGTTTGTCGATGGCGTCTCTCGTTCGCGAACTCCATCTCCTCGTCAAGAGGAACTGGATGCGCTGCTACCAGACTATCTGAAACGACTTAGTCGCAAGGGTGTCACTGTCAAATCTCTTTATGAAGAGTATGCCAGCAAATATCCAGATGGATATAGCCATACTAGCTTCAAAAGACGAATCCGTCATTACAAGCTTGAAGTAAAAGCCATTGGGCATGTTGAACACCTTGCTGGTGATCAGATGTACATTGACTTTGCAGGAGATAAACTTGAGGTAGTAGACGAACTTACAGGTGAGGTTCAGACGCCTGAAACCTTTGTGGCGGTTCTTCCATGTAGCCACATGACGTATTGCGAAGCCGTGTGGTCCCAGAAGAAGGAAGATCTTATTGCGGCTTGTGAGAATGCAATGCATTACTTTGGCGGAGCCCCAATTGCGATTGTTCCAGACAATCTCAAGTCAGCTGTGACACGCAGTGACCGTCATGAGCCTGTCATCAATGAAGAGTTCGCTGCTTTTGCTGAGTTCTACAACTGCGCTGTCTTCCCAGCTAGACCTCGTCATCCTAAAGACAAAGCTTTGGTTGAGAATGCGGTAAAGCTAATCTATCGCAGCATCTACAAGGATGTAGAGTGGCTTATCTTCCATGATCTTGACTCTTTGAATGCTGCTATCCTTAAGTCTTTGGATGAGTTCAACTCTCGAAAGATGTCAGGACGTGGCCAGTCTAGGAAGGAACTCTTTATTGAGATGGAAAAAGACTATCTACAGCCACTTCCAACGTTGCGTTATCAAATGAGAGAACGTAAAACTGCGACTGTTATGCGCAACAGCTACGTAACCTTGAACAAGCATCATTATAGCGTTCCGATAGAATATATCGGCAAACGAGTGGAAATCATCTATGATGCAGATACCTTGCAGATCTTCTACGGAATGAAACTCATTACAACCCACACTAGGGATGATAGACCGCATGCGTATACTCGTAAGGAGTCTCATAATCTGCCGGGAAGACATGGTAGCTATGAGAAGGATCTGGATGAAATCTATCAGCGTGCAGCGACGATAGATAACATTGTCTTGACATATCTCAAAGAAGTGGCGGAACTTAAGAAGTATCCGCCACTGGCGTTCAGGGCCTGTAAGGGTATCATGTCTCTAGAAAAGAAATACGGCTTAGACCGCCTTGTGGCTGCGTGTGCCTGTGCTTCGCAAGGACGTCGCTATGGCTTCAATGAGGTAAAGGAAATACTGGACAAAGGAGAAGATATAGACTTCTTGTCTCCTCAGCATGGCGAAGAATGGGAAGCTCCACGCACTCCTGCACAACACAAGAACATACGTGGACGCGAATACTTTGCTCCAAAGTCGAACAAGAAAAACTAAACAAAAGATGGAAATAAATGAAAAGACTGCTCCTATCACTCAAGAGAAGGATAGGAATACAATCTCACTTGATCTAATGCGCCGCATGAAACTTCATGGAATGGCAGCTGCCTTTGAAGAGAGCCTCTCTTCTACCTTCGCCGAGACAATGACTCCGGACAGCTTCCTTAACTGGCTGTTATCTCGAGAGTGGGACTACAGATCAAATGCAGCCATTGAGCGCCTCACTAAGCAGGCTTCTTTTAGGTACAAGGCGTACCCAGAAGACATAGACTTCACAATCAGCAGAGGTCTTGATCGCAATCAGATGGAGAGACTTATGACACTTGAGTTTGTTAAGCAAGGTCGCAACCTCTTTATCACCGGATCTTCTGGAACAGGAAAGAGCTTCATCGCTACAGCTCTTGGATACAAAGCATGTAGTCTTGGTATACGCACTTTGTATGCTAATGCATCAAAGTTGCTCGGAACTCTTAAGGTAGCAAAGGTGAAGGGTACGATTGATGCGGAGTTGAAGAAGATCGAGAAGTGTCCTTTGTTCATCATGGATGATGCCTTCCTTGTATCACTCGATGCAAAGGAACGTTCAATCCTTCTTGAGATCATCGAAGACCGTCACGAGAGAAAGTCAATCATAATGACTTCTCAGCTTCCTGTATCCTCGTGGTACGATGCTATCGGAGATCCAACGGTTGCAGATGCAATCCTCGACAGAATCGTTCACTCAGCTCATCAGATCGAGCTTGTCGGAGAGAGTCTTAGGAAGACAAAGGCACGTAAAGGAGACAAGTAGGGCAAAATAAAAATGACCCCGCCGGCTAGGACTTTATAGGGGTCATTCTAAACTTGCTTTCGAGGGTCAACGGCACTTGGGCTTCGGGGGTCACGCACACAGGGCTTTTCCAAGAGGTTACGAAGACGACCTTTTAGATTTTAAAGAGCAGTCGGGGGCAAAACTCATAAGTGGATATACTAAAAGTGTCAATGGAGTATTGAGCGCCATCAATGATATTGCATTCCTAAGTCAATTACTCGAGCACCCGTCAAGACCAAGAACAGCCAAGGACAAAATGGACAAGTACTATGAAGGTCTTGGCGACGAACTTGGATTCAGAGTAATATAATTTTTTGGAAAGGCCCAAGAACCGATAGATTCTTGAGCCTTTCCCTTTTCATCTCTTGCTGAATGAAGCATCAACGGTTCAGGAGCCGTTGGATGTCGGACAGGCGGTAGCGTTTCTTGCCGCCGACGGATAGCGGTACGAGGTAGCCACATTTCTCCCACCGCCATAGGGTGGCAGATGCGACCTCCAGCATTTCCATAACTTTCGTACGACTCAGATAGATTTCCGTCCTTGATTCAACGACCGACTTTTCGAGCCTCATCAGGGCTTCCTCAACCAGACTTTGATTCGCTTCAATAAGATCGCCCAGGCGTATCGACACCGTCAGATCCGGGCATTGTCTTGCGACTTCGATTAAATCCATACCTCTCATCACTTTTCTCTCTCACAGATTTAAAATTAAACTCCTCCCAATGCGATTGCATTGTGATGAGGAGTACTGCAAATTTCTTTCCAGCGGGGAAAAGTTGTCGATTTTTGGGCTTTATCTCACTTTTTAGCCACGATTGTGCCCGAGAATCGAACATTATTTCACAAACAGGTCATCCATCGTGACCTGACTCTGGATATTTCCGGAGTACATATTCTTGTGAACACCATAGGTTGTAACCATCGTAATCTGAAGTGCCTTTCTGGTCTTTGTCTTTACCTTAAATGCATTCTTCTTCCTGCGGAGTTCTGTATCATAGTCCTTTGTAACCACATATTCATCTGCACTATACTTCATTTCGCAGATATTGATGATGTTATCCTTTCTGTCAAGGAGAAGATCTATCTGGGTGCCATATATGCCCAGTTCTTCATTGGCCTCTGTTCTCCACGCACAGTAATTGGTCAGAACTCCCGATATGCCGAGCTTGGCCTTAATCTGAGGGATATGGCATAGACATACTCTTTCAAAAGCCAATCCGCACCACGTTGTATGGACTGGCTGCCCGATAGTATTAGTCCAGAAGGCCTCATCATTTATATCCTGATTCTTGATAAAACGGAAATAAAACAACGTATAGTGGTCAATCAATTGATATATGACATCCTTGGTTTTCTTACCATAGGACTTGTAACTTCTGATGAAGCCACACCATTCGAGATCTTTCAATATCTTCTGTAAATGGCCATTCTTGAAAGCACCTAATGATTCCGTTATCTGTTTCCTGGTCAAGCCCAACTTTCTCTCACCGAGCGCAGAGACAACATCAACATATGATTCGCTATTCTTAAATAAGGACGCATACAATTCATCAAACTCATCCCTTAACTTGCCAGACTCTGCGAACATAAGTTTATCAATATTCTGAGAGACCGAGAGACCCGGCAACAACAGGCTCCAATAATACGGAATACCTCCCAAAGCCATATAAGTCTCAAGAATCATCTCTCTTGAATATCCTAAATTCCTATATTCAGCATATGCCTCACACTCTGCCAGAGTGAATTGAGGTAGTTTTATTTTATGCGTTAAGCGATTATGAAGTCCTCTCCTGTTCTTTACGATATTCTTCATTATCCAAGAGGTCGCGGAGCCACATACTATCAAAAGAATATCCTTTCGTGCCGAAGCCCAATTGTTCCAGAAATGTTCTAACGCAGAAACGAAATTTGACTTCTGCGAATCCATCCAAGGAATCTCATCAAGAAATACTCTTTTCTTCTTATCAGGAGATTTATCTAAAAACTCTTCCAGAAGATCGAAAACTTCAAACCACGTCTTAGGAGTCTTCTTAACGGACATTCCTTGTTTTCTCAAAGAGGACACAAAATTCTTTATCTGCTCCCGTTTAGTCACATTAGCAACACCTGAATGCTGGAAAGTGAAAGTATAATCAAAGGTTTCTCGAATAAGATATGTCTTTCCTACTCGTCTACGTCCATACACAACAACAAACTCAGAGTACTCTGATTCAAATGCTGCTTTTAAATCCTGAATTTCGTTCTCTCTTCCTATAATCATATCGTTATCTTTTCTACAAAACTATCAAAAGTTTTCGATTTTCGGGCAAAATCAATGAAAAAATTCAAGATTTTGCCCGGAAATCGACATTTTTAATTCAACTTACTCACCAGGTCCGTCAGCATATCATCATCAATATCCCTATATCTGGCGAATGCACGGCTGCCCTCCTTATGCCCAGACAACTTACCGATTATGTTCGGATCGGGAGTTTCCTTGTAGAGGTTGCCGATGAAGGTGCGACGGGCAAGGTGGCTGCTTGCGATATCGCATAGACGTTTTTTCTCCTCCTCACGAGTCTTTGGATTGATTACGGTCACGATGCGGTTAAGACCGGCCATCTCGAACATTGTCTTGATGTCGCGATTATATTGTTGTTGAGAGGTGAAAGGGAGAAGCTGCATCCCCGGCAGGTCTTTATATTTCTCAAGGATTGACTTCGCCACATCATTGAGCGGAACGCGAACTGTCACCGGACGATTCTCCTTGGTTTTCCTTGCTATATATTCGACAAATCCGTTCACCACATTCGCCTTTGTCATTGCCCATAAATCAGACACGCGACAACCGACAACACTTTGAAATATGAATATATCCCTTTGCCTCTCCAGATGTGGATGAACCGACAGATCAGCCTCGTGAAGTTGCTTCCTCTCTGCAAGCGTAATGTAATACGGAGTACCATAGACTTCTGTTTTTATCGAATACTTCCTGAAAGGATTCTTATCCGTATATTCATTGTTGATCGCCCAAAGGGAGAATGTACGCAGAATCTTCATCTTGGAGCTTATCGTATTTCCGCCACGCTCCATCGGCGACCTTGAATCATCCACTTCACTACATATGCGGTCATATCTGCGATTGCCTTTCAATGAATGTTCGTTTGTCAGAAAAGCCTCAATATCACGCAGTGTGTCGGCAGTAAAATCATCAAACTTCAACACGACTCTGCTATATAATTCATATCGGCGAAGCATTCTCCATACAACCTTATAATGCCTGACCCTCGCCTCAGATGCTCTATTCCGTTCCATAAACAGTTCGAACACCTCGGTTATCGGCAGATCTGCAATTGCATCCTCATCCGAAGTTCCATCTGCAGGAGGATTTATATACAAATCCACAGTAGCCACAAGCCAATCCTTCGGGAGCGGGTCTTTCCCAGCGCCTGCCTCTATGAAAGACTTATGTATATGAGCACTTAACTTCTGCAAAGCCTCATTCTGTCCGGTCAATTCCTCAACCAATGCCCTCTGCCGATCGTTCATCAACCTGAACTTCGGTACAAAATTCCTCTGAGGCTCATCATTCCAATACTCCGCACTGATGAAGATTCCACTCTTCGCACGCTGATTCAGCCTTCCGTGAAAGACCGGATCAACACCTCGTGCAACCCCGTCACCTTATCCGTCTTCGACGATAAACCATATACCAAAGTCGCCATAATACCCACATTTTATGTTCATCACATATGTATGGAATTTCTGGCGACTTCCCCAATATTTTGGGCGACTTTCTGGCGATTTATCTGAAAATAAGCGAAATTAGATGAAAACGAATGAGAAGTTAATTAAATTTATATTTATTTTGTTTTCAAGGCTTTACAAGTGCTTTAATGCTGTTTTTCAAGCAACTAACGGATGAGGCAAGTTTTCATAATTTATTTCCCCAACCGAATCACTACGCACAACTGCTTGAATCAATGACCGGCATTACGGCAAGGCCCGAAACCCTCTACACCATCTTCGGCCTAACCACCTCAATGACAAAGACTTATTCGGCCACACGATGAAGCACATGGCGAAGATAACTACTTTCGATAATCCCTCTTTGAAGGAATAACCCCACAGGCACCTCCACGAGGCTGTTCGACATCGCCGTGGTATCATGGGGCCAGGTGCATATGCACATGGAAGACAGCCTGACCGGCTGCCTCATTCACATTTATGCCGACATTATACCCATCAGGCGACAGATCCTCATCAAGCTTCACCTTCAGCTCCCTCATCATCGTCTGCATCGCCATGATCTCCTCATCCGTCAGATCAAAATAATCAGCGACCTGACGCTTAGGAATTATCAACGTATGGCCATCTGACACCGGGAAGCCATCTCTCATTGCAAAACACAATACGTCTTCGGCTATCATCAATTCATCTGCGATATTGCAGAAAAAACAACTCGAATCTCTCATAACGCAGACTTACGTAAAAACTTTGGTTGTTCTATCAAAGAATACATATAAATTCAGCCTGTCATACAACCTCAAATGAAGTCATATGACAGGCTGATCTTCAATAACTAAACACCAAATACTATTCAGCAGGAGTCCACTTGCATCTTACCGGCGAAACGATCGCACCCTCCTTCTTCAACTCCGCGAAAACCTTGTCAACAACCTTTCTGTCAAGACCTGACAAAGTTGCCACTTCACCTGCTGCGATAGGCTTTCCAGCCTCTTTCATAACCTTCAATACGAGTTCCTTTTCCATATTATCATCCATTTTATTTGTTAATCTTATTTTGAATTGTTCTAATTTACTGCAAATATAGGGATAAGTTTCGAATATGCAAACATTGAGGTGAAATTTTAATATCTTTGCCTTCCGAAGAACGATTCACCCCATGAAAACCATCGAAGTAGTCGCAGCCATAATAATAAGGAACAATGAAGTCTTCGCCACCCAGAGGGGCTATGGCGACTGGAAGGGCTGGTGGGAATTCCCCGGCGGAAAGATCGAGAGCGGCGAATGTCCACAGGAAGCATTGAAGCGTGAGATACGCGAGGAACTGGATGCGGAAATTACCGTCGGCGCGCTACTGGATACCGTCGAGTGGGACTACCCTACCTTCCATCTGACGATGCACTGCTATGTCTGTTCGTTGGAATCGGAGAACATCTGTCTGAAAGAGCATGAGTCATCTGCATGGCTTGATAAGGAGACCTTGGATTCCGTTCAGTGGCTGCCGGCGGATCTGGTCCTGCTGCCAAAGATCGCTAAACTACTTTAAATCAACGTCATGGAAATCAGAAAAGCCACATACGCCGACCTTGACGCCCTGATGCAGATATTCAACAACGCTCGTCAGATTATGCGCGACTGCGGCAATGTGAACCAATGGAAGGATAGCTATCCGTCGGTGGATATTGTCTCGAAAGATATTGATTCGGGCCAATGCTACGTGCTGTGCGACGACGGGGCCATCCTCGGAACCTTAGCGTTGATTCCCGCCCCGGAGCCAACTTATGCGCGCATTGAAGGAAGCTGGCCGGACGACGAACCGTATTACGCTATCCACAGAGTGGCGACGAACGCTCCCGGCCGCAATATCGCACGCAAGATGTTCGATTGGGCCTTTGAGCACATCGGAGAAAAGGGTTGCAGGGTCATCAGAATCGACACGCACCGCGATAACTGCATAATGAAGCACATCCTATCCAAGTACGGTTTCACGATGTGCGGTGTGATCCATCTGGAGAACGGCGATCCGCGGGATGCTTACCATATGGCCAAATAATGTTCCGACCAAGAAATCAGCCATATATTGATCAAAATCTGATACATTAATATATACAGAAGGAGAGCTGTGCCCTAAATCTGGCAAAACTAGACACAGCTATCCCGAAAAACCACTCTAAACAAGGATTTCAGGTACACCTGTATCCACTATAAGCCTAAACTCGCCACAGCACTCCAGATCGAATCTTTGCAATCGACCATCACCGCTGGCTACTCATGTTGTTCGGCGACATTTTCCTCCACATCGGAAACATTGGCGACTTGAACAGCCGGAAGACTTGGATTGCCGGGAGACTTGAAGAGCTGGAAGACGTGAAGAGCTGGTAGACTTGAAGAGCAGGAAGTCGCGAAGAGCATGGAGGCGTGAAGATCCGGGAGACTTGAAGAGCAGGAAGTCGCGAAGAGCAGGAAGACTTGAAGACCTGGAAGACTTGAACAGCTGGAAGACTTGAAGAACCGGAAGGCTTGAAGAACTGGAAAACTCAAATCGCCTGGAACCTCAGATAGCTATAAGCGAGATTTTAGAGAGGCCTTTGGAAGGAAAAGACGTTGTTTCAGTCCGGGCGTTCGACTAGGTACAAAAAAATGAGACGCGTCACTCTCGTGAGGCACCTCATACTAACCACATAATTAATAACACTAAAACTAATAACCGTGTGCAAATATACGGACATTCCATAAACCCGCAATAGTTAGGGAGTTAAGAAAATGTTACATCGACACATGTGCGATAGTTTGGCACATTGACTCTTTAATTTTGCATTCAGAAACCGATTTCATAAATTCGCACAGTCTCGCAACAGTCGAGAATAAATTAGAAAAGCAAACACAAGATATGAAAGAACTTAAGTGTCCTAAATGCGGTAGCGCATTCACAGTAAACGAGGCTGATTATGCATCAATCGTGAACCAGATCAAGAACTCTGAGTTTGAGTCAGAGGTATGCAGACGTATCAACGAACTTAAGACTCAGCAGGATGCGCAGCAGCAAGTGAAGGATGCAAAGAGCAGAGAGGAATTCACACAGAAGATGCTTAAGAAAGAGCAGGAGATCCAGGCCAAGGAGCAGGAACTTGCTATCCTGAAGGATAAGATTGCCGGTATTGAGGACAGGAAGAAACTTGAGATCAGTCAGGCTCTCTCCGATAAAGATCTTGAGATCACACGTCTCAAGAATTACATTGCACTCCAGAAGGCTGAACAGGAGAAAGCTGTGATGGCCGCAAAGGAGCAGATGAAGGACGACCTCAACAGAAAGGAGAAGGAACTTTCGGACCTTCGCAGCAAGAAGGATCTTGAGATCGCTGAGCTCAAGAATGCTAATACATTGTCTGCAAGCCAGTCGCAGCTTGAGAAGAATGCCCTCCGTGATGAGTACGAGACCAAGCTTAAGTTCGCACAGGAGCAGGTGGACTACTACAAGGACATGAAAGCTAAGCTTTCTACAAAGATGATCGGTGAGACGCTCGAACAGCACTGCAGCAATGTGTTCAACGGACAGATGCGTCCTATGTTCCCGAATGCATACTTCGAGAAGGACAACGACGCATCAGGCGGCACAAAGGGCGATTTCATCTTCAAGGACTCCATTGACGGCACTGAGTACATCTCCATTATGTTCGAGATGAAGAACGAGGCCGACACCACCGCTACAAAGCACAAGAACGAGGACTTCTTCAAGAAGCTTGATGACGACCGCAAGGCCAAGGGCTGCGAGTATGCTGTTCTCGTATCACTCCTCGAACCGGAGAACGACCTCTACAACAACGGCATCGTTGACGTATCGTACAAGTACGATAAAATGTATGTTATTCGCCCTCAGTTCTTTATGCCGATCATCACCCTCTTGGTGAATGCTTCGAAGAAGTCTCTCGACTACAAAAGGGAGCTTGAGATAGCAAAGAGCCAGTCGTTGGATATTACCAACTTCGAGGAGAAGCTCCTTAAGTTCAAGAAGGGCTTCGGCGACAACTACCGCCTGGCAAGCGAGAAGTTCCAGGACGCCATCAAGGAGATCGACAAGTCGATTGCTGCACTTGAGAAGACAAAGGCGGCACTCCTCGGCTCTGAAAGGAACCTCCGCATCGCCAACGACAAGGCAGAGGATCTCACCATCAGAAGTCTCACTTACAAGAACCCTACGATGAAGGCTCTCTTCGACGAAGCGAGGGTTCAGAACTCCCCAGAGGAACAATAGGGCACACTAAAAACACCGTCACAAATAGCGATTCTATCAAAATTTATTTAACTTTGTATGATTTATCAGCTATTCAACGATGCGTAAGTTTGATTACATTATCGTCGGCAGCGGTCTTGCAGGACTTTACGCCGCATGGAAGGCTTCTTCAAAAGGAAGCGTTGCCGTAATTACAAAGGCTCTCATGAGAGAGAGCAACTCATTCAACGCACAAGGTGGCATTGCGGCTGTGACATCGGAAGACGATGCGCCGGAGATCCACAAGGATGACACATTGATCGCGGGCCGCGGTCTCTGCGAGGAGCATTCTGTGGACATACTCGTCAATGAAGGTCCCGACAGGATCGAGGAGATCATTGCAGAGGGAATGAAATTCGACTCGAAGAACGGCATTCTGTCGCTGGGACTCGAGGGCGGACACCATAAGAGAAGAATTCTTCACGCAGGTGGAGACGCCACAGGAAAATGGATTACCGAATTCACCATATCCAAGGTTCTCGAGCAGGAGAACATACAGATCTTCGAAAATACACTTCTTCTTGACCTCCTTGTGAAGGACGGCGAATGCTACGGCGTACGTTGCTGGAGCGAAAGCCCCGGCCTCACAGACGAAAAGGACGGCGAGGAAGTTCTCATGTATTCTAATCACGTATTCCTCACATCAGGAGGAACATCAGCAATCTACGCACGCACAACCAACCCTCAGACTACAGTCGGAGACGGAGTTGCCATTGCGTACAAGGCAGGTTGCAGAATCATGGATATGGAATTCATCCAGTTCCACCCTTCAGGACTCTACCTCAAGGATTCGGCTCAGGCCTTCCTCATCAGCGAGGCTGTAAGAGGTGAAAAGGCCCATCTGCTGAACAAGGCCGGCAAGCGCTTCATGGTATCGATCCACGAACTTGCAGAACTTGCACCGCGTGACATCGTGGCCCGTTCGATCTTCAAGCAGATGATCAAGGACGACATGCCATATGTAACGCTTTCGCTCAGACACCTTGACAGCGACATGATCAGGAAGCGTTTTCCAGGCATATATGCAAAGTGCAAGGACTTCGGATACGAACTCACCGAGGAGATTCCTGTTGCGCCTGCGGCACATTATTCAGTGGGAGGAGTCCTCTCCAACAGCAACGGCCGCACTGACATCAAGCGTCTCTACACATGCGGCGAGGTATCGGCGACCGGCATCATGGGAGCGAACCGACTCGCATCGAACTCCCTCATCGAATGCCTTGTATTCGCCAGCAGAGCCGTGGAGGACAGCGTAAGGGTCGGTGGCGTAACTGAAGCTCCTGAGTTTGAAAAGCTCTATACCAAAAACAACGAAAACATTTCGCTCTATACCGAAACACGCACAAAAGTTGCAGAGATCATGAACCGCAACGCCGGAATCATCCGCAGCGAACAGACTCTCAGCGACGGTCTTGCAATGCTCGAGGAAATCAGGAAGGAGGTTGCAGCGAAGGCGGAAGGACAGCACGAGTACTACATCGAGGCAGCAAAGAGACTCATCTGCGTGGCGAAACTCATCATGGAGCCTGCCCTCATGCGCAAGGAAAGCCGCGGAGGACACTACAGAGAAGACTACCCTTGCTCTGACGAGGCATTTGTACTCCACTCGGTGCAGCAGAAAGGCAAGGAAATAACAACAGCACCGGTAAATGCCGGATACTTTGAATTTTAGAAAATAATTTAATCCAATAAATAATGCAGTACGAAAATCTTATCAACAAACTTCTCGATCTGGGTATCGAGGAAGACATCAACACAGGCGACATCACAACCGAGTCAATCATTCCTGAGTCAATGAACGCTGTCGCTACAATGACAGCAAAGCAGGACGGAGTGATCTCTGGTCTCGACATCGTTAAGATGGTCTATGACCGTTTCCAGGATGATGTTGTATTCACACCTTATTACAAGGATGGCGATGCTGTAAAGAAGGGCGATGTCATCCTCAAGGTTGAAGCTTCATACCCTACCATCCTCAGAGGTGAAAGACTTTCACTCAACATCTTCCAGCGTATGTGCGGTATCGCAACAGAGACTGCAAAGTACGTGAAGGAGCTCGCAGGCACACAGACTCAGCTTCTCGACACACGCAAGACAGCTCCAGGTCTCCGCGTTCTTGACAAGCTTGCTGTAAAGCACGGCGGCGGAACAAACCACCGTATGGGTCTTTATGACATGGCGATGATCAAGGACAACCACATCAAGATGGCCGGTGGCATCGCAAAGGCTGTAGCACAGGTTCGCGCAAACATCCCTGCTGACATCAAGATCGAGGTCGAGACTACAAACCTTGACGAGGTAAGACAGGCTATCGAGGCCGGCGCAGACATCATCATGCTCGACAACATGGGCAATGAGCAGATGACAGAGGCCGTTGCAATCATCAAGGCTGCAGACAAGGGCATCAAGACTGAGGCTTCAGGAAACATGAGCATTCCACGTCTTCTCGAGGTTGCGGCTACAGGTGTTGACTTCATCAGCGTCGGTGCACTGACTCATACCGTGAAAGGTATGGACATCAGCATGAACATCCAGGTTGAGAAATAATGAATATGATTTCAGAAAGAATACAGGAACTCAAGAAGCAGAAGGGAGCCGTCATCCTTGCACACTACTACACCTCGGCTGAGGTTCAGGCAGTGGCAGACTACCTGGGTGACTCTCTTGCTCTGTCCATCAAGGCAAAGGAAATCGACGCTCCGATCATCCTCTTTGCAGGTGTGAACTTCATGGCCGAGACAGCAAAGGTGCTCTGCCCTGAAAAGAAGGTTCTCATTCCTGTACCTGAGGCCGGATGCTCGCTTGCCGAGTCTTGCGACGCAAAGGACTTCGCCGAGTTCAAGAAGAATTATCCGGGACATGTGGTAGTGTCGTACGTAAACACATCTGTCGGTGTAAAAGCCCTCACAGATGTTTGCTGCACATCCACAAACGCCCTCAAGGTGGTTCAGAGCATTCCTGCAGACCAGCCGATCATCTTCGGACCTGACCGCAACCTCGGCGGTTACATCAGAAAGATGACAGGCCGCGACAACATGGTCATCTGGGACGGAGCATGCCACGTGCATGAAAAGTTCTCATTCGACAAGATCGCAGCCCTCAAGGCAGAACATCCGCAGGCCAAGGTTGTTGTACATCCTGAATGCCCTGCCGCCATCGTCGGACTCGCGGACTATGTTGGTTCGACAGCAGGCATCCTTGAATACTGCGGAGAGAACGAGGCAGAGGAATTCATCGTAGTGACAGAATCAGGCATCCTCGTGGAGATGGAGAAACGCTTCCCTGCGAAGAAGTTCATCCCTGCTCCTGCCGTTCATGAAGCGAAATGCAACGAGTGCCAGTACATGAAGATGGTCACATTGGAGAACATCCTCGCCTGCCTCGAAAACGAACAGCCTGAGGTGATCCTCAATGAGGAAACACGCCAGGCTGCAGAACGCGCTATTGAAAATATGGTGGCTATCCGATAAGCATCGCAGCCACCTTGGACATATCACATTTCTCCTTGGAATAGGCCTGAGCAAACGAAAGGCCCTCACCGAGGACTTCGAATCCGAGATTCGCCGCCAAACCATTCAGCTGGTTCACTGCACTTGCAGACCAAGTATACGAGCCGAATGCGTAGAAGCGGCGATTCTTGATCAAACGGGCCTGCAAAGCCTTCATGAACGACTCCACAGGCGGGAATATACCGTTATTATATGTAGGCGATCCCACCACGATCGTATCGTATTTGAACACATCCCTCAGCGCACCGGAAATTCCAAGCTCACCGGAATTGTTTCCCGCAAGATCGTGAATGGCATACGGAATCTCCAACTTCTCCAGTTCCGCTCCCAAGGCCTCAGCAGCAGCTGCGGTATTTCCGTACATCGAGCCGTAGACAATACACACTCCCCTTCCGACCTCATATCGGCTCATCCTGTCATAAAGCGCAATAACCTCGCTGACTTCATTCTCCCACACCGGGCCATGCGTGCTGCATATCCTCATCACGTTCAACCCCGAGAGTTTCTTCAACGCCGACTGCACAGGCGTACCGTATTTGCCTACGATATTCGAATAATACCGTATCATCTCGTCCCTATACTCCTCAAGCGTTCCTTCCTCGTCAATGATACTTTCCGGCACCGCCCCGAATGTACCGAAGGCATCTCCCGAAAACACCGTATTCTCACATTCGAGCCATGTCACCATGGTTTCAGGCCAATGCACCATCGGTATCATATGGAACCTCAATGCACACTCTCCAAGACTCACCTCGTCTACTTCCGCCACCACAAGAATCCTCTCCTGCGGAACATTGTAATATCCCTTGAGCATAGGCACAGTCTTCGCATTTGCGATGATCTTCAGCTCCGGATACTTCTCCAGGATATAATCCGTCAATGACGAATGATCCGGTTCCATGTGATTGACCACGAGATAATCTATCGGTCTGTCACCGATGGCCTCATATATGTTTCCGATGAATTCTTCCTCAAAACCGCCTTCGACGGTATCGACCAGAGCAACCTTCTCATCTGCTACGAGATACGAATTATAGCTCACTCCGTAAGGAAGGGGCCAAAGACCCTCGAACAATACCTTGTCTGTGTCATTGACCCCTACCGAATATATTCTCTGACTTATTCTTTCCATATGTCGTTATTCTGCCGCGAGCGGTGACGGCACTGTATAAACTCGTGCTGCAAGATCCTTGTCAAGCATGTACATACCGTACTTGTTACCCTCGACTGCCTCAAGTGCAAAAATCATGTCTCTTGCCGACTCCTCTTCCTCCACCTGCTCATCAATGAACCAATTGAGACGGTTGATCGCTGCGTGATCCTTGTCCTCCATCGCAATGTCTGCGAGGTTGCGGATGAGCGAAGTCACCTTCTTCTCATGCTCTAGAGTCTGCTTGTACATATCGAGAACAGATTCCCAAGTTGAAGGTACAGCCTCGACAGGAAGGAGTTCCACCTTTGCATCAACAGAATTGAGATAGTTCATGAAGATGCGGGCGTGATCCTGCTCCTCTTTGAACTGGATGAAGAACCAGTTTGCTACGCCTTTATAACCCTTTGACTCTGCATCGAGAGACATTGCAAGGTAAAGATATGCCGACCAAAGTTCTGCGTTGATCTGTGCGTTGATAGCATTGTGTAATCTTGTGCTGATCATAATGTTTAGTTTTAGAGAGGTTTGTACCTAATTATATGCCAATTTTGATTTATTCAAAACTATTACATTGCAAAGTTAGTAATAATTTTCTTATTTCCAATTTTTAATTATTAAAATTTAAGAAAATCCGCAAGAAGTTTTTCGTCTGCTGCAATCGGAGTGAATGACTTCTGCTTTTCCATGGCTGCTGCAAGTCCTGAAGGGAGTTCAGGAGTCTTGTCTATTGCCTGCTCGATTACCTCACAGAACTTTGCAGCATGAGCTGTAGAAAGCCAGAAGCCAGGCTGAGCATACTTCTTTGTCGCAAGATAACCCACAGCGCTGTGTGGATCTGAAATGTAGCCGTAGTTCTCATATATCTCCTTGATAGCGTCAAGAATCTGCTGGTCATTGCATGCAAATCCCTTGATTTCGTCGCACATGTCGTCGTATGAATCGTTGCAGAGCCACAACATTCTCTCGAAGTTGCTCGGATCGCCGACATCCATTGCATTGGCAACTGTTCTGACAGACGGACGAGGACGATACTCCCCTGACTCAAGATATTCAGGAACTACGTCGTTTGCATTTGACGCAGCTACGAAGCCCTTGATCGGAAGTCCCATTCTCTTCGCGAACATACCGGCTGCAAGGTTGCCATAGTTACCGCTCGGTACAACTACGACCGGATCGGTCTTGCCCGACTGTTTCTTCCACTGGCAATATGCATAGAAATAATAGAACGACTGCGGAAGCCAGCGGAGAAGATTGATCGAGTTTGCAGATGTGATGCGTACTTCCTTTCTGAACGCTTCGTCCTTGAACATTGTCTTCACAAGTCTCTGGCAATCGTCGAAGTTTCCTGCAACCTTGAGCGGACTGATATTGCCGCCGAGGGTTGTCATCTGAGCCTCCTGAAGCGGGCTCACCTTTCCGTCCGGATAAAGGATCACTACGCGTACATTCTCCACGCCATAGAATCCGTGAGCCACTGCGCTTCCGGTATCTCCCGAAGTCGCTGCAAGGATTGTGATTGGCTCACCGTCACCGAGATAACCGAGCATACGGCCCATGAAACGGCCTCCGAAGTCCTTGAACGCATATGTCGGTCCATGGAAGAGTTCGAGGTTATACAGACCGTCAGCAATTGAATTGAGCACGATAGGAAAATCGTATGCATCCCTTACAAGCCTGTACATATCCTCAGCAGGTACATCAGGGAATACGGTCTGCGCAAGGTAAACAGCCATATCCGCATATGACTTCTCTGCAAGTTCCTCTACCTTCGCCATATCCACCTGCGGGATGTACTCAGGGATGAAAAGACCTCCGTCCGGTGCAAGACCGGCAAATGCAGCATCCTTCAATGTAAACGGATTCTGACGCTGCTTATCTCTTGTACTATAGTATTTCATGGTATTATCGTGATGAAAGTGATGAATTGAGAACTCTTGCTCCTTCGTTGGAAACTGTGCCTACATAAAGGTCTGAACCGATGCCCATGTCTGCGAAATGATTGCTCATGATCTCACCAACCTTGGAAGCAGTATCCATATCGGATGAAACCGCGAATACAGAAGGGCCTGAACCGGAAATATTCACTGACAATGCGCCAGCTTCAAGTACCTTTGCACGGAGTTCATCAAAACCTGGGATGAACTGCTTACGGTGAGGCTCGACAACCGAGTCAACCATAGCTCTACCTATGAGTTCAACGTCCTTTAGCGCAAGGCCTGCTACGAGACCAGCAACATTACCCCACTGCTTCACTGCAAGCCTGAGGGTGATGTCCTTAGGAAGGACCGCACGTGCATCCTTTGTATTCACAGTGATGTCCGGATGAACGACAGAGCAGAAGAAATTGTCCGGTACAGGGAGTCTGACGATATCCAACGGCTCATAGCCACGCATGAGAACCACTCCTCCGAGGATTGCAGGACCTACGTTGTCCGCATGCGGAGTACCGCCACTGATGAGTTTCTCACCTTCCATTGCGAACTCTACGAGTTTCTCTGGAGAGAACGGGCAACCGAGAGCCTCATTCAAGGCATATACTGCACCTGCACTCGAAGCAGCACTCGATCCGATACCGCTACCCGGAGAGATCTTGTGCTCTACTGTCACCTCTACCATTCTCGGCTCACCGAATTCCTTCATCATTGCTCTTACGGCCGGAGTGATTACGTTCTTGTCAAGTTCTGTAGGAAGATCCACAGTACTCTTATTATATATTGCGAGACCGTCTCCTTCGCTTACGCTTACTGAAACGATATCGCCGACACCATGCAGCGCCATTCCCATTACGTCAAATCCACAGCCCATGTTTGCTACTGTTCCGGGGGCAAAGACTCTTACATTCTTTTTCATACGTTTTAAGTGTTATTTGGGTCAGGATTGCCACGCTTCGCTCGCAATGACGTAGATCTTCGCTCACAATGACGTAGATCTTCGCTCACAATGATGTAGATCTTCGCTCACAATGACGTGAATGTTCATTCACCATGACACATCCGTCAACGTCATCCCGAGGAGCGATAGCGACGTGGGGATCTCACCGGCAATCCAAACCAGTTCGTTTTATTAATAAATTAATCAAATGAAAACTGCGCCGTCGTCTGCAACCTTGGCAGCCCTTAACGACAAAAGAAAAACTATAACCCCATTGGGGTAATTGTTGTAATGGTGATAATACCGGTAATCGTGGTAGTGCCGTAAGACATACCAAGAGCGATACCTGTTATTAGATTAGTTGATCCCATTACAATGTTGAATAACATATGCAAATTTAGGTTATTTATCCACTTATGCAAGAAAAGAGCACAAAAAAACGGCTCCAAACCGCTTTAAAAGCAATTTGAAGCCGAATTTTATGAAATTCCCCTAATGGGGGGGGTGCAAATACTAATATCCTGGGTTCTGCCAGAGTCCCTCTGGATTAAGGATATGCTGAGTATGAGGTACTGGAAGATAGTAGTCAGCATCACTATACTCTGTGGCAGCGTTTACATTCTGCATATAGTCTCTGAGTTCAGCCTTAGTGTACTGGCGCTTGAGGTCGCTCCAACCCTTGAACTCGTATGCAAACTCACGGTTACGTTCCTTGTAGATAGCATCGCGGAGAGCAGTACCAGATGTAGCAGTTGTGTTAGCAAGACCAGCACGGTTACGTACCATGTTGAGCCAAGGAAGAGCCTCTGCAGGTTTACCACCGTGGTATGCAGCCTCTGCAAGCATAAGAGCTACGTCTGCATAACGAAGAACGATAACGTCGCATGAATAGTAACCAGTCTTGCTCATATCCCTATACTTGAGTGGATAGTAAGTCTCAAGACCCTGATGAACACCATGTGCCATCATCTCGTCAAAACGCTTGTCACCAGCCTCATCCCAGATACGGAGAGTAGTAGCTACAGGCATGAAGAATGAGCCGGCAGACTTCTTACCGTTAGTCTCACCTGTAGTCAAGTCATCCGGTGTAGATGGACGGTACATTGAGCAAAGTGAGTTAGTCGATGCGCTCTCACCAAGGTAAGGAATCTGGTAGATGTTCTCTGCAGCAGCGGTCTGTTTTGCAAGGTCGAATGCGTCCTGAATTGGAAGAGTTGTGAAGTCTGTGAAAGTCTTCATGCCCCAAGCAGCCTCGAGAGCAGTCTTAGCCTGTGCACAGAGCGCAACCTTCTGAGAGGCATAATCCTCATCAGTTGCCATCTGGAGAAGAGCCTTACCCCAAAGTGCATAAGCTGCAGCCTTTGAAGCTCTACCAAGGTTTGTACCGTTCTGCTGCTCTGGAAGCGGGCTATTCGCTACAAACTCACAATCTTTGAAAATCTGCTCGTAGATCAGATTCTTGTCTACACGAACATTAGCTGCGTTAACCTGATCAAGATTTTCGAATGTATTCACAACAAGTGGAACAGGTCCAAAGCTTGTTACAAGAGCATAGTAGCAATAAGCACGTGCAAAACGAACCTCTGCCTCATACTTAGCCTGAGTGTCTTCTGCAGAATATTTCACACCGTCAAGATGCTCGAGCACGAGATTGGCACGGTGGATACATTTATAAGGGTTGCTCCAACGGCTGAGTACATTAGATGAATTTGGTTTTACAGTACAGTTGTCAAAAGAAGCGTTCTCACCGCCACCTACTCCAACGTCTGGGTAGATAACCAATTTCGCCTTACAATCCTCATAGTATACTGTGTTTGTACCAAGTACACTTCCATCAAAGAGGGCTGCATAGACACCGTTTACAGACTGAGCGATATCATCCTCATTCTCGTAGTAGATTTCGACAATCATCGCATTTGGGTCAGTAAGATCCAAAAAATCACATGAAGCCGAAAGCACTGTGGCCACAATGGCCATAAGTATATATCTAAGTTTCATATTATTAGCTTTCGTTTAGAATGTTAACTTAACACCAAATGTAACGATGCGAGAGATCGGGTATGAACCCCAGTCGAAACCTGGCATCATGTTACCGTTTGACTTCTTCTCAGCTGATGTCTTACCACCTGTTGCATACTGGTCAACCTCAGGGTTGAAACCACGGTAGTTAGTCAATGTGAAGAGGTTGTCACCGTTTACGTAAATGCGGAGACCCTGAGCCTTGATCTTCTCGCAAACTGCCTTAGGGAAGTTATATCCGATGCTTGCTGTAGAAAGTCTGAGGTAGTCAGCGTCGTCGATATAACGGTCAGAAACCTTCATACCTGTGTTCTTGTTACCGTGACGGAATGCTCTTGGAACTGAACCGTTACCTGGCTCCTTGTCGCTCTTCCAACGCTCACGTACAACACCGTACTGGTTACCTGAACCCTCCATGTTGTAGCAGTAGTAGTCATTGAAGTTAACGATCTTAGCACCCATTGAGTAAGTGAAACCGAGAGCTACATCGAAACCGTAGAATGAAAGGCTAGTGTTGAAACCACCTGTGAAATCAGGATATGCGTCACCGCAGATCTGACGGTCGTCCTCAGTAATAAGTCCGTCTCCATTGTAGTCGTTGTAAATCACGTTACCAGGAGAGAGATACTCAAGAGCGTAGTCCGGAACTGCAGGACCCTGCATCTTATAACCCTCTGGGAACTTGTTACCGTTGTTTACGTATACCTCACGGTCCTTAAGTGTACCCTGGTACTGAGCAGTTGTCATGATACCGTCAGTCTTGAAGCCAAGGAATGAACCGATAGGGTAACCAACCTTTGTAGTATGGGTTGGAGACGAACGCATTGTCTGGTTGATAATCTCGTCAACACCTGTAGAAAGGAAGAGAACCTTGTTACGGTTGAGAGAGAAGTTAGTACCGAGTGTCCAAGTTACAGGACCTTCAAGGATACGTGCATCAATCTGGATATCAAAACCGCGGTTACGGATCTTTGAATCTCCAAGGTTAGTTGTACTTGAAGCCGATCCTGAGATTGTAGGGATGTTAAGGCTGTAAAGAACGTCAGTAGTGATTGAGTTGTAGTAGTTTGCAATCACATTGAGTCTACCGTTCCAGAAACCGAGGTCAACACCGATGTTAGTCTGCTTAGTTGTCTCCCAGCTAAGTGCAGGGTCAACGAACGAAGACTCATAAGATGTAGGAAGAAGAGTATTACCGAGAGCAACTGTACCTGTACCGATAGTAGCGATTGAAGTATAGTTACCGATGTTATTGTTACCACTCATACCCCAGCTTGCGCGAAGTCTGATGTCTGTGTTAGCAAGGGCATCCTTAAGGAAAGGCTCGTTAGAGAGTGACCAACCTGCTGAGATTGATGGGAAGTAACCCCACTTACTGTCATAACCGAAGCGTGAAGAACCATCACCACGGAAGCTTGCAGTCACTGCATATCTGTCTGAGTAAGAGTAGTTGAAACGTGCAAGGTAAGAAAGGAGAGTATATCTGTAGCGGTCTACGTTGTACTCCTCAACAGCCTTAGTGTTCACTGTTGCAGAAACGTCCTGGATACGGTTGTCAGTGAACTGCTTAGCCATGATACCGATACCAGTGTAGTTGTGTGACTGTGCAGTTACACCGGCAAGAGCGTCGATACGATGCTCGCCCCACTTGTTGTTGTAAGTAGCGATGAGCTCACCGAGAGTATCCTCATCCTTGCTTGTTGTAGAAGCCGCATAGTGTGAAGAAGTCTCGAGTGATGGGTTACCTGCGATAGTACCACCAGCTCCGATAGTGTTAGGACGATACTTATTGAATGTCTGGTCATACCAGAGACGACCTACCTGAGCTTTAAGGTTAAGGCCCTTGATAATCTCATAAGTAGCAGAGAAAGTAAGGTTATGTCTTACCTTAGTATTGTTGATAGCAAGCTCGTTAGCGATTACGAGTGGATTCTCTGATGAGTTGATACCCCAGTTAGATGAGAAGAAGTTCATCCATGAACGAGCAAGTGTACCAGGAGTGTTGTATGATCTCCAAAGTTCAGCTGTGTTAGCACTGTTATTGTTATCATCTACCCAAGCAGCAGAAAGATCCATCTTGCCGTCATTATACGCTGGGAAGTTAGGAACTGCTACGATAGTACCCTGAGTTGCACCGTCGTAACCCTCACCACCTTCACCACCACTGTTGCTTCGACCATAAGTCTTGACAGACTTTGTCTTAGTGTCAGTCATAGCGTAGCTTGCAGTAACCTTGAGTTTGTCAGTAACCTGAGCGTCGATGTTAACGCGGGCATTGATCTGCTTGTGACCTGATGGAGCGATGATACCGTCCTGGTCGAGGTAACCGAGAGATGCCATATATTTGAGTCTCTTAGTACCACCGGTTACGCTTACGTTGTAACGCTGCATACCAGCTGGGCTGAAGTACTCATCCTGCCAATCTGTGTCATACATGAAAGCTGTAGCAGCATAATCGTTCTTAGCGAAATCCCAGAAGAATGGGCTAAGACCTACGTTCTGCATTGTCTGACCAGTCTTTGCTGTACGAGTAGCGTTGTCATCTGTAGGATCGTATTCTACACCTTTCTTCTGACAGTATGCCCAGTAAGAGTTGTTACGTGCCTCAACATAGAGTTCAGCAAACTCCTTGGCATTGAGGAGGTCGATCTTGCGACCGAGCATCTGGATACCGTAAGAAGCGTCGAATGTAACAGTTGCCTTCTCAGAGTCCTTACCACGCTTAGTTGTGATGAGAACGACACCGGAAGCACCACGTGAACCGTAGATAGCTGCTGAAGCGGCATCCTTAAGGATCTCGATAGACTCGATATCGTTAGGGTTGATGAAGTCATCATCAGCTACTGGATATCCGTCTACAACGTAGAGAGGAGCTGTGCTTGCAGAGAGTGAGTTCACACCACGAACGCGGATGTTTACACCAGCACCTGGAGCACCGTCAGCCTGACGAATCTCGACACCGGCTACTCGACCTACGAGTGAAGAACCGAGAGTAGCTGCAGATTTCTGAAGCTCATCAGATTTGAGTGATGAAATCGAACCTGTAAAGTCGCTCTTACGCATAGGCGCATAACCTACCACGACTGTCTCCTCGAGGAAGTTAACGTCCTCACCGAGAACAACGTCGATCTTTACATTACCTGTAAGAGCTACCTCTTTAGTTTCGAAGCCGATGCAGCTGAAAACCAAAGTTTCACCCTTTGCTGCAGGAATAGTGTAGACACCATTTACGTCTGAAATGACGCCACGGGTAGTGTTGCCCTTGACGAGAACGCTGGCACCTACGAGTGGTTCACCATTAGCTGAAGTAATGGTACCTGAAACCACATCCCTCTGCTGCGCGAACAATGACGATGCCATTGTAGCAGCTAAGACCATAGTCACGATCTTTGTTAGAATGTTTCTCATAAGAAATTAATTAGTTATTAAAATTAGTGTTGTGTTCAATTTTTTAGGATACAAGTTCAATATCCTTAAAAATCGCACAAAAATACAACAATTTTTCCAAAAACGTAACAATTTCTTAACAAAACATAGCGTCTATATACCAAAATAATAAAGGATCACCGTATTGACAGTGACCCTTTCAAATGTAACAATTTCTTAACTCATTGAATGTTGCAACTTTACGGAAATGCCGTACCTTTGCACCCGGTTATTAGTTTTAGTGTTATTAATTATGTGGTTAGTATGAGACGTCCCCGCGCGAGCGGCGAAGTCTCATTTCTTTTTATATAGGTCTAACTTCGCATAATCGTAAACTGGAACGCCAGACCTCCTTCCTCACGATTGGAGACCTTGATCTTTCCTCCATGAAAGTCCACGGCATTTCTTACAATGGACAATCCGAGGCCCGAACCGCCGTCATCTCTGGTTCTTCCCTCAGAGACTCTATAGAATCTCTCAAATATACGCTCAAGATGCTCCTCAGGCACTCCGGCTCCTGTATCGTAATATGTAATATAGTAGCAGTTCTCGGACGGAATAAAGAACGACTCCAGGTGAATGACGAAATTCTCACCTGCATATTTGAGGCTGTTCTCCACAAGATTCCTTAATATAGAATATATAAGGGTACGGTTCGCATGCATCTGTACACCGGGAATAATCATATTCTCGAACGTCACGCCTTTGCCGGCGGCTCTTTCGCCGAATTCTTCGAATACTTCTTTCACCACATCGTAGAAATCGATATCCGTCTTCGAGAAATTCGAAGATTTCTCCTCGATCTTGCTGATGAGGGCCATATCACTGATCAGCTCTGAAAGTCTGAGAGTCTGGTTATACGCTCTCTCGATGAACGCATGCTTCTTCTCCTGAGGCATATCCGGACATGCAAGGAGAGTTTCGAGATATCCTCGGATACTTGTGACGGGTGTTCTGAGTTCATGAGCGATATTGCTGGTCATCTGTTTCTTGAGCAGCGAACTCTTCTCGTTATAACGCTGATTCTCTTCCTCCAGATAACGCATAAGCAGCGCAGCTACGATCACAATTGTCACAGCTGCGAGAATGAATAGCCAGATGAAAACCATATTAATCTACAGAATTGAATGTATAACCATATCCTGAACGGTTGGTGAGGTAGTTCTTGCACTCGCCCAACTTCGAACGTATTCTCGCGATGTGCACGTCTACTGTTCTGTCGAGGACATATGGTGCGTCCTTCCAGAGTTCGGTGATAAGATCGTCGCGCGAGAAGATCTTTCCGACATTCGACGCAAGGAGATTGAGGATTTCGAATTCCTTCTTAGAAAACTGTACGGCTTCTCCGCATACGGTCACCGTCTTCTTCTGAGTGTCAATCTCAACCTTTCCTACTTTATATGTATCCTTGTTTGCTGCTTTGCCGACGACAATCTCTGTTCTTCTGATGACAGCTGTAACCCTCGCGATGACTTCCTGGATCGAGAACGGCTTCGGGATATAGTCATCCGCTCCCGCCGAGAATCCCTCGAGGAGATCGTCCTGTGTATCTTTTGCCGTAAGGAATATGATAGGGGTAAGATTACCGTTTTCTCTAAGATGTGTCGCCATCTGGAAGCCAGACATACCGTGCATCATCACGTCGAGAAGTATAAGGCTATGCTCGGTAGAAAGCATTTCCAACGCCTCTTCCGCCGATGCTGCAGCATCTACATCGAAGCCTGCATTTTCCAGATTGAACTGAAGAATATCGCGGATATCCGCTTCATCATCTACTATAAGGATCTTTCTGTCCATGGGGTTAAATATCATTCCTTGCAAATGTACTCAAATTATTATTGAAATAAAAGTAGTTTGAGTTTTTACAATAAAAATATTACATTTGCCGATGTACTAAACTTAAAACAACCCGAAATATGCGAAAAAACACACCTAGGGACCACTCATGGTTCCTCAAAGCGTTCCGCGCATATCTGCAGTATGTCAACTCAGGACTCTATTTCAGAAAGGAGCACATACTCGGATTGGAAAATGTACCGGACAACGGTACTCCTGTGGTGGTTGTGTCCAACCACCAGAACTGTCTCAATGACCCGCTTTGCGTATGTCTGCAGCTTACAGACCGAAGAATGAACTTCATCGCACGCGCAAACGTTTTCAAGAATCCGATATTCAACAAGGCGCTCAGGGCAATGGGACTTCTCCCTGCCTACCGTATGAGCCATGAGGGACTCGGAGCGGTTTCAAAGAATCAGGAGACATTCGACGATGCCGGAGCGGCACTCAACGACGGAGAGACACTGATGCTCTTCCCGGAGGCTGACCACCAGGACAAGAGATGGCTCGGAACATTCAAGCTCGGTTATCTCAGAATCGCCTTTGCGGCAGCCGAAAAGAACGATTTCAAGCAGGACATCATGATCCTTCCGTCCTGCAACCATTACTCGAACTATTTCCACGCGAGAACAGACATGCTGATCCGTTTCGGCAAGCCTATCTCCCTGCAGCCTTATTACGAGCGCTACAAGGAAGCTCCGAGAGAAACAATGGTCGAGATCAACAAGATTGTCCGTGCGGCTATCCAGGAAATGATGCTCCACATCAGCGACATCGAACATTACGACCAGATCGACTTCCTCCGCGACAACGGCTACGGAAAGGAATATGCAAAGAAGCACGGATACAAATTCAACTATCTTCCGTCACGTCTTCTTTCCGACCAGCGTCTTGTGAACGAACTCGAGAAGGCCGGCAAGGAGCAGCCTGAGGTCATGGAAGAAATATATAAGGATACGGCAACATTCATGCATGGCCTCAAGGAACTGAACATCCGCGACTGGCTCTTCCAGAAGAATCCGGGCATCGGCGCCGCTGCACTCAGAGGCCTCGGCCTGCTTGTTCTTCTGCCGTTCTTCCTCGTATCGATCGTACCTACAGCCCTGCTGTTCATCATCCCTAAGATATTCCTCAAGGCGATGATCAAGGACAAGATGTTCTTCAGTTCTTTCAATGTGGCTGTAAGCGCATTCGTGTCGATTCCTATCTGTCTCATCATCCCTGTGATACTCCTTTGGGTATTCCTCGGATTCTGGTGGGCACTCGGATACTTCGTGGCCTTCCCTATCATGTTCATCATAGCGTGGAACTACATGAGAATCTTCATGAAGTTCGTGGGAACCTGCAACTTTGCAGCACGTAGAAACCGTGCCAAGGTGAAGGAATTGAGAAAACTCCGCAAAAGCATCTTCAAGAGGCTCAACGGAATCATCAAATAATCAGGACTTTGCGCGACAGACATCGCAGGTGAGGCAATCCTCGCTTTCGGTCTGGCCGAAATATTCAAGAAGATATGTGCTTCGGCATGTATCTTCTTCCTGTATATAGTCTATCATCTTCTGGATCCTCTCCTCACATGACGACTTCAACATTGCATATTTCTCCGGATCGAGATTGAGGTTTCTCGGTCTGAGACGGTCGTGCTGAAGATACAGCACGGTAGCGTGATCGCACGGTATGTAACGGATCACATGTTCAAGCGAAAGCTTGTAAAGAAGCTGACGGAGCATAGGCACCGGCACAGCGATCTTAGAAGCGACATAGTCCTCATCGATCGGAACCGGATATGAGAACAGTCCGGTATAACGACGCATCAGCAGATCCAGAAGGTTCAACATCCTCGGATCCTCGAACTGCACATCATACAGGTCGTTGCGTCCAACTGTAATCTGCACCTTCGTGCTGATATCCACATCCTCCGAAAAAGTCCAATGTCCCGTCCTCTCAATATATTGGATCGAATAATACACAGCCTGACGCTGAAGCTTCATCTTAGCGCAGAACTCCTCAAGGTTGAATTTCAGCTGACGGCCGACACCTGTATCATACGGTATCTCATAGTACGCATGCACCTTATGATACACGTCCTCGATATATTCCAGCGTAGGGAAAGAAACTGTCGCAATCTGCTTCAACCTCTTGATATCCATTGAATTCCATAGGAGCACTGCAAAGCTTCTCTTGCCGTCACGGCCTCCTCTGCCCGCTTCCTGGAAATACGCTTCAGGACTGTCCGGAACATCGAAATGAATCACGAAACGGACATCCGGCTTGTCGATTCCCATACCGAAGGCATTCGTGCAGACCATCACACGGATCTCCCCGCTTTTCCACTTAGCCTGTCTGTCATTTCTGCTGTCCGGTCCCAGACCAGCATGATAGAACGACGAACTGATTCCGTTGGCCGCAAGATATGCCGAAAGTTCTTCAGTCTTCTTTCTGCTGCGGACATATACGATTCCAGTTCCGGCGACGTTCGAACATATGTTGAGCATCTGTCCGAGTTTGTCCTCACAATTACGTACGATATATGAAAGGTTAGGACGCTCGAAGCCGCTCTTGATGAGACATTTTTCACGGAAGCCGAGACGTTCCATTATATCCTCGGCAACCTTCGGAGTAGCGGTCGCGGTAAGCGCTATTATCGGAGCATCCACAAGCTCTCGGATCTTACCGATATTGAGATAATCCGGACGGAAATCGTAGCCCCATTGAGATATACAATGTGCTTCATCCACAGCGATATACGACACATTCATCTCCATCAGATAATTGCGGAAAAGCTGAGTGCCGAGACGCTCCGGAGACACATACAGGAACTTGAAATCACCGTACGCCGCATTGTTCAGATTAAGCTCCACTTCACGCGGTCCCATACCGGCATTGACACACAGGGCCTTGATGCCTCGGTCATTGAGATTCTGCACCTGATCCTTCATCAGGGCGATGAGAGGAGTCACCACAACCGCGATGCCCTCATGCATCATTGCAGGCACCTGGAAACACACCGACTTTCCACCTCCTGTAGGCAGGATTGCAAGCACGTCCCTATCCTCCAGGGCAGCGTCGACAATCTCCTCCTGCATCGGGCGGAAAGAGTCATATCCCCAATATTCCTTCAGTATCTCTAATTTTGTCATTTGGTCGGATTTCAATGTTGTGGTAGGATTATCTCATAGCCACACAACCGCAATGCAAAAGTAAGAAAAATTTGTAGTAGCGGAATATTGCCAATTCGGAAAAAAAGTTTAATTTTGCAGAGATTTAAACGAAAGAGTTAAACCTTAAATACATTTTTAAAAATTATGAGCACAATTGATTTGACCAAGTACGGTATTACCGACGTTAAGGAAATCGTACACAACCCGTCTTACGAGGTTCTCTTCGCTGAGGAGACAAAGGCAGATCTCGAGGGCTACGAGAAAGGCCAGGTTACTGAGCTTGACACTGTTAACGTAATGACAGGTATCTACACTGGCCGTTCACCTAAGGACAAGTTCTTCGTAAAGAATGAGGCTAGCGAGGATACAGTATGGTGGACTTCAGAGGAGTACAAGAACGACAACAAACCAATCACTGAGGCTGCTTGGGATGATCTCAAGGCTAAGGCTGTTGCACAGCTCTCAGGTAAGAAGCTTTATGTTGTTGATACATTCTGCGGTACTAACGAGGCTACACGTCTTAAAGTACGTTTCATCATGGAGGTTGCATGGCAGGCACACTTCGTAAAGAACATGTTCATCCGTCCTACAGAGGAGGAGCTTGCAAACTATGGTGAGCCGGATTTCGTATGCTACAACGCATCAAAGGCTAAGGTTGAGAACTACGCAGAGCTCGGTCTTAACTCAGAGACTGCAACTGTATTCAACCTTAAGAGCAAGGAGCAGGTTATCCTCAACACTTGGTATGGTGGTGAGATGAAGAAGGGTATGTTCTCACTCATGAACTACTACAACCCACTTCGCGGTATCGCTTCAATGCACTGCTCTGCAAACACTAACATGGAAGGCACTAGCTCAGCTATCTTCTTCGGTCTTTCAGGTACTGGTAAGACAACTCTTTCAACTGACCCTAAGCGTCTCCTCATCGGTGACGACGAGCACGGTTGGGATGACGAGGGTGTATTCAACTACGAGGGTGGTTGCTACGCTAAGGTTATCAACCTTGATCCAGTTTCTGAGCCAGATATCTACAAGGCTATCCGCCGCAACGCTCTCCTTGAGAACGTTACAGTTGACGAGAACGGTAAGATCGACTTCGCTGATAAGAGCGTAACTGAGAATACTCGTGTTTCTTACCCTATCGACCACATCGACAACATCGTTAAGCCAGTTTCAAAGGGTCCTCACGCACAGCAGGTTATCTTCCTTTCAGCTGACGCATTCGGTGTTCTCCCTCCAGTATCTATCCTTACTCCTGAGCAGACTCAGTACTACTTCCTTTCAGGATTTACTGCTAAGCTCGCAGGTACAGAGCGCGGTATCACTGAGCCAACTCCTACTTTCTCAGCTTGCTTCGGTGCAGCATTCCTTTCACTCCACCCAACTAAGTATGGTGAGGAGCTCGTTAAGAGAATGGAGAAGGTTGGTGCTAAGGCATACCTCGT
>JBGVEY010000049.1:0-2485 GCA_045120635.1 Candidatus Cryptobacteroides sp.
GGCCAGACTTTTGCCGCCGGCTTCCTTCAGATTCCACCTCGCGATGGACACCCTTGCCTTTGGCTATATGCTTCCCGTCATTAGGGTGCGTTAGGGACTTTCACCCGTTAGAACATGCCCATGCTGGGCGTACAACAAAAAATCCGCTTCGTAAATGAAGCGGATTTTTATTTGATTGTAATCGAAGATTACTCAGCTTTTCCGTCTGAACCAAGAACGTTAACGATCTTGTGGATGTACTGCTTCTTCATGTTGTCACGAGCAGGACCGAGGTACTTACGTGGGTCGAACTCTGCTGGCTTGGTAGCGAATACCTCACGGATAGCAGCTGTCATAGCGAGACGTGAGTCTGAGTCGATGTTGATCTTACATACTGCTGACTCAGCTGCCTTACGGAGCCATGGCTCTGGAATACCGATAGCTGCCTTAAGGGCACCACCGTACTTGTTGATAGTTGCAACCTCCTCCTGTGGAACTGATGAAGAACCGTGGAGAACGATTGGGAATCCTGGAAGCTCCTTCTCTACGCCCTCGAGTACGTCGAATGCGAGCATAGGTGGAACGAGGAGACCAGTCTCAGGGTCAATTGTGCACTGCTCTGGAGTGAACTTGTATGCACCGTGTGAAGTTCCGATTGAGATAGCGAGTGAGTCGCAGCCAGTGCGTGATACGAAGTCAACAACTTCCTCTGGCTTAGTGTAAGTGTGGTGGTCTGAGCTAACCTCATCCTCAACTCCTGCGAGTACTCCGAGCTCACCCTCAACTGTTACGTCGAACTGGTGTGCGTACTCAACAACCTTCTTAGTAAGAGCTACGTTCTCCTCGTATGGAAGGTGTGAACCGTCGATCATAACTGAAGAGAATCCCATGTCGATACAGCTCTTGCAAGTCTCGAAAGAGTCACCGTGGTCGAGGTGAAGAACGATCTGTGGGTTCTCCCAACCGAGCTCCTTAGCGTACTCTACAGCACCCTCTGCCATGTAACGGAGGAGAGTCTGGTTAGCGTACTGACGAGCGCCCTTTGAAACCTGAAGAATAACTGGAGACTTAGTCTCAGCTGCAGCTGAAACGATTGCCTGAAGCTGCTCCATGTTGTTGAAGTTGAATGCAGGGATGGCATAGCCACCTTCGATAGCCTTTGCAAACATCTCTCTGGTGTTCACAAGACCGAGTTCCTTGTAAGAAATCATAGTAGTATAAATTGTTTAAAATTCGTTTCGTTTTCACAAAATCTCTGCAAAAATAATTAATTTTGTGAAAATTTGAAAAAGAATCTACACTTCATCATGGACAATAAAGTAATCATTTTCTCAGCACCGTCAGGAGCGGGCAAAAGCACAATTGTAAACCACCTTCTCGGACTTTATCCGGAGCTTGAATTTTCAATTTCAGCCACTTCACGTGCACCTCGCGGCAGTGAACAGCACGGAATAGAATACTATTTCTTCACTGCTGATGAGTTCCGTCAGATGATTGCGGAAGAGAAGTTCGTGGAATATGAGGAAGTGTATGCAGGTTCATTCTACGGCACTCTCAAATCCGAGGTAGAGCGTATCTGGGCAAAAGGCCACGCTATCGTATTCGACATCGACGTGCAGGGTGGCGTCAATCTCAAGAGAATCTTCGGCGACCAGGCTCTCTCTGTCTTCATCCAAGCTCCATCGGTGGAAGTTCTACGCGAAAGACTCGTAGGCCGTGGCACAGACACAGAGGAAGCCATCGGGAAGCGAGTTGCCAAGGCAGCTTCGGAAATGGAGTTTGCAGCAGGTAAATTCGACTACGTCCTTATCAATGACGACCTCGCTACAGCTAAGAAAGAAGCTGAGGATGTAATCGGAAACTTCCTTAAGAAATAATGAACGTAGCAGTATACAGCGGGTCATTCAATCCCTTACATATCGGCCATCTTGCAATTCTGAGACATCTCACGCAGGAGGCCGGTTTTGATATGGTGCGCCTCATTGTCTCTCCCAAAAACCCACTCAAAGACAGCATCAGCAGCGACTCAGCCCAAGACCGTTTCAATGCGGCCGTAGAGGCTGTAGAACGCCATTTTACAAGAACAGGCAAGGTCATGGTGGACGACATCGAACTCACAATGCCCGAGCCTCATTACACGATCCGCACCCTGGATGCTCTGCGATCATCGGAGCCCGGAAACACATTCACCCTCATCATGGGAGCCGACAATCTTGCCGGGATCAGACGATGGAAGGACTACACCCGCATCCTTCTCGAATATGGAGTCGCAGTACACCCTCGCGAAGGAGACGACCTTACACAGATAAAGCAGGACCTTCTCGAAGAAAACCTTGCCTACAAGATCCAACTGATCGACGCCCCCCTTGTCACAGTGTCCTCGTCACAGATACGCCAGGCACTGCAGAATGGAGAAGACGTCTCTCATCTGCTAATGTAACATACAGCACACCAACAAGTTAAAAGTGGGCGGGGGGGGCCAAAACCCCCCCCCCCGCCCCTTCAA
>JBGVEY010000050.1:0-33024 GCA_045120635.1 Candidatus Cryptobacteroides sp.
CTTACCGACACGACACCACTTCAAGACCTCTTTAACAAATCTAACTTCAGTATTGACAAAGAACTTGACGGGTTTTATGAACCCACTTTGTTTGATTTTTAACTTTTATTAACCGTCCACATTTTTAGTGGACAGCAATGAATGTGGATATGAAATGGGGTGTGAACTCTAAGGCACTTCAGGACTATGACCTGGTTACAGATCCTGGCGAGTATTACGAGGCATACTATGCACAGCTGTACAATAAGTATTTTTACGGTGACGGAATGCTTCACGAGCAGGCTGACCTGCAGGCAAACCAGCAGATGCTGAAAAATCTTCAGTATAATGTATTCTCATATCCTGAAGGCGAGAACCTGATTGTAAACGGTAAGCTCAATCCTAAAGCTACACTTGGACGAAAGGTTACCTATAATGATACTGATTACTGGATGATGCCTGACAACTGGACAGATGCTGCGTATAAGAACAGTCTTCGCCAGGAGTATAATCTCAGTATCAACGGCGGTACAGACCGTTCTAACTATTATATGAGTCTCGGATATCTGAATGAAGACGGTATTGTCGATCATTCCAACTTCCAGCGTGTTTCAGCAAGAATCAAGGCTGACTATAATGCCAAGAAGTGGCTTAAAGTCGGCGCAAACCTTGGTTTTGTCCATTCTGACCAGAATCAGAACTCGAACTGGGGAACAGACGCGGGTGCAGCCAACTTGTTTGCCTATACATCTTCTATCGGAGCCATCTATCCTATCTATGTGAGAACAGTAGACGCTGACGGTAATGTGTCTATAAAGAAGGATCAGTATGGAAATCCTGCATACGACTACGGTGTTGCTGCAACAGGATATGGTGTGACAAGACCATACCTGAGCACAGGTAACCCGCTGGGAGCGAATAACTACAATAAGTACGTCACCGGTGGCAACCAGTTGAATGCTAATGCTTTTGCTGACATACTCTTTACAGATTATCTCAAGATGAGCATCAACAGCACCGTTATATGGGGCAACAGCACAACTTCGTCTTTTGGAAATATGTTCTATGGTTCATCAGCTGCTTCCGGCGGTGAGATTTCCAAGGCGGCCAGCGAAGGTTTCAGAACAAATAATGTACAGACCCTTACATATTTCGATTCATTCGGTTCACACAACGTGACTGCAATGTTGGGTCATGAGTACTATAATGCCAAGACAAAGAATCTGTCGGCTCATGCTAAAGGAATGTTCACACCTGAGATTCAGGAAATCGGTGCTGCGGCAACAAAGGATGACTCGAATTCATATTCGACAGAATATAATGTGGAGGGTTTCTTCGTGAGCGCACAGTATGACTACGCGAACAAGTACTATGCTTCTGTAAGTTTCCGTCGTGATGCAACTTCATATTTTGCTCCAGAGAACCGTTGGGGTAACTTCTGGTCTGTCGGTGGTGCATGGATTATCTCAAAAGAGAATTTCATGCAGAATACAGCCTGGGTGGATCTCCTCAAATTCAAGGCTTCTGTGGGACAGCAGGGTAATGACAGCATCGGCTCATACAATTATGTGGATCTCTACAAATTGTCAAAGGCTACAGATACCAGCATGAGTGCCGCATTCGCACAGAAGGGTAATCCTGACATTACATGGGAGACAACTACCAACACAAACGTAGGTCTTGAGTTCAGTTTCTTCCAGGGACGTTTGAGCGGAGGCTTGGATGTTTATAACAAGAAGACCACAGACCTTCTTTTCTGGACATCGATTCCGGAGTCTTCAGGATCAAGAGGTATGTATGACAACATCGGAGATATACGTAACTATGGTGTGGAATTGTCGTTGAATGCGTCGTTGGTACGTACAAATCTTGTTGACTGGTCTGTATTCGGCAACTTGTCGCACAATAAGACAAGAATTCTCACCCTTCCTCCTTCAAAGATTCTTGATGGTGGATTCTCTGAGAGTGCGAACGGATATCTTGCATATTATTATAGAGAAGGCGGTGAGCTTAACAATTATTATGCTCCATGTTATGCCGGAGTCGATGAGCTTGGTAAGGCGATGTTCTATAAGGATGTAGTCAAGGTTGATGCAGAGGGTAAAGAGACTGTGATTGAAAAGGGTACTACAACTTATGACTTCAATGATGCAACCAAGTATGAACACGGCAGTATCCTCCCTAAGGTATTCGGAGGTTTCGGAACTGAACTTCGTATAGCCGGATTTGATCTTTCTCTCATGTTTGATTATCAGATAGGCGGTAAAGTGTTCGATATGTATTATCAGGGAGTTGTCGGAAGTTCGGAGAATGCTCAGGGAGCAGGTATGGCAATCCACAAGGATTGGAAAAAGGCGTGGAGCCCGACAAATACTTCAAGTAATCTCCCACGTTGGCAGTATGGTGACTCGTTCAGTGCCGCTTCAAGCGACCTCTTCCTGACAGATGCAAGTTATCTTAACTTCCAGTCTTTCATGGTAGGATATACAATCCCGGAGAAACTCTTCAGGAATAAGTGCAAGATGCGTGTCTATGCAGCAGGTGAAAACCTTTGGTTCTGGTCAGCACGTAAGGGTCTTGATCCTCGCTATGCATTTGAGGGTAACCTCAATGTCCTCAGCTATTCTCCAGTGAGAACAATTTCAGGAGGTATTCAGTTTACATTCTAAAGACTTTAAATAATGAAAACTATATTTAAATTATTGGCAGTAACCGGAGTGCTGGTACTTTCAGGCTGTATAAAGGAGACCATGCCTCAGCAGAATTTTGCCACATCAGATCAGGTGGCGAACTCTCCGGGAGTATTTCAGACTTTCGTAAATACATGTACTTCATCTCTTGTGGGTCAGTTCACCTATAGAGGAGAGGGTACCATGGATCCGAGAGATTATGGTTATCCGTCATTCTTCTTCCAGAGGGATGTGATGGGACAGGATATTGTTCTTGATGAACAGGACTGGTATTCGGACTGGTATACAGTCGGAACAGGTCTCGGACCAAGATATGCGGTCTGTCAGTTCCCATGGACATATTACTATAAGTGGATCAACAATTGTAATACTGTCTTGTCGATGGCAGGTGATAATCCGATCGAAGAGCATATTCAGGGTGCCGGTATCGCGCTCGCAATGAGAGCGATGTTCTATATGGACCTTGCGAGAATGTTCCAGTACACATACAAGGGTAACGAAGATAAGGTGACAGTTCCTATCGTGACTGAAAAAACCTTGGATTTCACCAATAATCCTCGTGCGACAAATACAGCTATCTGGAAATTTATCCTTGATGACCTAGATCGTGCTGAAACTTATCTTGCAGATTATCAGCGCAGCGATGTCTACACTCCTGATGTCAGCGTGGTGTATGGACTTAAGGCACGAGCATATCTGACTATAGAGGACTTCGAGAATGCAGAAAAGTATGCAAAGCTTGCCATGAGTGGATATACTCCTCTTACAGAGGCTGAATATCTTGACCGTATGACAGCTTTCAACACTCCTAATCATGCATGGATTTATGGACTTGCATACAAATCAGATGATCCTAACATCCTTTTGAATGACTCTGACTCCAACTGGGGATCCCAGATGTTCCTTGAGGTCAAGGATGTGCTGTATGCCAGCAACTACGGCCAGCCGAAGAGAATCGATGCTCACCTTTACGAGACAATTCCGGCTACAGACTTCAGAAAGAAATGCTATGTCGATTTTGCAATTGATGAATCAGAGTCGCCGGAAGAGGCATTGGCAGCTTTGGCGGCATACTCGGACTACCCTGACAGACTCCTTACAGCTGCAGAGGCTTCAACAAGCAAGGCATTGGGTGGATTGGCACTCAAGTTCAGAGCAGGTGGCGGTGCAGATGGAAGAAATGGCAATGCGTTTGCAGCTACTTGTGTGTCGGTTCCGCTGATGCGAGTTGAGGAGATGATGCTCATCGAGGCAGAGGCTGCCGGAATGCAGGAGGAATCAAGAGGAAAGGCTCTTCTTGAAGCTTTTGCTAAGCTTCGCAACCCGGAATATGAATATGACAGTTCTATACCTTTCCGCGATAATGTATGGTGGCAGCGTCGCGTCGAGCTTTGGGGAGAAGGTTTCGCTACATTCGACATCAAGCGTCTTAATAAGGGTGTGATCCGTAGTTATGCAGGTACAAACCATTATGAGGGAGTACGCTATAATACAGAGTCGGCGCCATATTGGACAAATCTTTGTATTGTTGAGACAGAGACAGAATTTAATAAGGGTATTCTTGAGAATAATCCTACTCCTCTTACCCCAGAAGGTGATTCTCCGGAGCATGTATGGTAATGCACTAGCAACTTTTAAAACTAGAAGAAATGAAAAGATATATACATATGATGACTGCAGTCGCAGCATTTATGTGCGTGGCTGCATGTACAGAGAAACTTGGAACAGATCCTGGCAATGATCCGGGCCCGAAAGCCGTAATCTATCAATACGATCCGGGTGCAGGTTATAATGCTGATGAGGATGTCGCTGTCCGCTTTGTTTCCAATGGAAAAGCGGAGAAGATGTACTATTATGTCGAACTTCTGACCGATAAGGATGCCTTTATAGCCGAACATGGCGAGGATGAATATGCAAAGAAGGTTATTTCAGAGGGAGTTGAAATTCCAAGTGAAGAACTCGCTGCGTATGATGATACATTGACTGCGATGCCTGGAACATATGCCATTACTGCTGTGGCTGTATCCGGCTCGAAGGCGGTTCTCTCAGAAAGTCTTTTCCATGGCCTTTCATGGACAACAATTTCTAAAGGAACTTATGAGTTCGCTGTTCTGTCTAAATTGGGCATGCAGCCGGTTCAGACCGAGTTCCAGGTTTGTGATACTGATGAGACTCTTTTCCGTTTCAAAGATCTGTACAAACCGGGATATAGCCTCAAGATCCAGGCTTTGCCTGATCTGACAAACACCGATGATTATGGAACATATACCTTCTGTCGTGTTCCGGTGCAGGATACAGGACTTTCTTATGGTAATTATGGTGCAATCGGTGTGCGTGATATCGGATATTGGCAGGGTGATGAATCCTTCGTTACCGAAGGTGGATATGAATCATGCTACTATACAGAAGGTCCTGATGCGGGATGCCTGTATGTGTTTGTTCAATATTATGCAACTGGAGCTAATTTTGGATATGATTACGATGCATATACTCCTGAAGAATAGGAGCTCAGAAGCTTCGATACATAAATATTGAGAAAGCCGGGCAACCCTGTGAAGGATTGCCCGGCAAGCTTTTTATATCAGTCAGTGCGGATTTTACTGATTCTTCGGTCTCATCTGAGGGAAGAAGAGTACATCCTGGATAGTAGGGGAGTTGGTCATGAACATAGTCAGACGGTCGATACCCATACCGAGTCCTGATGTAGGAGGCATACCGTACTCGAGAGCACGTACAAAGTCCATATCGATGAACATAGCCTCGTCATCACCCTTGTCCTTGAGCTTCACCTGATCCTGGAAACGCTCGTACTGGTCGATAGGGTCGTTAAGCTCGCTGTATGCGTTTGCAAGCTCCTTACCGCATACGAAGAGCTCGAAACGCTCTGTAAGCTCAGGATTCTCGCGATGACGCTTGGTGAGCGGTGACATCTCGACAGGATAGTCAGTGATGAATGTAGGCTGAGTGAGGTGCTTTTCGCAGTACTCTCCGAAGATAGCGTCGATGAGCTTGCCTTTACCGAATGACTCGTCGATCTCTACGTGGAGCTGCTTACATGTAGCGCGGAGCTGATCCTCGTCCATACCTGCTACGTCGACACCTGCGTACTCCTTGATGGCCTCGAGGATAGGGAGACGGCGGAAAGGCGGCTTGAAGTCAACCTGCTTGTCGCCGATTGTAACCTCTGTCTTGCCGTGGAGCTTGAGAGCGATCTTCTCGAGAAGCTTCTCGACGAACTCCATCATCCAGATATAGTCCTTGTATGCAACATAGATCTCCATACATGTGAACTCTGGGTTGTGAGTCTTGTCCATACCCTCGTTGCGGAAGTCCTTTGCGAACTCGTATACTCCGTGGTATCCGCCTACGATAAGTCTCTTAAGGTAGAGCTCGTTTGCGATACGGAGGTAGAGAGGAATGTCGAGAGCGTTGTGGTGAGTGATGAACGGACGCGCTGTAGCACCGCCTGGGATGCTCTGGAGGATAGGAGTCTCCACCTCAAGGCAGCCTGCCTCGTTGAAATACTCGCGCATTGTAGCCACGATCTGGCTTCTCTTGATGAATGTGTCGCGAACCTGTGGGTTAACGATAAGGTCCACATATCTTTGTCTGTACTTGAGCTCCGGATCAGAGAATGCGTCGAATACCTCGCCGTCCTTTTCCTTCACGATAGGAAGAACGCGGAGTGATTTGCTGAGGAGTGTAAGTTCCTTGGCGTGGATGGAAAGCTGGCCTGTCTTTGTGATGAAGGCGAATCCCTTGATACCGATGATGTCTCCGATGTCAAGGAGCTTCTTCCATACTGTATTGTACATTGTCTTGTCTTCGCCCGGGCAGATTTCGTCACGGTTGATGTATACCTGGATACGGCCTGTCTCGTCCTGAAGTTCACCGAATGAAGCGGCTCCCATGATGCGGCGTGACATGATACGGCCGGCGATGACAACATCCTGGAAGTTGCCGGCAGCCTCGTCAAACTCCGCCTTCACCTGAGCGGCATTTGTGTTGATCGGGAAGAGTGGTGCCGGATATGGCTCGATACCAAGTTCTCTGAGCTTAGCGAGCGATTCTCTTCTGAAAAGCTCCTGCTCGTTGAGGTCCATAATGCTCATAATATCTCTTGTTTAGTTATATCAAATTGTTTCGAATCGTGCAAAATTAACAAAAAAATTCCATATCTTTGTAGAATATGGCGGTAGAAAAGATATGGAAATTGCGCGAAGGCACTGATATGGACAATGTCAGACAGCTTTCTTCTGAATTGGGAGTGGATCCTGTGCTGGCGACACTTCTGGTTCAGAGAGGTGTGCATACTTTCGAGCAGGCCCGCTCATTCTTCCGTCCGAATCTGGATGACCTCCACGATCCTTTCCTTATGACAGATATGGAAAAGGCAGTGGAAAGGGTTCACCAGGCGGTTTCAAGCGGAGAGAAGATCCTTATCTACGGTGACTATGATGTGGATGGAACCACAGCAGTTTCCCTTGTCTACACCTTCCTCAGCCGTCTTACCCGTCAGGTGGATTTCTACATTCCGGAGAGATATGATGAGGGTTACGGTGTGTCATACAAAGGCATCGATTGGGCTACCGAAAACGGTTTCAAACTCATCATTACTCTTGACTGCGGCATCAAGGCCAATGAAAAGGTCGAGTATGCCCGCGAAAGAGGTATCGATGTGATCATCTGCGACCACCATCTTCCTGAAAATGAACTTCCGAAAGCCGTGGCAGTGCTTGATCCGAAGCGAGAGGATTGCTTCTATCCGTTCGACGACCTCTCCGGTTGCGGCGTAGGATTCAAGCTTGTACAGGCATACTCTCAGAGATACAACGTTCCGTTCGAGACACTTATACCTTTGCTTGACCTTCTTGTGGTAAGTGTCGCTTCCGACCTCGTTTCTGTGGTCGACGAGAACAGAATACTTGCGCATTACGGTCTCAAGCAGCTCAATACGCATCCGCGTGAAGGTCTCCTTGCTATGATCCAGCTTTCCGGACTCGAGCCTGGCCATCTTACTATCGACGACATCGTGTTCAAGATCGGACCGAGAATCAATGCAGCCGGCCGTATGGAGAGCGGACGCATCGCAGTGGAACTCCTTACAGCTTCGAACGTGAACGATGCCATCCGTATCGGAAACGAGATCAACGAGCATAACAACGAGAGAAAGAACATTGACCGCCGAATCACTCAGGAGGCTCTTGAGATGGTGGAGTCGGGCAACTGCCTCTCAAGCGGAAAGGCTACAATCGTATACAATCCGCAGTGGCACAAGGGTGTCGTGGGAATCGTTGCTTCACGTCTCGTCGAGGCATATTACAAACCTACAATCGTGTTTACAATGTCGCAGGGAGGCCTTGTGACAGGCTCGGCACGAAGTGTACACGGTTTCGACCTCTATGAGGCGATCGAGAGCTGCGCGGATCTTCTTGAAAATTTCGGAGGCCATCTCTACGCGGCAGGTCTTACATTGAAGGAGGAAAATCTCCCTGTGTTCTGCGAGAGGATCGAGAGGCATATTTCGGGAAAGATCATCCCTGAAATGCAGACTCCTGTAGTGGATATCGATACCATGCTGAACTTCTCACAGATCACTCCGAAGTTCCTTCGCATCCTGAAACAGTTCCAGCCGTTCGGACCTGGCAACAGCGCTCCAGTATTCCGTACAGACAATGTATATGACAACGGTATGGGTCGTAAGGTGGGTGCCGAAGGCGGCCATCTCAAGCTTGAACTCATCCAGGAGTCGCACCCGTACCATCATATCTCAGCCATCGCATTCAATATGGCTGACTACTTCGACCATATAAAGGCCGGCAACCCGATCGATGTCTGCTACTCTATCGTGGAGAACTACTACAGAGGAACATCGAATACACAGCTTCGTGTGAAGGACCTCCGTGAACGCGACGAGATTCTCTAGTCCGTTTTTTCTCTTTTTTGTGTGTTTTTCTTTTTCTTGTGTCAATATTTTTCTGAATTTGACCTTATCGATTGGCATGCAGGGCAATTGTAAGTAACTTTGCAGGGCTTAATTATCATAGTGTATGGAGGGAAATGAACAGTTGAAGGCCGCGTGGGAGTTTGTGGAGAAGACGGGCAAAAGCGTGTTCCTGACCGGAAAGGCCGGTACGGGAAAGACGACGTTTCTGCGTGAGGTGGTCCAGACTTCGAGCAAGAGGGTAGTGGTGGTGGCACCTACGGGTATCGCTGCCATCAATGCAGGTGGCGTGACCATACATTCGTTCTTCCAGCTGCCTCTCCATCCATATATCCCCGGAATAAAGATTGAGTCCAAGTTCGCGTTCAGCAAGGAAAAACGCAGCATAATACGCACGATCGACGTACTTGTCATCGATGAGATAAGTATGGTCCGCAGCGATCTTCTGGATGCCGTTGATTCGGTTCTGAGACGCTTCAGAGACCGTAACAAACCTTTCGGAGGTGTACAGCTTCTCATGATCGGCGACCTTCAGCAGCTGACTCCTGTTGTGACCGATGAGGAGGCTGACCTTCTTCGACAATATTATCCCACTCCATATTTCTTCGGCAGTCATGCACTTGCCAAGACGGATTATGTCACCATCGAGCTTAAGCAGGTGTACCGCCAGCAGGATGAGAAATTCCTTGCCATCCTGAATGCCGTGCGTACGGGAAGACCGTCGCAGCAGGTGATCGATTCGTTGAATACAAGATGTATCCCATCCTTCACACCTGATCCCGACGAGGGCTATATCCGATTGACTACGCATAACAATATTGCGAACGAATATAACGAGAGTCAGCTGCAGCAGCTGATGGAGGAGCCTCACAGGTTCGATGCGGAGATAATAGGAAACTTTCCGGAATATTCATATCCGACCGACCTTCAACTGGAACTCAGGAAGGGTGCTCAGGTGATGTTCGTGAAGAATGATCCGTCTTCGGAGAAGAGATATTACAATGGAAAGATAGGTCATGTCGTGGAGATAATCGACGACATTGTTCTCGTGCAATGTCCGGGCGATGACGAACCGGTGGCAGTCGAGCAGCTTGAGTGGGAGAACAGCAGATATGTGATAAACGAGAAGACGCGGGAGATGGAGACTGAGGTGCAGGGTACATTCAGACAGTATCCGTTGCGTCTGGCATGGGCAATCACCATCCACAAGAGTCAGGGCCTTACATTCGACAAGGCCATTATAGACGCGGCCCTGTCCTTTGCCTCAGGTCAGGTGTATGTGGCGCTCAGCCGTTGCCGTACATTGGAGGGAATGGTGCTTGCAACCCCTCTGACGCAGAGTTCTGTCATGACCGATCTCCGTGTGGAGGATTATATCGAGAATCAGGAAAGGGCTGCTGCGGAAAGCCTTGGCCGTCTGGAGGCAATCAAGAAGGAATATTTCATCCAATTGCTAAAAGACCTCTTTGATTTCCGCAATCTGGTGTATCTGCAGAAGAGAATGCTTGCAGTGTGCGGAGAATTCCCTTCAGGAAGCGTTGTAGGCCTTGCTCAGAAGCATAATGATATATTGAATGCCCTCAATGAAAAGGTGCTGTCTGTGGGCCTCAAATGGCAGATGGTTGTAGGTGCTAAACAGTATGAGGAACTCTGTTCGGAAGAATTCATGCTGAGAGTCCGAAAAGGATGCGAATACTTCTACAGCGAACTGGATTCCGCATATGGGGATTTCCTTGAAAAGATGAAGGACCTGAAGGCGGAGAATAAGGAGCTGCTGAAGAGGTATGGAAATATCTGGAATGACCTCCATCTGGAGTCATCTATGCTGAAGCTTCTCCTGAAGGCTATGTCAAAGGAGAAGTTCTCGACTGAGACATATCTTCGTGCCCGCCAGAAGGCTGTGTATGAGGCTTCGGGATTTGTGCCCGATGAACTGAAGACCTCTTCAAGAAAGTCTAAGGCCGCGAAGACTGTCAAGGCTGAGAAACCAAAGAAGGAGGACACGAGGTTTGTCACATTCACGATGTACAAGCAAGGCAAGTCGCTTAAGCAGATTGCCAAGGAACGAGACCTGCATACCCGTACAATCCACAGTCATCTGGCTCATTACGTAGCCAAGGGAATGCTCTCGGTGGGAGAGTTTGTGTCTGCGGAAAATATTGAGGTGATCAGTGCAGCGATATCTGAGGTCGGCACCCTGAATGGCCTTGCCGCAATAAAGAAAGTCTGTCCGGATGAGGTGTCATATGAAGACATCATCATGGTCATAGCGTCGCAGGAAAACTGTTCGGCATAATACGACAAGTGTATTGTCCTGATAAAGATTTCGATGGTCCGCAATGTATGGTTACGGGACTTTTTGTGACAGCACCGCTGCCGGAGTATACGGTTTCCGGCAGCTACAGCTCAGATCGGCTGCGGGGAGCTCGACCAAAGGGCTCTTCTCGCCGACTGGCTGTTGCTGAGTGCCGCATCTTCCGGTGGTGGTTAATCCGGTTTTCTGTGACACTTAACCTGCTGTCTTTGTCTCTTTATGTGCGTGTACACCTACATCCCTCTCAGTGATACTCCCGATACACTGTGCTGTTTCGTCGGTAGTAACGACTGAAAATAGCCTTTTGTACCGATTTCGCTACTTTGCTCCCGACATTTCACCCTCAGACAACTTTTGCATAGCGTTTATGATTGGAGTTTGCGTTGTCATTATGGGGAATTAGCTCAGTTGGCTAGAGCGGGATTCTTCGGGAGTAATGAAATGTAAGGAAAGTAGTGTCCTCTTTCAAGACCGTCCTACACGATTCTACCTGGTTTTATGTAGGACGGTACCCTATGACAAATCACCCGAAGAACAGTATCACCCTACAGTCATTCCTCAAAAATCCTGTAGGACGGTATCCACTATATGAATGTCTATCTAGTTCGCACCCAGAAAGCGCGAGTCCGACGGAGCAAGCCCTTGGGCAAAGCTTGCGCAGCTTGTCTCGAGCGGCTGGCCAGGCGTTTTCGCCAGCCGCGGTGCGTGCACATTAGTCTGCACAAACCGCGTGGCACTTAAACCCCTGAATACCAAGCCATTATTGAAAGGAGATTCCCCTTCAGCGGGGCATCGATTCTAAGCAATTCGCTCAGAATCAAAATGTTAGATGCCACGGGATTCGTTATATAGGAGAATCCAAAGGTTCGATTATGCGCTACAACCGACTTCGTGAGATTACAATCAAGAAAACAGTCATTTTATTGATTGTAAACCTGATTTTATGGCTAAATACAGCTAAAACAGGGCTTTTGGAGTGTTACGATCAAGAAACCTGCAGTTTTATTGATCGTAATTTAGGTAGAGACCTCAGAGTAATGGCTAGAGGGACAAGGAGGAATCCAGAGAAGGATATAGGGAGGGATGCAGAGAAATGTCAAGAAATGTCAAGAAATGTCAAGAGATGCAGAGAGATACAGAGAGATGCAGAGAGATGCAGAGAGATACAGAGAGATACAGAGAGGGACGTAGAGGATATATAGTATAGAGTGCCACCCGACAGGCAACACCGCTGGCGTATACGCCTTGCCAGCGGTTCAAAGCAAGCTGCGCGAGCTACACCAAAGGCTCGCGCAGCCTGCTTTGTGCTACGGAGTGCAGATCATGGTTTCACGTAGCAGATGGCTTTTTACAGATCCAAAATCTATGGCAGATAAGGTGTTGGTCTTCAGTGACTTACAGATAATCGATGCCCCGTTATCGGGGAATCGCCTTTCCGTAATTAGCTGATAGTTAGGAGTTTGAGTGCAATGCTGTTTTCGTGATGATTTCTGCGGCAACCGCTTCGATCGTTTTGCCATCGGTGTCGATGATGATGTGGGCTGTGCGCTCGTAGGAGGCGGCACGGCGTGACATCATTTCAAGGATGCGGGCACGGAGTGGGGATGTCTCGACTTCGTTCGACATGACAGAAGAATTGTCATTAGTCACAACAGGGGACTGATTGAGTAGTGGTCTGCCTGCAGTTTCGCCTGAAAGGTGCTCGATCAGTGTGTCGACAGATGCCTTGAGGTAGATGCAAATGGTTCCCTCGTGAACAATATCCTCGCTTCCGGCTGTCATTACAGCTCCGCCACCCAGTGCAAGAACCGTCGTCCCGCTATTGCTATCGGATACGATTCTCTTCAGGATTGCCTGCTCGAGCTTTCTGAATTCCGCCTCTCCCTGCTGGGAAAATATCTCCGGTATGCTGCATCCGGCTGTTTCCACGATACAGTCATCCAGGTCCATGAAACGGCAGCAGAGCAGCTCCGAAAGTTTCCTTCCGACACTGCTCTTGCCGCATCCCATAAATCCTGTCAATGATATTATCACGATATCCTATATTAGAAAAGTGACAACTGACCGTCGTCATCGCTTGGATCGATCGGATCCTCTACGTCTGAGTTGTCGATCTCACCTGCTTCGTTCTGTGCCTCTGATTCCTCAGGGACGATGTCATCCTCAGGAAGGTGGAGAGGCTCGCCGAACTGAACCGACTTCACGTCCATTGCGCTTACCTTCTTACCCTTTGCCTGCAGACCCTTCTTTGCGATGAACTCTTCTGCGTTGACGGTCTCCATCTCACGGTGCTCATGTTTTCCACCGAATGTTATCTCGAACTGAGGGTGCTTGTCGTCACTGATTGCAACGAGGTATGAACCCTTGTTGTCTGAGATGAATGTCACAGGAGTGTTGTCGCTTACCTCGAATGAGAATCTCTTCACGTAGAACGAGCCGACTGCCTTGTCATAGTAGAGCGCAGTGTATGTCTTGTTTACATCAAGTTTTTCGATCTTCAGAAGTTCGCCCTGATACCTGTTGCTGAGGTCGAAGGTGGTAGTGTAGTATGTACCGTCCTTGAAGATAGCAAGAATGTGGTCACCGGTGTTGAACTGTCCAAGGTGGAGTCCACGTCCGTCCTCATTGAGTCTCTGGATGTCCTCGTCGAACCAGATGTCTTTTCCTCCGATGGTTGAAATACCCTTCGATCTCAATACAATACGGTTGATGGTATTCTTGGATACGAGGTTACCCCTTGCAGAACGTCCCTTGATGAGGAGTTCTGAGAAGTCGTAGTCCTCAGTGAGTTTCTTGAGCTTAGGACGCTGTCTGTAGTGGATTCTTACGGTTTCAGCCTCACCGTTGTGGTTGACTGTGAACCAGAGAATCTGCGAGCCAGGCAAGCCCTGTGTGATGTCGTACTCCTTGTCACGTGTCACGCTTGTAATCGCAAATCTCTTGGCGTAGCTTGTAGAGCTCTTGCCGTCGCGATAGATGACATTGTATATTGTACGCTGGTCATTTCTGTCGAATACGCCCACGTAAAGGATGTCCTTACCGAGGAACGCCTTTTCGGAAACCTTTGTGACCATGTATTTGCCGTCCTTGTGGATGACTATGATCTCGGAAAGGTCGGAACAGTCGCAGATGTATTCAGCGTTGTCCTCCTTCTTGAGTGCGATGCCGACGAAACCTTCCTCCTTGTTTGCGTAGAGTTTCGCGTTGTTGCTCACAACCTTGGTAACTGCAATAGACTCGAAGCTTGTAAGCTCTGTGAGTCTCGGATAATCCTTGCCGTACTTCTTCTTGAGATTCTTGAAGTAGTTGATTGTGAACTCTGTGATGTGCTCGAGGTGGTTCTGAACCTCTGCCATCTCTGCCTCAAGTCCACGGAGTTTCTCCTCCACCGCCTTTACGTCGAACTTGGAAATCTTTCTTACAGGCTTCTCGACAAGTTTGTTGATGTCTTCCATCAGGATAGGCCTCTTCAGCATATTCTGATATTGGAGCATTGCTTCGAGCACTTCCTGAAGTTGAGCCTCCCAAGTCTTTGCGTCTCCCTCGAGAATCTTGTAGATCCTGTTCTCGAAGAAGATCTTCTCAAGGGAGCTGTAGTGCCAGTCGTTCTCGAGTTCGTCGAGGCGGATCTGGAGTTCCTGACGGAGAAGGTCTCGTGTGTGCTCCGTGCTGTAGCGGAGGATGTCATGTACACTGAGGAACTGCGGCTTGTGGTCTACGATAACGCAGGCGTTAGGTGAAATGGACACCTCGCAGTCAGTGAATGCATACAGTGCATCGATGGTCTTGTCCGGAGAGACATCGTTCGGCAGATTGATCACGATGTTGACCTTGTCTGTTGTGAGGTCGTCGATCTTCTTGATCTTGATCTTGCCCTTCTCCTTTGCCTTGAGAATGGACTCGATCACTGCGTGTGTTGTCTTTCCGAATGGTATCTCGTTGATTGACAGTGTGTTCTTGTCGATTTTCTCAATCTTCGCACGTACCTTGATGACGCCACCTCGCTGGCCCTGCATATATTTCGAACAGTCGGCTGAACCTGCAGTAGGGAAGTCCGGATAAAGTTCGAAGTCTTTGCCCTGAAGGTGTGCAACCGCTGCGTCGATGATTTCGTTGAAGTTATGAGGGAGAATCTTGGACGCAAGACCTACCGCAATACCCTCTGCTCCCTGTGCCAGAAGCAACGGGAACTTGATCGGCAGTTCGACAGGTTCCTGGTTACGTCCGTCGTATGATGTCATCCAATTGGTGGTCTTCGGATTGAAGACAACCTCCTTGGCAAACTTTGTAAGACGAGCCTCGATGTATCGCGGTGCCGCGTTGCTGTCGCCTGTGAGGATGTTACCCCAGTTTCCCTGACAGTCGATCAGATAGTTCTTCTGACCGAGCTGCACGAGAGCTCCAAGGATGGACTGGTCACCGTGAGGGTGGAACTGCATCGCCTGTCCGACAATGTTCGCCACCTTGGTGTATCTTCCGTCATCCATTCTCCACATGGCATGCAGAACACGTCTCTGCACAGGTTTCATACCGTCCACGATGTGCGGAACGGCTCTGTACAGGATTGTGTATGAAGAATAGTCAAGGAACCATTCCTTGAACATTCCTGACAGTCTGTGTTTCTTGCTGCCTTCTCCCAGGAGTTTGTCGAATTTCCCTGTCGGAACAACCTCCTCGTTCATTTCCTCCTGAGGGATATCGATATCGTCAATACTCATTATGCCTTATCTGTTTTTATTGTTAACGGCTATGCCGCTTCTAATACTCGTATCCGAATTTTCTGAGCTCTTTCTTGCTCTCTCTCCAGTCTGCATCCACTTTCACGAAGAGTCTGAGGAATACCTTCTTCTGGAAGAAATCCTCCATCTCGATACGTGCCTGAGTGCCGACCTTCTTGAGTGACTGACCGGCCTTGCCGATGATGATGCCCTTCTGCGAGTCGCGCATCACATAGATCACGGCGCTGATGTCATATCTCTCAGCTCCCTCCTTGAACTCCTCGATCACAACCTCGCAGCTGTATGGAATCTCCTCCTTGTAGTTGAGGAAGATCTTCTCGCGTACGATCTCCGATGCGAAGAAACGGAGGTTCTTGTCAGTGAAGACGTCCTTGTCGTACCATGCAGGTGCTTCAGGAAGGTTGCCTACAATGGCGTCGAAGATATTGTCAAGGTTGAACTTCTCCTGAGCTGAAGCAGGGAAGATGACAGCATTCGGAAGCTGCTCCTTCCACCAGTTCATAAGTTCAAGAACCTGCTCCTGTGAGCTGATGTCGATCTTGTTGATCACAAGAATCACAGGGCACTGGATCTTCTGAAGCTTTGCGATGTATTCGTCGTTCTTGTCGCCCTTCTCCACTGTGTCGGTAACATAGAGGATGATGTCGGCATCGCCGATGGCAGTGTCGACAAAGTTCATCATGCTCTGCTGAAGACGATAGTTCGGCTTGAGGATACCCGGAGTGTCCGAGTAGACGATCTGATAGTCGTCTCCGTTCACGATACCCATGATCCTATGCCTTGTGGTCTGCGCCTTGGCAGTTACGATGGAAAGTTTTTCGCCTACAAGGGCGTTCATAAGCGTAGATTTGCCAACATTCGGATTACCGATGATGTTGACAAATCCAGCGCGATGTCTTTTGCCTGTTTCTCCCATTGCTACCTTATATATTAGAGGTATGCTCCCATACGGAGGAGGTTCACCTCGCCCTCTGTAAGGTATCTCCAGTCACCTCTCTTGATGCCCTTCTTGGTAAGGCCGGCAAAGTATACTCTGTCGAGGGCCTTCACCTCGTAGCCGAGTGACTCGAAAATACGTCTTACGATACGGTTCTTGCCTGAGTGGATCTCGATGCCAAGCTTTCTGTGGTCGTCTGCCTCGATGAACTCGAGTGCGTCAGCTGCGATCACGCCGTCGTTGAGCTCAACTCCGCTGAGGATCTTCTCGTAGTCCTCCTGTCTGAGCTTAGAGTCAAGTGACACCTGGTAGATCTTCTTCTTGTCATATGAAGGATGAGTGAGCTTCTCTGCGATCTCACCGTCGTTTGTGAACATGAGCACGCCTGTAGTGTTCTTGTCGAGACGGCCTACAGGGAATACTCTTGTAGGACAAGCCTTGAGAAGATCCATAACGGTCTTGTCAGCGTGTGGGTCGCTTGCTGTAGTTACATAACCCTTAGGCTTGTTCATCACGATGTATACCTTGTTCTCGCCCTTGAGTCTCTCACCGTTGAAACGGATATCGTCAGTGTTGATGTTTACCTTTGTACCAAGCTCGGTAACAACCTCGCCGTTTACTGTCACTACACCTGCAAGGATAAGGTTGTCAGCCTCTCTTCTTGAGCATACGCCTGAGTTTGCGATATACTTGTTGAGTCTGATTTCGTCCTTTACAGGAATCATTACTGTATCATTGTCAGAGTACTCGCCGTCAAGCTGAGGACGTCTGCTGATCATCTTGTTGATTCCGCTCTCGTTCTCATCACGGAAATAGTTGAATTCTCTTCTAGTGAAGCTCTTCTTGCCTGAGCTTCTGAATCCGCCGCCTCTTCTCTCAGAGTTGTCTCCGAAGCTTCTTCTTGGACGGTCGTTGTTCTCGCCGAACGATCTGCGAGGTCTGTCGCCGCCGAATGAACGGCCCTCACTGAAAGATCTTCTCTCTGAATTCTCACCAAAGTTTCTTCTTGGACGCTCGCTGTTCTCACCGAATGATCTGCGAGGTCTGTCGCTGCCGAATGAACGACCCTCTCCGAATGATTTTCTTTCTGATCTTTCGCCAAAAACTCTTTCTGCACCTCTTGTGCCTGCTCTTGAGACTCTTGGTCTACGTCCTTCTGTTCTGCGGCCGAAACCGCCTTTCTTGTTGTTTTCCATTTTTACTTGTGCCTTCCCGGCATTAAAATTTGTTAATAAATGTGCCAGCTCACGCCGACTATTTCAGTTTGAAAATATACGTAATCGTGCCTTTCTGCAAGGCTGGAGCGTCTGCGCTCATGTTGAAGCTGGCCTTCATTGCGGCCTTTCTCGCTTCGTTCCAAAGGTCCTTATCGGTTACTGTCGTTCCCTCTGCGCCCGGTACGGCTTTCTGGACTATACCGTAGTTGTCAACCCAGATCTCGACCACGACCTTTCCGTTCTTCTGAACCGAGTATGATGGTCTTGGCAATGAACCGTTCTGGGTTCTGCCTGCGAGAAGTGCCTTCGGTTCTCCGCTTGTTTCGCCGGTCTTGGTGTTGCCAAGAGCGTGCCCGGCCTTCAATGCGTCGGTTACTTCTCGTGCGGTCTGTGCCGCGAGTGTGTCCTTTTCGGTCTTGTTGTCTGCCGCGGAGAACAGAGCCTTTCTGTTTATCTCCTTCTTGCGCGGCGGTTCCGGTACCTCTACGTCGCCCTGGTCTCCAACTGTCGCCTCTGGTGCTTCGTTGGTCTTGGTGCCGATGTTCTGTGCTTCAGACTGCTGCACCAGCTTGATCTCCTTGCTCCTTTCCTCAGCGCGTGGCTTTGTTCCGTCACGTCTCTGCTTAGGCTTCTGGATTTCCACCTCATCGAAGTCAATGACGATCATCTCCTTTTCAGGAGGTGGGGGATCGAGATATGTGAATCCGCTCACGAAGAAACATCCGATAAGTACTGCATGGGCCACAACGGTAAGAATTCCGCCCGTGAGTCGTGAGCGTTTTCTCTGCCGTTCCTGTTCCTGTATATACCTGCCGTCTATCATTCTGTCCTTGTTTCTGCAAGATATCCTATTCCGGCGATGTCGCCATGATTACCTTGTAGTGATTTCTCTTTGCAATGTTCATAACCTTCACGACTTCCTTGATCGGAACTGTCTCGTCCGCATAGATTGAGAAAGTCGGATCCTCTTCAGTCTGGAGAAGCTCGATGAGCTCGTCCTCGATCTTGTCGAATCTTACAGGAGTCTCGTTTCCGTTCACGTGGAATGTGAAGTCGTCGGTCTTCTGCCAGTGCTTGATCGATACGCTCACAGTGGCTTTCGCCGATACCTGGCCTGTGCTCTTCGGGAGAAGGAGCTTCAGTGCATTAGGGTTGATGAGTGTCGATGTCACCAGGAAGAAGATAAGCAGCAGGAACACGATGTCTGTCATGGATGACATCGAGAAGCTGGAATCTACCTTGGTTGTTCTTTTGATTGCCATTTCCTGTGCCTGTTAGTTGTCTGACGGCTCGTGGAGCATGTCGATGAATTCAATAGTAGTTCTCTCCATCTTGAACACGAGGTTCGAGATCTGCGATGTGAGGAAGTTGTATCCGAAGTAAGCGATGATACCCACGAAGAGACCGCCCACTGTAGTTACCATTGCCTCGTAGATACCTCCTGAAAGGAGAGTGATGTCGATGTTGTTGCCTGCTGTAGACATTCTGAAGAACGCCTCGATCATACCGGTTACAGTACCGAGGAATCCGATCATAGGAGCGCCGCCGGCGATTGTCGCGAGCATCGGAAGACCCTTCTCAAGTCTTGCGACCTCGACTCCGCCTGTGTTCTCTACTGCTGTCTGGATATCCTGAAGCGGACGTCCGATTCTTTCGATACCTTTCTCTACGAGACGGGCAACAGGAGAGTCATATCTCTGACAAAGCTCGAGTGCCGACTTGATCTTTCCGTCATGGATATAGTCGCGGATGTCCTTCATGAAGTTTCTGTCGATCTGTCCAGCTTTGCGGATAAGCCACCACTTGCTTCCGAAGATGTAGATTGCCATAATTGACAGAAGGAGAAGGACAAGCATGAGCCATCCTCCCTTTGAAGCCATGTCGATAAGTGAGAGCTTAAGCTCCTGCTGTACAGGGGCTGTCTGTGCGAGTGCTGCAGTGTCTGCCACTGCCTGTAAAAGATTGAAAAGCATTGTATTGTAATATTTTTGTTCTCAAATTTGCAAAATCGCACAAAGGTACGAAAAATCTTCCGGATTTCCTATAAGGTCTGCCCCGCAATGAACTCGCGAAGAATCGATGTAGGAGGTATCGACGCAATCTCAGATGGAGACAATGCTACGATATAGCTCAGGAACTTAAGCATGCGCGACGCTTCGGTGTATGCCGGAGATGATGGAGCGATGCGTCGGAGCAGCGGTTCTGCATAGTATTTCAATACCGGAAGTTCAAATATATGGGCGGAATTGAATACTGCGTCAGCATATTCCTGATAAGGGAATATGTTGCGGTTTTCACCTCTGCGCACACTCTGCCATCTCATGATCGTATCCTCCGGAATGACGCCTCTGGTCCTGTTGTCTCTGATCATTCGGCGAAGCATGCGGTTGTCTGATGTCGAGATGTTGTTGTTCTCGTCGATCGAGAGAGATGTGAGGGCTGAAGCATATACCCTGAATACCTTCGAATTGTCTACGCCCGGGATCATCGCCGGGTTGAGCGCGTGAATGCCTTCCATGATGAGAATGTCCTTTTCGTGGAGCTGCATCATGTTTCCGTTGAAGTATCTCTTACCTTCCTTGAAGTCGAAACGAGGGATTTCCACCTCCTTGCCGTCAAGCAGGTCGTTGAGCTGTTGTCCGAGGAAGTCCAGGTCCATGGCCCCGAGGGCCTCGAAGTCATATTCTCCGTGTTCGTCTCGTGGTGTCAGGTGTCTGTCTACAAAGTAGTTGTCAAGCTCGATCACCTTAGGGTTGAGTCCCAGGATACGGCACTGTAAGGCGAGTCTCTTCGATGTCGATGTCTTGCCGCTGCTTGACGGTCCGGCTATGAATACGATCTTCACGGAACCGCGTCGTTCGTAGATCTGGTTGGCTATTTCAGCATATTTCCTCTCGTGCAGAGCCTCGGAAAGATTGATCAGATCAATGATCCCACCTGAAAGCACTTTCGCGTTGAGGGTGCCGACGCCGTATACACCCATCACAGAACACCATTCAGAATGATCGTTGAGGGCCTTGGCGATCTTGGACTGTCTCTTCATCGGGAGAACCTTGCCCGGATCCCCGTCCATAGGGTACTGCAGGCAGAAGCCGTCGTTGAATCCCATGATGCTGAAAGTGGTCAGCATGCCTGTAGACGGTACGAGCGGTCCGTAGAATGTATCCGCCTGTCCGTCAAGGAAATAGACGTTGTAGTGGAATCTTCCGATGCTCTTCAGGAGGTTCACTTTCTCTCTCTGGTTATTTCGTGCGAAAAGGGTACAGCATTCGTCAATACTGAGCATTTTCTTGCTGAACGGGAGGTCGGCCGCAACGATTTCCCGCATTCGGCTTTCTATCGCTGCAAGTTCATCGTCTGTGATGAAGATGCGACGCGGTCTTCCGTCCTCGGCCTTCTCCATCTCGCGGATGTCGCAGTAAAGTCCGCTTGGCAGAGAATAGTCGATGGTCAGAACCTTGTCCGGGAACATCTCCCTCACAACATTCTGCAGGACGAAGCACAATGAACGAATGTATGTGCGTCTGCCGTCAGGATGGTCATATCCTATGAATCGGATGTTGTGCGGATTGATGATAGTGTAGTCGAGCGGTTCAAGCTTGTTGTCGACAAGTGCCGCAAGCACCTGGCTTCCACAGTCGCTCACACCCTCAGGGCAGATGTCGTATGCCAATTCCTTAAGGGTGCAGCCCATGGCCACTTTCACGTAAGACTGCGTGTTCTCGCAGAAGATTCTGATATTCTCCATAGTTCTATAATACTTCTTTCAAGAATGGCCCTGTGACGGAGTCAGGGTTGTCCGCCAACTGTTCCGGTGTGCCTTCCGCCACGATCATACCTCCGGCTTTTCCGCCTTCCGGACCCATGTCGAACAGATAGTCGACGGATTTCAGCACATCGAGGTTGTGCTCGATTACAATCACTGTATTGCCTTGATCCACAAGCTTCTGGAGCACTCCCATCAATACCTTTATGTCGTCGAAATGAAGACCTGTCGTAGGCTCGTCAAGGATGTACAGGGTGTTGCCGGTGCTCTTTTTCGCAAGTTCTGTCGCAAGCTTCATTCGCTGGCTTTCACCTCCGGACAAAGTCACAGCCGACTGTCCGAGACGGACGTATCCGAGGCCCACGTCTACCAGTGCCTTCAGTTTAGGCGCGATGGTCGGTATGTTCTCGAAGAACTCATATGCCTCGCTGATCGGCATCTCGAGTACGTCGTTGATGTTCTTGCCCTTGTATCGTACGGCAAGGGTGTCGTCCTTGTATCTGCGTCCGCGGCATTCGTTGCAAACGACGTTCACTGACGGAAGGAAGTTCATTTCTATTACCTTGATGCCGGCGCCCTTGCATTCCTCGCAGCGTCCGCCCGGAACATTGAACGAGAATCTGCCGGCCTTGAAACCTCTTACCTTCGCGTCAGGAGTGGCCTCGAAAAGGTTTCTGATGTCGTTGAATACGCCCGTGAATGTCGCAGGGTTGCTTCGAGGGGTACGTCCGATAGGACTCTGGTCGATCTCGATGAGTTTGTCTATGTTTTCCACGCCGACAACCTTGTCGTATGGAAGAGGCTGCATCTTGGCGTTGTAGAACTTGTTCTTCAGAACCGGCATAAGAGTTTCATTCACAAGTGATGACTTTCCGCTGCCGCTGACTCCGCTGACTCCGACAAGCATGCCGAGAGGGAAGTCTATGTCCACATTCCTCAGGTTGTTGCCGCGTGCTCCGCGTATTCCTATGGTCATGCCGTTGCCTGTCCTTCTGGTCTGAGGCACTTCGATCTTCTTTGCGCCGGTCAGATAGTCCAGTGTTGCGGAACTTGCGTTGCCGATCTCGTCAATAGGACCGTTGAAGCATATTTCGCCGCCGGCCTCTCCTGCGCCCGGACCCACATCCACGAGCCAGTCCGCCTCCATCATGGTTTCTGCGTCATGCTCGACAACCATTACCGAGTTGCCCTCGTCGCGAAGCATCTTCAGGGACGCGATGAGTTTTCTGTTGTCTCTCTGGTGCAGACCGATGGATGGCTCGTCCAATATGTACAGCACATTGACCAGCTTCGAACCGATCTGTGTGGCAAGTCTGATGCGCTGGCTTTCACCCCCTGACAATGAGGATGTTGCGCGGTCAAGGGAAAGGTAGTCAAGACCCACGTCAAGCAGGAATCCCACCCTGTCCTTGAGCTCTTTGAGAATGTCTCTTGCAATGAGACTTTCCCTCTTTCCGAACACTCCTTCAAGACTGTGCAGCCATTCGCTCAGAGTCTTTATCTCCATTGCTGCGACGTCGGAGATGGTCTTTCCGTCTATCTTGAAATATGTGGTTTCCTTGTTGAGCCTCGAACCGTTGCAGACCGGACATACGATCTTGTCATTGATGTCTCCAGCAAGTCCCGAATATGAAACCATCTCCGAGGAAGCGCCTTCGCCTACCCTGAAAAGTTCGTCGGAACCGTAGACCATCAGGTCTATCATTTCCTCCGGAAGTTCCTCGATCGGGTCGTACAGTGAGAAAGCATATTTCCTTGCGATCGATCTGATGATGTCGAATTTCTTTGTCTCCCTGAGCTTGCCGAGGGGCGCGATTCCGCCGTCTGCAATAGAAACCGATCTGTCCGGTATGACTGTGTCGATATTGATGTCTACGATCTGTCCAAGTCCCTTGCAATGAGGGCAATAGCCCTGTGGAGAGTTGAATGAGAACGAATGTGGTGCGGGCTCCGGCAAGGAGAGTCCGGTGTCCGGGCAGACGAGGTGTTTGGAGAAGTGTTTCAGCTCCTCGGTTTCCATGTCCATCACTGCGACAGAACCCTTTCCGAAGTTAAGGGCGGACATTACGGAATCCTTGATTCTCTTCTCGTCTTTTGCGGAAGGTTTCAGACGATCCACTACAAGTTCGATGAAGTGAGCCTTGTATCTGTCGAGGGATGTCACCTCGTTCAGTTCTGTGATTTCCCCGTCGATGCGCACCTGGGTGTATCCGCGTTTGCGCAGCTGCTCAAGCAATTCCTTGTAGTGACCCTTTCGTCCTCTGACAAGCGGTGCGAGGAGGTAGCATTTGCGTCCGTCGTAATTGGACATTATCAGGGATACGATCTGCTCGTCGGTATAGCGTATCATCGCCTTTCCGGTCTCCGGAGAATACGCGGTCGATGCCCTTGCGTACAGCAGTCGCAGAAAGTCATATATTTCGGTGATTGTTCCCACCGTCGAGCGAGGGTTGTTTCCAGTTGTCTTCTGCTCGATCGCGATGATAGGGCTGAGACCTGCAATCGACTCTACTTCAGGCTTTTCAAGGATGCCCATGAAATGCTTGGCGTATGTGGAGAGTGTGTCCATGTAGCGTCTCTGACCTTCGGCATAGATGGTGTCGAAGGCAAGCGAAGACTTTCCGCTTCCGCTGAGTCCTGTCAGAACGACGAACTTTCCACGCGGAATGGACAGAGATACCTCTTTGAGATTGTGGGCTTTCGCCCCGATGATTTCTATATTGTTCTTATTCTTCATAAGGTTCGTTGAATGGCAGGAGGAAAGGGTTTGTCATACGCTCAGTCGAAATGTCTGTCGTAGGACCGTGTCCGGGAACAGCCTCGATGTCGCCGTCAAGGCACATCAGTTTTTCCCATATACCCTTCATGAGCAGGTCATAGTCGCCGCCCGGATGGTCGGTGCGTCCGATCGCTCCTGCAAAAATCGTGTCACCGCAGAAAAGTTTCCTTGCCTGTCTCTCGAGGAAACAGAGGCCTCCTACGGAATGTCCCGGCGTGCCGAGAACCTCGAATTTCAGGTCTCCTACACTGATTTCATCCCCGTCGGAAACGTATCTGAACACGTCTTCTTCAGGGATTTCGGGCAGTTCAAGACCGTAGTTGCGGCACACGTACGGATTCGTATGCTCGAAGGAATATTTCTCCTTGACATCCATGTATACCGGGATATTCCATGTCCTGGCGCAGTCCGCCAGGCCGTAGATGTGGTCGAAGTGGCCATGCGTAAGCATGATGCACACGGGATTCAGCTTTTTTGATTCGATGAATGCAACTAAATCCTTCTTTTCGGCATCTTTGTAGCCGGGATCGATAATGGCACAGTTTCCCTTGTCGTCCCAGATGAGACTGCAGCGGGTCTCGAGCTCGTTGAATATGAAGTGTGTGGTATACATGTTTCGTTTAATTCTTTAATTTGACAAAAATACAAAAGAAGTTGTTAACTTTGCCAAGTTACAGGGATTAAAATAGACTAAAACTTAAAACATATGCATATAGCTATTGCAGGTAATATAGGTAGCGGCAAGACAACTCTTACAAAGATGTTGGCGGCCCATTATGGTTGGACTCCGAAGTTCGAATCTGTTGATTACAACCCATATCTCGCGGATTTCTACGAGGATATGGAGCGTTGGTCATTCAACCTTCAGGTGTACTTCCTCAACAAGCGTTTCAAGGACGTTGTCGATATATCGAAGTTGGACGAGGTTATCATCCAGGACCGCACAATCTATGAGGACGCGCGCATTTTCGCTCCTAATCTTCATGGTATGGGGCTCATGACAACAAGGGATTTCGAGAACTATTCGGATCTTTTCGACCTCATGATGTCTCTCGTGAATCCGCCTGACCTGCTTATCTATCTCAGAAGCTCGATTCCTAACCTTATCGGTCAGATTCAGAAGAGAGGCCGCGAATATGAGAAGAGCATCAGAATAGATTATATCACAGGCTTGAACGAGCGTTACGAGAACTGGATCAAGGACTACAAGCACAAACTTCTTATCCTTGATGTGGACCGTATCAAGTTCGAGAACCGTCCTGAGGATTTCCAGGAGGTGATCGACAAGATCGACGCAGAACTCTTCGGCCTTTTCAAGAACGAATAAGCGGAACTGAACCTAATCAAAATAATTATGACTGAAAGAACTACTATCATAGACTTCGTTGAGAAGTATGTGGCGCAATATTCCAAAAGTCCTTTCCTCTGGGAAAAGAATCTGGATACAAACGAGTGGGAGGCTACAACGTACGAGGAGACGCTCAGGCAGGCAAAGCGTATCGCTGCCGGTCTCATGGATCTCGGTGTGCAGAAAGGCGAGAAGGTGTCATTCATCAGCGAAGGCCGTAATCTTTGGGTAATCGGCGAGCTTGGTGTCCTCTATACAGGAGCTGTGAACGTTCCGCTCTCGATCAAGCTTGAGGAGTCCAATGACCTTGTGTTCCGTGTAAAGCACTCGGATTCGAAATATATCATCACTTCAAAGTTCCAGCTTCCTAAGATCAGGAAAATCCTTCCTGAGTGTCCTCTTGTCGAGAAGGTTATCCTTTTTGATGAGATCAGCGACATGCAGGAGAACGAGATCTACATCGGTGACATCATGGAGGCCGGTGACAAGTTCCTGGCTGAAAATGAAGAGATGTTCGTCAAGAGATATCAGTCTGTAGGACCGGATGACTATGCGAACATCAGCTATACTTCAGGTACGACTGCAGACCCTAAGGGTATCCTTCTTACACATAGAAACTATACTGCAAATGTGGAGCAGGCACATTCTGTGATCGGTGTGGATGCAAGCGACAAGATGCTCATCATTCTTCCGCTTGACCACTGCTTCGCTCATGTTGCAGGTTTCTATACAATGATGTCATACGGTGCGTCTATCGGTACCGTTCCGTCAGGAAAATCAGGCAAAGAGGCTCTCAGGAACATTCCTACAAGCATCAAGGAGTTCAAGCCTAACGTGATGCTTTCTGTTCCGACTCTTGCGAAGAGTTTCAAGAAGAACATCGAAACGACTATCAAGAAGAGCGGAAAGATGGTGGAAAAACTCTACAACTTCGCTCTCAGGAATGCTATCGCATACAATAAGGAAGGCTACAACAAGGGTACAGAGTTCGTGGATATCTTCCGCAAACCGCTCATGTGCATTTTCGACAAGATCATCTTCAAGAAGGTACGTGAAGGTCTCGGCGGTCAGATGAAGTTCTTCGTCGGCGGCGGTGCGCTTCTGGATATCGATCTTCAGAGATATTATTATGCGATCGGTATCCCGATGTATCAGGGTTACGGTCTTTCGGAGGCAACACCGATCATCTCGGCAAATTCTCCGGCAAAGCATATCTTCGGATCATCGGGCAAGGTGGTTTCGCCTATGGAGATCAAGATTCTTGATGCCGACGGAGTAGAGCAGCCTTTCGGCGTGAAGGGTGAGATCTGCATCAAGGGTGAAAACGTGATGGCGGGTTATTGGAAGAACCCTAAGTCGACAGCGGACACAGTGGTTGACGGTTGGCTCCATACAGGAGATATGGGATATATGCGTGATGAGGAGATGCTCTATGTTGTGGGCCGTTTCAAATCGCTTCTTATCGCTGCTGACGGTGAGAAATACTCTCCAGAGGGAATCGAGGAGAATCTCGTAGAAAATTCGAAGTTCATCGACGGCGCTCTTCTTCACAACAGCCAGGATCCGTATACAATCGCTCTTGTTACTCCTAACAAGGAGGCACTCAAGGCATATGTCAAGGAACTTGGTCTGGACCCGACTACAGACCAGGCAAAGGAAAAGATGCTTGAGAAAATCCAGGATGAGGTGAACGAGTACAGAAAGGGTGGACGTCACGAGGGTGCGTTCCCTGAAAGATGGCTCCCTGCCGCAATCTGCGTTCTCCCTGATCCTTGGACAGAGCAGAACCATTTCCTCAACAGCTCGATGAAGGTTGTCCGTGGACGTGTCGAGGAGGCTTACAAGGAGCACATGGCGTATGCCTATACTCCGGAAGGAAAGAACGTCGTGAACAAGATGAATCTTGCTTCGCTGTAACGCGACAGAATATATCGACAATGCCGGCCGAATGGTCGGCATTTTTTGTAAAAATACCCCCCCCTCCCTCCCAGTATCATTATTCCGATGGATTAATTTATTATATAATGATTCAGTCGTTGTCAAAAGGTAGAAAACTACCTAGTATTATTGCACAATAAACATGTTTCTGTAGTCTTTTGGTCTACAGATCCGTCAAAATCGTGAAACAATGCGTAATGTATCAATAGACTCGTTTAAGGATTACTTCAAATCTTCGCAGTCGGTTGCAGTGGGAGATGATTTCTGCATTATGAATATTATGGCCTCCGAAAAGGTTATGGCGTTTGAACATCCCTGCAGATTTGATTGCTATATGATTGTGTACTGTGTCAAAGGAGCAGTGAACCTTAACATCAATCTTGGAGAGCATGAACTGAAAGCCGGAATGCTGTTCTTCAATCAGCCGGGCAATATCATGCGTATCAATGAGTGCATGGGCGAGGCAGGAGAGGATTATCATTATGTATGTGTCTTGTTCTCGAAGGAGTTCATGAGAGATCTGATGTTGGATGTCAACAGGATTTTTACAAGAAACTTTTCGTTTGTCGAGCATCCTTGCATTGAATTGGATACACATCAGGATGAACAGCTCCATAAGCATGCTGATCTGATGATATCGTTGGCGAGAAACAAAACCCCATTCCTTGTAGAGTGCGTACGTTCCATCCTTTCATCTGTGTTCTATTATATGGCGGGAGTATGGGCCGAGAAGGCGCCGTCTGTTGACCCCGCCAGTGCCAAGCCGACAAGCAAGAGCAGCGCTCTCGTGGATAACTTCCTCAAACTGTTGCAGGAATACCATACAATGCACAGAAATGTCGGATTCTATGCTGGTAAGCTTTGCCTGACGCCGAAGTATCTTTCGCGCGTCATCCGAGATGCTACAGGAAAGTCGGCTCCGGAGTGGATCGATTCATATGTTATACTTGAGGCGAAGAACCTGCTCAAGCATTCGGGACTTGCCATAAAGGAAATCGTGTTCCAGCTGAATTTCCCGAACCAGTCAGTATTCTACAAGTTCTTCAAGGCCCGTACAGGAATGACTCCTACAGAGTACAGGAACTCCTAGTGGGCGAAGATAAATCCGAAATAGATTCGTGGACCTATAGGTCTGTTAAGGCCGTCTGAGTTGATTGCGATCATCCAGTCGGCCTTCAGTGTAAGCCTAAGTGCCTTGCCGACTTTGTATTCGACTCCTGCGTAAGGGTCGAGTGCGAAGAACGGCTGCTTATGCAGTACTGTCGTGCCTTCCGGCAACCAGTCGTGCTTGTCTCCTTCGAAAATGTAGAGCGCAGTCTCCATTCCGCCGCCGACGGTAACTCCTACGTATGGAATGAATTTACCTGAATCCCAGAACCAGTCTGCAAGCGCACCGGTCCAGAACATCTTGTTGTGGCTTCCGCTTATGACGCCGTCGCGCATCGGTGCGGTGGAGAAATATCCCTCGAATCCCGCTCTGAAATGATGTGTGAAATTCATCTTGGCGCAGCCTCCGATACCGAAGGTGGGGCTGCTGATGTTTAGGTTGTACGGGTTGTCGCCTCCGAACTGGTATCCGGAGTGCACCATCATTCCTCCCGAAAATCCCTTGATGACCTTATTGCCTTCAGAAGCCACGGCAGTGGTGGCCGACAGACAGAATAATATGCTGATAGTAAATAAAAATCGTTTCATAGTGCCGCAAAGTTAGATATTTCTATGAAAATGTCGTAAATATAACTTGATATGATAATGGCTTCTTTGGTGTTAATTTTTATGCTTTTACATAAAAGATGTTAAAAATCTATAGCGAACATTTGGAAGTTATTATTAAATCATTACCTTTGCAGAGGACATCAGAATTTTTTCGTGTCTATTTGTTAAGTTCGTTTTATATAAGGCATGGTCCCTTGGGGAGGGGACCATGCTATTTTTATGCTATATGGCTAACGATTGGAAATTTATTCGTATATTAGTCCCGTTTTTGGAGAATATTTTTAATTACTAACATAAAAACACTACAACAATGAACAAAAACAAAGGCAATGTCCTTGCGATCGGAATTATGTTCTTCCTTTTCGCCATGATTTCATTCGTGACAGGACTTCAGAACCCAATGGGTATTATCGCAAAGGCTCAGTTCGGAGCTACAAACCTCATGTCTCAGCTCGGAAATGCGGCTAACTTCATCGCTTATGCCTTCATGGGTCTCCCGGCAGGTTTCCTTCTCAAGGGCAAAGGTTACAAGTTCACAGCTCTTGCTGCAGTGGCAGTAGGTTTCGTCGGAGTAGGTATCTCATACCTTTCAGGTGTATTCAGCAGCTTTGCAATCTATCTTCTCGGAGCTTTCGTTTCAGGTTTCTCAATGTGTATGCTTAATACAGTTGTGAACCCATTGCTCAACACTCTCGGTGGTGGCGGAAACAAGGGTAATCAGCTCATCCAGCTCGGTGGTTCACTCAACTCGCTCGCAGCTACAATCGTTCCTGTACTTGCAGGTTACCTCATCGGTGAGGTTACAGCAAACACCCAGGTTGCCGACGTTAACCCGGCTCTCTTCATCGCAATGGCTATCTTCGCTCTTGCATTCGTGATCATCTTCTTCTCTAACATCCCGGAGCCTGAGCTTGAGGCTGCGGCTGCTGAGGGTAAGGTTGAGAAGGAAGGCACAATGGACAGCATCAAGGGTGCCATTTCACACAAGAACCTTGTATTCGGTGTGATCGCAATCTTCCTTTATGTAGGTATCGAGGTAGGTATTCCTAACGTTGCAAACCTTTACATGACTTCTGCTGACGGTCTTGGCCTTGCAGCCGGCGTTGCAGGTACACTCGTAGGTGCATACTGGTTCCTCATGCTTTGCGGCCGTCTTGTAGGTGGTGCAATCGGTGGAAAGGTTTCAAGCCGCGTGATGATGACAACTGTGAGCTCGATGGGTATCGCATTCCTCCTTCTCGGTATGTTCCTTCCTTCATCTTGGACAGTTTCAGTTCTTGACACTGCCGTTCCTGTTGCAATCCTCTTCTTCGTTCTCTGCGGTCTCTGTACTTCAGTGATGTGGGGTGCGATCTTCAACCTTGCAGTAGAAGGCCTTGGCAAATACACTTCTATCGCTTCCGGTCTCTTCATGGTGATGGTAATGGGTGGTGGAATCGTTCCACTCGTTCAGGGTGCAGTTGCTGACGTGGCAGGTTACATCAACAGCTACTGGGTGCTTATCGCAGCTCTTGCATACATCCTCTGGTTTGCACTTGCAGGTTCTAAAACAAATAAATAATATATTGATATGGATTCAACATTTGTAGTAGGTATTGACGTAGGAGGTCAGACAACGAAGATCGGTGTTGTAGATGCAAGAGGTGCTGTTCTCGCACAGACAGTAATCCGCACAGACACAAGTGATGATGCCGCTCCATTCATTGCAGAGCTTGCAGCCGCTGTAAAGAAAGTGATCAAGGATGCAGGTGTAGAGGGAAATGTAAGAGGTATCGGTGTCGGTGCTCCTAACGGAAACTATTATACCGGAACAATCGAGAACGCTCCTAACCTTCGTTGGGGTCGCACAAGAGTAGAGTTCGCCAAACTTCTTTCCGAGGCTATGGACGGCCTTCCTGTAGCACTTACAAACGACGCAAATGCTGCCGCTGTAGGTGAAATGACTTACGGTGCTGCAAGAGGAATGAAGAACTTCATCATGATCACTCTCGGTACAGGCGTAGGTTCAGGTATCGTTATCAACGGTGAGGTTGTTTACGGACACGACGGTTTTGCAGGTGAGCTTGGTCATACAATCGCTGTACGCGCAAACGGTCGTGCATGCGGTTGCGGACGTTCAGGATGTCTTGAGGCTTATTGCTCGGCAATGGGTGTTGCAAGAACAGCGCGCGAGTGGCTTGAGCTTTCTGATGAGCCATCACTTCTCAGAAATGTTGAGACAATCGCTTCAAAGGATGTTTACGAAGCAGCTAAGGAAGGCGATAAGCTTGCGCTCAAGGTGTTTGAGTTCACAGGTAAGCTTCTCGGACGTTCTTTCGCAGACTTCATCGCATTCAGCGCACCAGAGGCTATCGTTCTCTTCGGCGGTCTTGCAAGAGCGAAGGAATTCCTCCTCCCTCCAATGGAGCAGGCAATGAACGAGCATGTCCTCGGATTGTGGAAGGATAAGGTAAAGATCGTGTTCTCTCAGCTCAAGGAGTCGGATGCAGCCATCCTCGGCGCTTCTGCTCTCGCATGGGAACTCTAATCAGTACCACATATATGAAAATGGCTGTCTGATCTACAGGCAGCCATTTTTTCTTTGAACATATTTTGTAAATTCGCAGAGCATACGATTTAATCCAAAAACAGATATGAAATCAATGATATTCGCTGCGGGTCTGGGTACCCGTCTGAAACCGATAACGGATACTCTTCCCAAGGCACTGGTGCCGGTTTGCGGTAAGCCGCTGATAGAACTCACATGCAGAAAACTCATGAGCGCCGGTATCAATGAGGCTGTTGTGAATATCCATCATTTTGCAGATAAGATCGAAGACTGGGCGCGTCAGCAGGATTGGATACATGTAGGAAAGGAAGGCGATGCGGAAGGCCGGTTCAGAATAACATTCAGTGATGAGAGAGCGCAGCTTCTCGAGACGGGAGGTGCGGTTCTTCATGCAAGACCCCTTCTTGAAGGCTGCGGCCATTTCCTTATACATAATGTGGATATTCTCTCGAATGCGGATCTTGGCTGGCTTCAGTCGCAGGTAAAGCCTGATGCGTTGGCGACATTGATGGTGAGTGAAAGGGAGACCACCCGTTTCCTCCTGTTCCAGCCTGAGACTATGAGACTTGTAGGATGGCATAATACCGATACGGGAGCACACCATCTGGCTGACGATTCGATAGCATTGGAGGATTGCCGGGCTCTCGGTTTTTCCGGTATCCATATACTGTCAGACAAGGTTCTTGCCTTGATGGAGGAGTATGCAAGATCAAGAGATCTGCCTGTCGGGGATCCGGCAGGAGTGAAGTTCTCGATAATGAATTTCTATCTATGGGCGGCATCGAAGTATCCTATCTATGGAGCAGTCGCTCATGATCTCAATTTCCTTGATGTCGGAAAACTTGATGCGCTTGCGCCGGCAGAGGCGTTTGTAAATAATATGTAAACAGAAAGAGGCCGACTAAAAAGATGACATGAACCCCGAAAGTTAGACAAAAAACTTTCGGGGTTCATGTCAAAATCTAATTGACTTTTTAGTCAGCATCATCTTATTATAATGGTCACCCCTGCACCGACGTATTCGATTACCCTCCTGAATCTCCATTTAATGCCTTTCGTCACATTACAATCAATAAAATTGTCCATTTTCTGATCGTAACTTGTCAAAA
>JBGVEY010000051.1:0-15261 GCA_045120635.1 Candidatus Cryptobacteroides sp.
AACAAATTGGCTGTTTTCTTGATCGAAACCTACTGTGTGATCTCGAGCTCTCGCCTATCTTCATATCATCCGAGAAACACCTAAGAAATCCGGATATCTGTATGGGACTCTGGATCTCGTCAGGAAAAAGCGCGTTTTCTATACTTCTGTTTTGCCTTGTAGAAGTTCCAGAACGGTATTCCACGTCTTCCAGACGCTTCTCGTGCGAGATCTCATGCTCACCACAAGACTCCTCAATCGAGAGGACTTCTTTACATGAACAAAGAAAACCGACTTTTTAGTCGGCCTCTTTTTTTATTCTTCTGAGCCCTTGTCGAAGGCCTTGACGATCTTTGCTACGAGCGGGTGTCGTACAATGTCTTCGTTCCTGAAGGTGATGGTCTTGATGCCCTTTATGTTCTTTGTCAGTTCTATACCCTTGAGCAGACCTGAGTCCTTTCTGTTCGGAAGGTCGATCTGACTGGCGTCTCCTGTGACGATGAATTTGGCGTCGCATCCCATTCGGGTAAGGAACATCTTCAGCTGACCGAGGTTGGTGTTCTGCGCCTCGTCGAGAATCACGCAAGCCCTGTCGAGTGTTCTACCTCTCATATACGCAAGCGGAGCGATCTGGATTGTGCCCTCTGCCATGAATTCCTGAAGTCTCTTTGCCGGAATCATGTCTCCGAGAGCATCATATAAGGGCTGGAGATACGGATCGAGTTTGTCCTTGAGGTCTCCCGGAAGGAATCCGAGTCTTTCTCCCGCTTCCACTGCCGGACGGGTCAGTATGATGCGTTTTATCTCCCTGTTCTTCAATGCCCTGACTGCCAGCGCAATGGCAATGTATGTCTTACCGGTTCCTGCTGGGCCGACCGCGAAGAGAAGATCGTTCTCGAAGTATGCCTTCACCATCTCTTCCTGCGTCCTGTTACGTGCCTTGATAGGCTTTCCGTCGTTGCCGTGTACGATCACAGCATCTCCGCTTAGCCTGTATCTATCCTGGGAAGCCTCTCCGTCGAAGATGTCCTCGACGTCGTAAGGAGTGACAGCTGTCTTGTGTCTCCTTCTTCCTATCAGCATGGTAAGCTTTGTCTTGAAGGATTCGATATCCTCGTTGCTGCCGTCCAGATGTATCTCATTGCCTCTGGCCGCTACCTTCAGATTTGGGAAGTAGCTGCACAAAGCTTCAAGGTTCCTGTTGGCGGCTCCGTATATTTCTATAGGATCGATATTTTCAAGTCTGATGGTTTCTTTGCTCATATGTTATAAGTTGTTTATCCCTGTGGTTTTGCGTACGTGTCTGTATGTCCTCATCATTTTTTCATAGTCCCACGCTCCCTTCCATTCATGTTTCCTTCCTATGAATTCCTCCACCGGCAATACGGTATAGGAATCGCAGTAACCTCCTGGGCGTGAGCACCATAGCCATGTGAATTCAATCGGGAGAACTCTGATGTCTCCGTTTCTTTCCCTTACAAGCCGTACTGTGGCCATAAGTTCGATCTGGGTGTTTTCTGCGCTCATGTTGGAGACTGCGTTACCCAAAGAATAGGCCACTTGTATTCCGTTGATGTATTCACAGTCCTGGACTACGTGCGGATGGGCTCCGATGATCATGTCGGCACCCTCTGAGACCAGCCATTCTGCTGTTTTTCTCTGCTGCTCCGAGTGCATAAGTTCATATTCCTCTCCCCAGTGCGGAAGCACAAGGGTGAAGTCTGCCGTTTCGGATTCAGCAAGTGCATTTTCTATGTTTTCGGTACCGCTCATATAATTGACTTTCGGCCAATATGTGAACGTGCCTCCGTTTGTTCCGTATGTGAAATTGATCACGGCTGTGCGTATGCCCTTTGAGGTGATGAACAGCGGGTTGGTGCGCTTCAGGTCTTCTTCGTCAGAAGCGAGACCGCAGTATCTGATTCCGTATCTGTCCTGAAGTTCGCGATATTTCTTCAGAGTGCGTTCTGCTCCGGCTTTGCCTCTGTCGTATATGTGGTTGTTGGCGCAGAGGAATATGTCGAATCCGCATTCTGCAAGGTATTCTCCATAGGAATCGGGTGCGGAGAAGGACGGATATCCGGTATATGGTTCCCCTCCAAGTGTGAATTCCATGTTTCCGATGGCGATGTCGGCAGCCGAGATTCTGTCTTTCAGATGCTGGAAATATGTGTCGAAAACATGCGGTTTTCCCTCTCTTGCAGCGTTTATGATCTGTGACTCGTGCATCATCATATCTCCCATTATACATATCGTAAGAGTGTCACTGCAATAAAGGGGTGAGGCCTCTGTCGGAGTATGCTGGAATTGCGCATAGGCAGGCTTTGCTTCCGAGATCAGGAATACGGAGGCAAAAAGCACAGATATGAGGGTTTTTACAGACATAAATTCTGTTACAAATATATCAAGAATTATTATTAATTCCTTAAATTTGCACGAATATGCTTTTTCGGTTTCCTGGAAGCCGGGCATCTTAACGGATATATTATGAAACGATTTGTTGTATTGCTGATGACAATGTCACTTTTCATGGTGACAGGTTGTGATTTCTTCAGAACTCTTGCCGGACGTCCGACCAGTGAGGAGATTGAGCAGATGAAGGTGGAAATTCTGCGTGCAGAACAGGCTGTCCTGCAGGCAAGACTGGATTCTATCAGACGCGAACAGCAGATTGTTCAGGATTCGATCGCCGCTCTGGACTCGATCAGGCAGTGCGGTGGAACAATCCTGAATCCGGCCAAGCTTGGAGGACTTTTTGCGACCAAACTTGAGTCAAGATATTATGTTATTATCGGAGCGTTCAAGAAAAGAGCAAATGCCGAGGCGCTTCTCTGCAGGGCTGCCGATTCCGGTTATGCTCCTGCTCTGATAAGTTTCAATAATGGAATCATTGCAGTCGGCCTTTGTCCATGCAATAATATAGTATCCGCAAAAGAGTCTCTTATGAAGGTGAAGACGGAGGAATTCTGCCCGTCTGATGTGTGGATTCTGTTAAACGAGTAGTGTTGAATGTATAAGGTAATATTATTTATATCGCTTATGTTTCTTCCTGTTCTGTCTTCTTTCGGACAGATTCAGGATATGAATGCATATAGAGGTCTGTATGACAGTGAAACCGGGGCAGCCATGCGAACTCATGTGAGTGAACTGTCGGCAGCGTTTCTTGAGGGACGCAAGGCCGGTTCGGAGGGGGAGACAGCTGCGGCTGAATATGTGACCTCGAAATTCAAGGAGTATGGACTCGAACTTCTTTCACCAGAGGGTGGAGATCTGTTCGGAATCAGGACCGAATCCGGTGATACCCTGACATCGCGCAATGTGGTGGGCTGCGTGGAAGGTTATGACAAGACCCTGAGAAACAAGTATATTGTAGTGGGTGCCCGTCTGGATAATCTCGGCACGATGACAATGACCGTAGATGGCCAGCCTGTGGAACGTATATATTACGGTGCCAACGGCAATGCTTCAGGTTTGGCGATGTTGCTTGAACTTGCAAAGAAGGTGAAGACAAATTCGATTCTTTTCCGCCGTTCAGTGATTTTCGTTGCATTCGGAGCTTCTGCGCATACATATGCAGGATCGTGGTATTTCCTGAACCGATCGTTCAAGGATGTAGCCGACATCGATGCAATGATCAATCTTGATATGCTTGGTACCGGTTATAACGGATTCTATGCGTATACATCTTCCAACGCGGATATGAATACACTGGTCAGGATGCAGACAGGTGAACTTCAGCCGGTTCTTCCTGAACTTACTGCAGAGGAACCATATCCTTCGGATCACAGGGCGTTCTACGCGCAGGAGATACCTTCCGTGTTCTTCACGACAGGAAAGTACCCGCAGCACAATACCGACAGGGATACGCAGAGCATCATCGATTATGAGATGATGGAGAGAGAGCTTGAGTATATTTATAATTTTACTGTAGCTCTTGCGAATACAAATATGACTTTGGCTTTCAGACCTGCTCAGATTGACGGAAAGACAAGTGCCGGTGATAAGATCGTGCCTTATTTCGATTGTGATCAGAGACCGCAGTTCTTCGGCAGTTCAGATCCGAGACACTTCCTAAGAGAGTGGGTGTACCAGTATCTCAAATATCCGCAGAATGCTGTCAGAAACGGTGTGCAGGGTACTGTGACCGTGCAGTTTGTCATTGAGAAGGATGGCAAGATATCGGATGTGAAGGTCGTTAAGGGAGTGGATGAAGAACTGGATGCAGAGGCGTTGAAGGTTGTATCGGCGTCTCCGAAATGGAAGGCCGGCAAGGTCGGAGGTGCAAAAGTAAGGTCGTCGCTCACACTTCCTATTGACTTCAGACTCGAGAAGAGGACAAATAAACCAAGTTTTGGAATAAAGAAATAAACAGATATACCTATGGATTACAATTTTAAGGAAATCGAAAGGAAATGGCAGTCATATTGGGCTGCCAATCATACATTCAAGGCTGAGATCGATTCATCGAAGCCTAAATATTATGTACTCGATATGTTCCCATATCCGTCGGGAGCAGGACTTCATGTAGGTCATCCTCTCGGATATATTGCGAGCGATATATATAGCAGATACAAGCGTCTTTGCGGATTCAACGTGCTTCATCCTATGGGATACGATGCGTTCGGTCTTCCGGCTGAGCAGTATGCGATCCAGACAGGTCAGCATCCGGCTGTGACCACAGAGAAGAACATTGCGCGTTACCGTGAGCAGATGGACAGAATCGGCTTCTCGTATGACTGGTCACGCGAAGTACGTACATGTGATCCTGATTACTACAAGTGGACACAGTGGGCGTTCCTCCAGATGTTCGACAGCTGGTATGACAATGTGCAGCAGAAGGCCCGTCCTATCGCTGAACTTGAGGCGGCTTTCGCCCAGGGAGGCAGCAGCGTGGTCGATGCGGCCTGCGGCGATGTGGAGGCATTCACAGCAGAGCAGTGGAATGCTTTCGACGCAAAGCAGAAGTCTGATATCCTCATGCAGTATCGTATTGCATATCAGGGAGAAACAGCAGTGAACTGGTGTCCGGCACTCGGTACCGTACTTGCGAACGACGAGGTAAAGGAAGGATATTCTGTTCGTGGAGGCCATCCTGTGGAGCAGAAGAAGATGACTCAGTGGCAGCTTCGCGTATCTGCATATGCGGGCCGTCTTCTTGAGGATCTTGAGGACCTTGACTGGACAGACTCATTGAAGGATATGCAGCGTAACTGGATCGGAAAGAGCCAGGGAGCCGAGATGGTATTCAAGGTGTCAAACGGCACTGAAGAGTATGATATGACAATCTTCACAACACGTGCGGACACAGTCTTCGGTGTTACCTTCATGGTTCTTGCTCCGGAGAGCGAGTGGGTGGAGAAACTCACAACAGCTGAGCAGAAGGAAGCGGTCGAGGAGTACCTCGCAATGGCAAAGAAGAAGACTGAGCGTGAGAGAATGATGGAGGCAAGAAAGGTTACAGGTGTCTTCTCGGGTTCATACGCAGTCAATCCTCTTACAGGTGACAAGGTGCCTGTATGGATTTCAGAATACGTGCTTGCAGGCTATGGTACAGGTGCAATTATGGCTGTACCTGCTCATGACAGCCGAGACTATGCATTTGCAAAGACATTCGATCTTCCTGTCATTCCTCTTATCGAGGGCTGCGATGTAAGCGAGTCAAGCTTCGACGCAAAGGAGGGAATCATGTGCAATTCAGGCTTCCTCAACGGCAAGACCGTGAAGGAGGCTATTCCTGCTGCAATCGAATATGTTGAGGCACAGGGTATCGGCCGCAGAAAGATCAACTACCGTCTCCGTGACGCGATCTTCTCTCGCCAGAGATACTGGGGTGAGCCGTTCCCAATGTATTTCAAGGACGGTATCGCTACGCCTATGCCGTTTGACAAGCTTCCTTTGGAACTTCCTGAAATCGATGCATACAAGCCGACAGAGACAGGTGAACCACCTCTTGGCCGTGCCAAGGACTGGACATATGACGGATATCAGATCGAGATGAGCACAATGCCTGGCTTTGCAGGTAGCAGCGCTTACTATCTCCGCTATATGGATCCGCACAACTGCAATGCATTGGTAGGCAAGGAGGCTGATGAGTATTGGAGAGATGTCGATCTCTATATCGGTGGTACTGAGCATGCTACCGGTCACCTTATCTACTCCCGTTTCTGGAACAAGTTCCTCTTCGATCTCGGTTATGTATGCGAGAAGGAGCCGTTCAAGAAGCTTATCAACCAGGGTATGATCCAGGGTCGTTCGAACTTCGTATACCGTATCATCAATACAAATACATTCGTATCACTCGGTCTCAAGGATCAGTACGAGACAACAGAGATTCACGTGGACGTCAACATCGTGCGCAACGACCGTCTTGATATCGAGGCGTTCAAGTCATGGATGCCTGAGTTCGCAACAGCAGAGTTCATCCTCGAGGATGGCGAGTACATCTGCGGCTGGGCTATCGAGAAGATGTCGAAGTCTATGTTCAACGTTGTGAATCCGGATATGATCTGTGATACATACGGCGCTGATACACTCCGTCTCTATGAAATGTTCCTCGGCCCTCTCGAGCAGTCGAAGCCATGGGATACAAAGGGTATCGACGGTGTTAACCGCTTCCTCAAGAAGGTATGGAGACTCTTCTATGACCGTGACGGACTTATCGTTACAGACGAGAAGGCAACTCCAGAGGAACTCAAGGCGCTTCATAAGCTTATCGGAAAGGTTCGCGTAGATATCGAGGCGTTCTCATTCAATACAGCTGTCAGCGCATTCATGATCGCTGTCAATGAGCTTACTGACCTCAAGTGCAGCAAACGTGAGGTTCTCGAGCAGCTTATCATTCTCCTTTCACCATTCGCTCCTCATATCGCTGAGGAACTTTGGGAGGCACTCGGACATCAGGACAGCATCACATATGCTGCGTTCCCTGAGTACATCGAGGCATATACAGTGGAGAATTCATGCACATACGCAGTGTCATTCAACGGAAAGACAAGATTCACTGTGGATCTTCCGGTAGATATGTCACGCGAGGATGTGGATGCTCATGTTCGCGGTCTTGAGCAGACTGCAAAATATGTAGCGGGAGGCAATATCGTGAAGGTGATCGTTGTCCCTGGAAAGATCGTCAATATCGTTGTAAAGTAAACAGTTTCAATAAATGAAAACGAGTAAGATCCTGCACGTTTTATGGGATTACACCATAATGACCATCGGTACGCTGATTTTTGTTATGGCGTGGACGTCCTTCCTTCAGCCGAACCACCTTGCAAGCGGCGGATTGACAGGTCTCACAACAATCCTTGACTATGCTACGCATGGAAAAGTCCCTATGGATTTCACCTATGCATTGCTTAATGTCTTCCTTCTTATCGGAGGTTTCCTCTTTTTGGGAAAGGCTTTCGGATTCAAGACAATCTATGTCATAGGTCTGTCTTCTGTCCTTTTCTGGCTCCTGCCGAACTATTTCCCGAATCTTGAGGTTGTGGATCCGAGACTTGACACCATGATGGTCGCCCTTATCGGAGGTGCAATGGAGTCAGTCGGTATCGGAATCATCCTGCTGAGAGGCGGAAGTACAGGCGGTACGGATATCGTGGCCATGATTCTCAACAAATACTGGCCTATATCTCCGGGTAAGGTGTATCTGTATTCGGATATATTCATCGTTGCCAGCCTTTTGCTCATCCCTGAGGAAGCAGGTGGCGGTCTGATCAACATGATTTACGCGTACGTCGTGATGCTCACATTCTCATTCGGAGTCGACTATGTCATCTTGGGAGACAAATCTTCAGTGCAGCTTCTTGTATTCTCTCAGAAGTATCAGGAGATCGCCGACCATATCATATATGATGTGCGGAGAGGTGTTACCGCATTGAAGTCGATCGGATGGTATTCCCAGAAGGAAAGCAAGGTGCTTCTCATCATTCTCAGAAAGAACCAGATGAATGAGGTTATCAATGAGATTCAGAGGATCGACAAGAAGGCTTTCATCTCCGTATCTACTGCCAAGAGTGTATACGGTGAGGGTTTTGAGGAAATCAAGACCGGATTGAGTATCAGGAAATCCAAACAAAAAGAGGAATAACAGAAATGAAGAGTCTGGTTGATAAATCCACATTCTGGACCTTGGTAAAGGAGTATGCGCTTATTACCTTAGGAGTCGTGTCCTATGCGTTGGGTTGGTCTATCTTCCTTTTGCCTAACAACCTTATCGGTGGCGGAGTATCAGGTTTCGCATCAATATTGTTTTATGCGACCGGTATTCCGATGGGAGTCACTTACCTGGTGCTGAATATCGTTCTGTTGCTCGTCGGTACCAAGATTCTGGGAACAGGTTTCGGAGGTAAGACCATCTATGCAATTTTCATGACTGCCTTTATGCTGTCAATTGCTCCGAGTCTGATTCCATCGGATTTCATCCATGAGTTCGCCCTTTCCAATGGAAAACTCATCTGTACAATTATTGGCGGTGTAATCGCCGGATTCGGAATCGGCCTTTCGATATCTCAGGGAGGCAGTACAGGAGGAACCGACATTGTAGCATTGCTGTGGTGCAAGTTCTATTCGGCGTCACCGGGAAGAGTGATTCTTATCATTGATGTGGCTATCATTGCATCTTCTCTGATCTTCCCTTCGTATACTGAAACAGGTGAGGTACTGGGATTCTCTGAAAAACTCGCAATCATTGTATACGGTCTTATTCAGGTAACTGTCAGCGGCTATGCAGTGGATCTCTATCTTTCAGGTTCCAAACAGTCTGTCCAGGCCTTCATCTTTACAAAGAAATCTGATGAGATGGCAGACGCCATAGCCTTCGACATGAAGAGAGGTGTATCGATGATCACTGCTAAAGGATGGTATACAAAAGAGGATAGAAACGTACTTATGGTGGTTACCAGAAAGTCTGATCTGAATCTTCTTCTGCGCTATGTGAAGAGCATAGATCCTGAGGCATTCCTGTCTGTTTCGTCTGTTATGGGAGTGTATGGACAGGGCTTTGATACCATAAAGTTGAAGACAGAACACAAGAAAAAGAAAAAAGCATAAAAAAAAGAAATTAATTGCTGCATGCCCCTTCGTATATTGATTTACGAAGGGGCATTTCTATATTTTTGTCTGCTCGAGAGTTCTAAATTCGAGCAAATCATGAGTGTTTTTCTGACTTCGCTGCTGTTTTTGGTGCAGAGTTTTTTCGCACTTAGGCAGATTACAAAAAATCAATACGGACTTGAGCAGAAGGATGCGGATGCAAGGTGGGTGCCTTATGTTATGCTGATATCAGCGCTGTCTCTGGTGTGCAATCTGGTTCATGGTGCGTATGCTTCTATCGCCATTCCGTTTTATCTGTCCCTGACCTTGGCGTCTCTTTATCCGCTGACATCCTCTGTTGTCCCGTCACAATGGTCCAGAAACATAGCGGCCGTCCTGATGGCATTGGAGATTCTGACTGCGTTGATGACTTTGACTGCGAAAGTGTTGTTCGGTTATGAGGTTGATCATGACATCTATCAATGGATGGCAGTAGGAGTCTGTTGTCTGGTCGCCTTCATCTTCATATCCAGTGTCTGCTATAGGTTAAGTGACATGAAGAACGTGATGAAGTCCGGATCTGTATGGACCGTTGTGTGTGCCTATGTCGATGCGGTCTATGTCATAATACTGTTGCTTACAGCCATATGCATATCTGTATTGCATGTCTATGTCATAATCTTTCTGATGGCCCTGGTTGTTGTTGCACTGGGAGTAAGGACCGTGAATTCCTCGCTATTTGTCATCTTTACAAGGCATGAGAGACGTATAATAGAATCCATGAAGGTGTCTCAGACGGAATTTGCCGGAGAGAGTCCCGGAACAGTCTCATTGTACAACAATATTTATGAACGTCTGTTGGAGTATTTTGAGAAACATAAGCCCTACCTGAACAGCGAACTGACGATCAATGATATAGTCGACGTAGTCTTCACCAATAAACTTTATATATCCAAGTCGATCAGCCACTGTACCGGAAGGAATTTCTGCCAGTTCGTGAACTATTACAGGATAACCCACGCAGTGAAACTGTTCAGGGAAGACCCTCAGTTGAAGGTTGTAGAACTTGCCTCCAGGTGTGGTTTCAACTCGACGACCTCTTTTACGGCCGCCTTCAGACTCTATATGGGTGAAAATCCGGGAGATTGGTGCAGGAAAGAGCGTGTCCGACTGTCAAAGAAATGATTGGGAAGTGCAAGGAAAAGATTATCTTTGCAGAAATTCAGAATATTGCGTAATTATGGCAGACGAGAAGATTATTTTTTCAATGAACGGAGTAGGAAAGATCCTGCCCCACAATAATAGAGTTATCCTTAAGGATATCTACCTTTCATTTTTCTATGGTGCAAAGATCGGTATCGTGGGTCTCAACGGCTCGGGTAAGTCGACTTTGATGAAGATCATCGCAGGTATCGAGAAGGGATACCAGGGCGAGGTTGTATGGGCACCTGGCTATTCTGTAGGTTACCTCGAGCAGGAACCTCAGATGGATCCGGAGAAGACCGTTATCGAGGTGGTCCAGGAAGGTGTTCAGGAAATCATGGATATCCTCAAGGAGTATGAGGAGGTCAACATGAAGTTCTGTGAACCTATGTCCGACGATGAGATGGCGGCTCTTATCGAACGTCAGGGCGAGCTTACAGAGAAGATCGAGCACTGCGGCGGTTGGGAAATCGATTCCAAGCTCGAAAGAGCAATGGACGCTCTCCAGTGTCCTCCATCAGATGCAAAGGTCGGTACACTCAGTGGTGGTGAGCGTCGTCGTGTCGCTCTTTGCCGTCTTCTTTTGAGACAGCCGGATGTGCTCCTTCTTGACGAGCCTACCAACCACCTCGATACAGAGAGTATCCAGTGGCTTGAAGCACATCTTCAACAGTATAAGGGTACAGTCATCGCTGTTACCCATGACCGTTACTTCCTTGATAATGTTGCAGGCTGGATTCTTGAGCTTGACCGTGGAGAGGGTATTCCATGGAAGGGTAACTACTCTTCATGGCTTGACCAGAAGAGCACACGTCTTGCGCAGGAGGAGAAGCAGGAAAGCAAGCGCCGTAAGGCTCTCGAGAGAGAGTTGGAGTGGGTGCGTATGGCTCCAAAGGCACGTCAGGCAAAATCCAAGGCACGTCTCGGTGCATATGAGAAACTCGCAGCGGATGACGGCCGTGAGAAAGAGGCAAAGCTCGAAATCTATATTCCTAACGGACCGCGTCTCGGAAACAAGGTCATCGAATTCAAGAATGTTTCCAAGGCATACGGTGACAAGCTTCTTTATGAAAACCTCAGTTTTGTGCTTCCGCCTGCAGGTATCGTAGGTGTCATCGGACCTAACGGTGCCGGTAAGACAACTCTCTTCCGTCTTATCATGGGTCTTGATACACCGGATTCAGGAGAGATTACAATCGGTGAGACTGTACAGCTTGCATATGTTGACCAGCAGCACAGAAGCATCGATCCGGAAAAGACTGTATATGAGACAATCGCCGAGAACTCAGAGTTCGTGAAGCTTGGCAAGAGAGAGGTGAATGCACGTGCATATGTGTCACGTTTCAATTTCTCTGGAGCAGATCAGGAGAAACTCTGCGGTATTCTTTCAGGTGGTGAGAGAAACCGTCTCCACCTCGCCTTGACTCTCAAGGATGAGGGTAACGTCCTTCTTCTTGACGAGCCTACCAATGACGTTGACGTAAACACAATCCGTGCTCTCGAGGAAGGTCTTGAGAACTTCGCAGGTTGTGCTGTAGTCATCTCGCACGACCGTTGGTTCCTTGACCGTATCGCAACTCATATCCTTGCATTCGAGGGCGACTCGCAGGTTTACTTCTTTGAGGGTACATACTCTGAGTATGAGGAGAACAAGAAGCGCCGTCTCGGAAACGACGAGCCTAAGAGATTCAAGTATAAGAAACTGATGGAGTAATCCGCATCCGACTATGAAAAGAATTCTTCTTGTGCTTCTTCTGATTGCAACGGTATGTTCTTGCGTGTCAAGGACAGGTGTGATCAGGGTTGATGTTCCCAAGAGACCGGCAGGTCAGGAACATGTCCTGGGACTGGCGACAGAACCACTTGATACAGTGCGTGTCGGTTTTGTCGGTTTAGGTGCGCGTGGACCATATGCTGTGCGCAGATTTACACATATCCCGGGTACGAAGGTGGTTGCTCTTTGCGACATCAGACCGGAGAGGGTAGAGTATTCGCAGAATATTCTCAGAAAGGCTGGATTGCCGGAGGCTGCCGAGTACAGCGGTTCTCCGGAGTCATATAAGCAGATGTGTGAAAGAGAGGACATCGATCTTGTATACATCTGTACTGACTGGGTGAACCATACGCCGATTGCCTTATATGCAATGGAACATGGAAAGCATGCTGCAATCGAGGTGCCGGCAGCCACAACTCTGGATGAGATATGGCAGCTTATCAATACTTCGGAGCGTACAAGAAAGCATTGCTTCCAGTTGGAGAACTGTGTATATGACTTTTTTGAACTCACAACCTTGAATATGGCCCAGCATGGCGTCTTCGGTGAGATTCTTCATGTTGAAGGAGCGTATATCCACGATCTCACCGATTTCTGGGATGGTTACTGGAACAACTGGAGAATGGATTTCAATCAGAAAAACCGTGGAGACGTATACCCGACACATGGATTCGGCCCTGCCTGCCAGCTGCTTGACATCCATAGAGGTGACAGACTCAAGACACTTGTTTCCATGGATACGAAGGCTGTGAATGGTCCTAAGAGTGTCGAGAAGAGGACCGGTGAAAAGTGTGAGTCTTTCAGAAACGCCGACCATACTCTTACGATGCTCACAACAGAGAACGGCAAGACGATGCTTATCCAGCATAACGTCATGACCCCTCGCCCATACAGCAGAATGTATCAGCTTACCGGTACAGACGGTTTTGCCAACAAGTATCCGGTGGAGCAGTATTGTGTCCGTCCGGGAGATAATGCTCCAAAGAATGTTGATCTGGAGAACCTGAATGCTCATAAGGCTGTGCCTGCAGATGTCAAGAAACAGCTCATGGAGGAATATAAGCATAGAATTCATCGGGAGATCGAAGAAAAGGCACGTGAGGTGGGTGGCCATGGCGGTATGGACTATGTAATGGAATACCGTCTTGTCTATTGCCTCAGAAACGGTCTGCCTCTTGATATGGATGTGTATGACCTTGCGGAGTGGTGCTGCATTACAGAACTTTCAAGCATTTCGCTTGACAACGGAAATATGCCTGTAGCTGTTCCTGACTTCACAAGAGGACATTGGAACGATGTAAAGGGCTACAGACATGCATTCCTTGACTAAACCAACGTACTAGAACCGATAGAAATGAATAAGATCAGACCAATTTTATTGGCGCTTGTGGGAGTAGTAGCCGGTTTGCTGGCTTATGGTGTTCTCACTGTGCCTGCCCCAAAGACAGCTGATGCGGAAGGTTTCTCTTCAGCAAGAGTTGTCAAGGATATCGAAGTGATTTCCAAGGAACATCACTCTGTCGCTCACCCTGAGGAAAGAGCGGCCGTAAGGGAATATCTCATAGGCCGTCTTCATCAGCTCGGAGCTGATACTGTACAGGTATACAGCTATGATTCGCTTGTGGGACCGAAAAACAGACATGTGGAGTATGTCTTCGATGCTCACAATATCGTTGCTGATTTTGCCCCGCTTACAGCTTCAGAGAATAAGCCGACCGAGCTCCTTTTTGTAGCACATTACGATTCCAGATATTCGCAGCCGTTTGCAAGGGATACCGTATGGTCATATGGTGCAGCTGATGATGGCTACGGCGTAGGAGTTATTCTTGAGACTGTATCTCAGCTTCTCAAGAACAGATCTGAGTGGAAGCAGGGAGTGAAGGTTCTCTTTACAGATGCGGAGGAAGTAGGAATGATGGGTATGACTGCCATCTGGGAGAACAACAGGGAAGTCTTTGAGAATGTCGGTCTGATGGTGAATATCGAGGCTCGAGGTACTTGGGGACCGGTCCTTCTCTTTGAGGCATGCCCTGGAAATGAGAAGGTACTTGACCTTTATGCTTCAACCTCCAAGTATCCTTACACCTACTCGCTCACAACGGTTGTCTACAACTTCATGCCTAACTTCACGGATTTCACGATTGTGAAGGACAGTATTCCGGGATTGAACTTTTCAAACATCTCAGACGTCAATCATTACCATACCCACCTCGACAACTTCTCGAATATCAGCGAGAAGACAATCCAGCACTACGGAGAACAGGTTCTTCCTTTGGCTCAGGCATATCTGACCGGTGAGGAATATGCTGATGTCAATGCGATGAGAGCTGAGAATGACGCTGTGAACTTTACAATTCCTGCCCTTGGCCTCTTCAATTTCAGCAAGGTCGGATACACTATTGTAAGCGTCGTGATCTTTGTCCTCTTCCTTCTTCTTTTCGGAATAGAAGGAGTCCGTGGAAGAATCAAGGCTACAAAGGTGCTTGCAAAATCAGCGGCAGTCCTGGGTTTTGCTTTGGTCGCTTTGATCGCAGGAGAACTTGTCGCTATGGTATGCGGAAAGATTGCGGGAGTGGCATTCAAGCCATTCGGTGTGATGCAGGGAATAGGATTTGACAATGAGGCAATGGTGGTTTCCGTTGTACTTATGATACTTGTTTCCGTTGCAGTATATATGTCGGCAAGAGCAAAGGCTGTTCGTGCTACCTCAGGTTCGATGAGAGCAAGTGCATCGCTTAATGCGGCAAAGAATCACGCTTTCAATGCCCTTTACGGTTCATTGGCACTTGTATTCATCCTTGGCGTAGTGACCTTGATAGCCCTTGGAGAGAATATGATGTTCCTCATACCTCTTGCATTTGCTACGGTTGCGATGATTCTGTATCATCTGACTAACCTCCGTATATGGCTTGTGGCTGCTGTGGGATTGATTCTCCTGCATGCCCTCTCGTTCTACTTCGCCCTCTCGATGGCGCTTACAATCGGAGCCCTCGGAGCAGTGATGATGCTTGCATTCTTCGATGTGATGATCCTTATTCCGCTTGCGGATCTCTATCTGATTCCGAACAGAAAGAAATAGAAAGAAATAGAAAAGGAAAGAGGCAGAACTTCTCATTGACAGTTCTGCCTCTTTCCTTTGTACGCCCAGCGCGGGCATGTTCTAACGGGTGAAAGTCCCTAATGCGCCCTAATGACGGGAAGCATATAGCCAAAGGCAAGGGTGGCTATCGTGAGGTAGAATCTGAAGGAAGCCGGCGGCAAAAGTCTGGCCTGAC
>JBGVEY010000052.1:0-29286 GCA_045120635.1 Candidatus Cryptobacteroides sp.
CGTATTTTCCTTTATGCATATGCCATTCTACGTTAGTCTGGCAAAGATAAATTCAAATCGGTTGACTCGAAAAATCTCTATAACTACCTAACTTTCAATATTTTCAAAGAACTTTTATGATTTTTTACCGGACACTAATGAATGAAAATATAAGAAGTATGACGCACGCCGAGATGAATCGCTTCTGCTGTTTCAAATCCGAGAGATTCAGGAATGGATCCGGATAGCCGATGTTGACATCAAGTTTGTCGAACCTTGTGAATTTCAACTCCGGTGATAACCTTGATTTAAAGAACTCGTCAGACGAATTGTAATATATATCATGAGCGAGCCTGATGATATCCGGATTGCCATGGAATCTGACCAGGTTTGCAGCTGATCTCCAACCGCCTCTTGTCTCTATGGATGGAATAAGCCGTTCATTTACAAGTATATCCGTATTAAGTATCTGTGTGTTCTTCACATCCTTGAAGATTCCCGTGATTATGAGGCTTCTCATCATGGTGCCATCATAGTCAAACTCGATGGTCTTGCCTACAGGATTCTCTCCCGGGAAGAATCTTTCTGCAAATGACTGGGATATCACAGCGGAGAAGTCCTGTTTGAACACTTCATCTGCTTTCCCGGAAATCAATTCGTAAGGAAGGAACTCAAAGAAGTTGTCAGAAACCCACATTGGATAGCGCTCAATTTGTTTTCCCTCCATGAAGACTCCTATATATGCATTGCCGAACTGGCAGAATTCCCGGATTTCAGGATACCTGGAAAATTCCTCGGACAAGAAAGTAAAAGACCATGCGCTTCCAATATTATGACACACGTATATCTCATCCTTGTCCTTTATCTCCCTGTCGTATGACATATTCCCGATGACATACGAGCTCATCAGTATTATAAAAGCGAGAGATATGCTCAGTCCCACCGCCATGATGGCAGTGTAAAGCTTGTTTCTTGACAGGAATCTCAGGTAACTTTTCATTTTCTATTTTGTAGAACTATTCTTTTTTCAATGCTTCGGCAGGGTTGGTGCGCAGCAGACGGAGGGCTTGAATCATGATTGCAGCTTCTGCTATTAACAGGACGACAGCAAATGCTGCAAGGTAGATTACGGAGGAATTGTCGGTGCGGATGACATACCCCTCGAGCCAGCGACCGATGAGCGTGTAGGCTATCGGGATTGCAGCTACTGCCGAAATCAGCACAGGGAGAACGAAGTCCATAGTGATCTTCCTTATCATCTCCTTCTTCGAGCATCCGAAGACATTGCGTACTGCATTGTCCTTTTCGCTGGTTTTTCCATAGTAGCTTCCAAGTCCTATAATAGTCAATATCGTCATCAGCAGACTTACCAGCGAGAAGCCAGTCAGGAGTTTCAGCATGTTCTTCTCCTCCTTGATATTCTCTTCGATTGCCTCGCGCAAAGATGACACCCTGAACATATCATGGGTATAATTCATGCTTTCGAGTAGAGCAATCAGATTCTGTTTTGCCTTTGATTCGCTTATATTTACCTTTACTATCGGAAGATCTCCCCATTCAAGCATACTCTCTTCTGACGATATCCTTAATAGAGTAAGTGTTCCGCTGCTTTCAGATTTAAGAGGTCCCACCTTGAAGTCCGATACGACACCGCATAACGGCTGATGACGATACATCTTAAGATTGCCATTCTCAATATATCCATCACTTGCCTCAAAAGTGCTTTTGCACATAAACCACCTGCCATACTTCGGATTCACTGATGTGACATTGAAATCTTCAAGAATTTCGATGCCCAATATTTCACGCGCCTTTCCACTGCATTCAATGAAGTGCACATCTTCTCGCTTGCCGTTGCCATTCGTAATGGATGTAATACCGTACGATTCTGTACTTGGTAGAACTGATACCAAACCTACCATGTCAATATAGCTTTCATGCGGTAACTTATCATAGACTAGCCTTATATCATCGCCCAAAAATTCGATAAACAGGATATCATCGACATTATGGCCTGACGGCTGATTGACAAGATGTCTGGTCTGGCGTGATATTCCGAAGCATATAGACAAGGACAGTATGCTCAGGAAGCCTGCAAAACCTATAAATAACTTCCCGAATGTGGCCTTGTACCTATATCTGGCTTCACCCTTGATTACATTAATAGCATTGTATGACGACAGAATAAGCGAAGGAACAGTGCCGGCTATAGTGACCATCGCCAATATGACGCTAAGCAATATCAGATATTCATTCAAATATGTCAGTGGGTTGATTTTAGCTCCGAGAATATGGCCTATCGGATTCTTGAAGGCAATAGCGATAATTACTGCAAATGCGCAAGATACAGCAAGCAGCATGAAGGCCTCTGCAAAGCATCGTCCGATGATTCTTTTGCGGTCGGTACCTAACAGCTGACGTGTTGCTATCTCCTTGATTCTGAAACGACTGAAGGCAATCGTAAGCACAATATAGTCCAACAGTGAAACTATCGTGATGAAAATGCACATTATCAGATAGATATTGAAAAGCTTGCCCTGTCTGATATGTTTGAACGAATATCCAAATTTCTGAGGATCCTGCTTTTTGATATCATCGAATCCGGTCAGTTTCAAATCTACCTTGGAGAGATTTTTATAGTAGTGATGATAAATCTTAAGGAATTGCTCCGTGAGATTGCCTGCCATGATTACCGGATCCGATCCTTTCCGAAGTCTGACAAAGCTATATTCTCCTATATAACTGCTTCCCTCGAACATATTATCCTGTTGCTCCATGACAAGATCATATCTCATGATAATGTCCGGCACAAAAAAAACAGTCTTTGAGCCAGGTTTGAAGATACCGCTCACTGTCAGTGAAACATTAAAGTCTGCGAGATCCGGTTCTACTTCTTTCCTTTGGTTTTCTTCAAATACAACAATTTCTTTACCGATGGCATCACCGTCAGGAAAGAGTACATTGGCAATATCCTCGGATATTACTACACTATTCCTGGATGCCAATGCGCTCTTTGGATTACCTTCGGAAAAAGGCAATGTAAAAAAGTCAAAGAATGTGTCAGACACTCCAAAAGTAGAGACAAACGTCTGGTTTTCTCCATAAGACGCAGTCGTCAATTCGCCGAAAAATGATTTTCTGCTGCGACCGCTCTGGACCATTGAGCAAGAACTTTCTATTTCCGGCATCGATCCATACAATTCCGGGAGTTCTTTGATAGTGTGTGCGTAGTCCCCATTATGTACCAGATAAATGTCATCTGTATTCTTCAGTACATTGTTCGTGCTCATGTCATCCACAATGTATGAACTCAAGACTATCACGAACGCCAGAGCAAGGCTGAGTCCTACGACCTCGATCGCAGTGTACAGTTTGTTTCGTGACAGGAATCTCAAATAGCTTTTCATTATTCTTTCTTTATCGTGTTAATTCATCTTACTCCTTCTTCAGCGCCTCGGCAGGGTTGGTGCGGGCTGCGCTGAGGGTCTGCCAGAGGACTGCTGCTGTGGAGATGGCAATCGATATTGCCATCGCTGTCAGGAATATCCAGATGTTCTCCTTGAGATCGATCTTGTAGCTGAACTGTTCAAGGTATCTTCCGCATAGGATCCATGCCGGAGGAATACCGATGATCAGCGCCGGAAGCATTATCCTGAAGTATTTGCCCAGACAGCGTCTCAGTTCGCTTGACGTGCTGCCACCGTAGACCTTGTGAATGGACACGGGTTTGGTGTTGTTTACAGAATAATGCATGCTCATTGCGAAGAATGCCAGGCATGAAAGCATGATAGATATGAACATGAAGAGTTCTATCAGTCTCATGTCACTTTTGGTCTGGTCATATTCCTTCCTGTTCAGGTCCTTGATGAATCCGCAGCCGAAGGCCTCCCTACCGCTCATATTCTTGTACAGCACGTTTGTAAGGCTATCCATATAATGTCTGTTTTCATCAGTTTCATCCATTTCCAGAATCCATCCACCCCACCTGAGATCTTCCTGCTTGACGACAACCACAATTCCGAGACCGTTCCATCGCTTCTTCACAATACTCGACGTAGGAGTGTCTTTGATTATTCCGGAAACATTCTCTGATAGGCCGTATAGCGGTTTCCATGTAAAGTTTTCCTTATCTACATTAAAATGATTTGCTGCCCTTTCGGTAAGCCAGACTCCATGAGGACTGTTATCCCTATTGTCTTCTATAATATCGAAGCCGAACAATCTGAATGCAATGCTGTCACAGTACAAGATACTGGCATATGTATCATCTCCATCAGCACCCAAAAGCATTCCGAAATATCCAGGATATCCCGTCGATTTTCCAGCATTCCTGATAAATGGAAGAGTTTGGATCTCCTGTTTCAATTCAGTGGAACTGAACATCGTCCTGTACAGATTGTCTACATTCGCGAACATGTCTCTGTTTACCATATGCCTCATCTGGGCTTCCATTGTCAAGGATACTGAGATCATGATGAAAGACAGAACGAACTGCAAGCCCATGAATAGTCCCGACAATGGTTTTCTTGTTCTCGTACTGCTTGTTACCTTAGTGCGTGAAACATTCAGTGAAACTCCTATGCTGCAGATGACGGATATCACCAGGACCATAAGACAATATATCATCATATAATCTGCCGTAAAAGAAATCTCCAATGGGATTTCAGGTCGCAACAAGTCATTTATCTTATCGGATAGTCCGATAGATAATGCGATGGCTGCCAAGAAAGAAAGTGCAGTGAATACGAGCGATTCTGCAAATACTCTGAAATAGATATGTCTTCTATCGCCACCCAGAATATGTCTCAACGCCATCTCCTTTTCACGTCTTTCCGCACTTGCTACATTCAGATTCACATAGTTGATGATTGAGGAAATCAATAGCAGGATTACCACGATACTTAAAATGAAGACCTTGTCAATATTCTCGCATTTAAGACCCATCATGCCGTCATTTATTTCAGAGAAATAGAGTTCGTCCAATCTGATCAGGGTAACCGGTTTGGCGCCTCTGAAACTTGAAAGGTTCATAAACTTCAGGACATGGTTTTCTATATTGGCTTCAAGGTCCTTGATATCAGTGCCCTTACTGACCTTTATGAAGGTCATCACTGAGCTGGTAGTCTGATTGCTTCTTTTGCCGGCATTGAGCTTCCCATTCAGTATTACTTCAAAATTATCAAATACACTACCGTTGAAATCCTCAATGATTCCTGCTATTATAAACTCCTTCTTTCCATCTATGAGTCTGGTGCCGATAACTTCCTCCATCCCGTTTCTACGTGCGAAACTTTCTGTAACCAGAGCGTTTTCCGCAGTGTTGAAAACTTCAGGACTACCTGCAAGGAATCTGGTCTCAAACACATCGAAGAAGTCCTTGTCAAGCATCAGCATTCCTTCCTCAGATGATATCTCTCCATTGTACTTAATTCCATTGTAGTAGTTCTGAACCAATACAGCATCTTCTACACCTGGAATATCATTCTCTATCTCCTCTGCCAAAGTATCATAGGAAAAGGTTCTGCCACCCATTCCCACAAGGTAAATATCCTTGGAGCCGGAATAATGGTTGCATACTGCAAACTGCTGCCTTGTGTAGCAGGTGAATATAATTACGAATGCCAATGATACGCTCAGTCCCACCGCCATGATGGCAGTGTACAGTTTGTTTCTTGACAGGAATCTCAGGTAGCTTTTCATTCTATTGTTTTTAAATTTATTCCTTCTTCAGCACTTCGGCAGGATTGGAAGATGCTGATCTATAAGCTGGTATATATACCGCCAGGATGCTGATGATAAAAGAGAATACCATTGAAAAAAGGCAGATCAAAGTCAGATCCATTGGGTTTTCTATGAATTTCATATTGACGCCATGTGCAAACAGCCAGAAGCATGGAATAGTGATGAGGTTTGCTATTGCAGTCAGCTTGATATATAGCTTTATCAGTCTCGACATTTCTCTGTTTATGTCTGAGCCAAATACCTTCCTGATGGCAGTCTGTTTCCTTTGTTCGGTTGTGAAATATATGCACATTCCAAATAAACCGATGGTTACCAGAATGATGGCTATGATAGAAAATGATCCTATCGAATAGGAAAGTTTTCTGCTTCTTCCGTAGAAATGCTCGAGAAGGTCACTGCCAAGATAACCTGCAAAGCGGCACATTTGGTCATAATCCATATGAGTGTCACCTATTGTCTGGGCGCATATTCCTTCTATTTTGTCTCTTGCAGTCTTATGGTCACCAGTGGTCTTTATCACCACCTCACATTTGGATTCCAGCAGTTTCGCTCTATCTGTCACACCAACAACAGGTTCTGAATGCTCAAGGTTGCCGGCCATAGTTGAAAACCGCTCTACTTTGCCGACGAAGTTTTCCATTCCCAATACCATGCAGATATCTTTCTTGATTTCAGGAGTGGCTTCAATATATTCCTCGATCTGATCGCACAACCATATTCCATTCGGATTGCTGCTGTTTCCTTCTGTCACCTTAAATCCGTATAATTTGAATGCAGCTTCATCGCATAGGATGTATTCGTACGTTATAGGCACGTCTTCATTGAGGTATGCCTGATTCATTGCGTTATGCGGGATACCTATGGTCAGACCGCATGATATTATTTCAGGCTGTTTCTGAATCTCGGATAGGAATGCCTCGTATGGGAAACACTTCTTATCCTTTGGAACAAGATAAAACACATCCTCTATATCACAGTTAGGGTCTTCTGTAATATATGCGACATACGTGCGATACATTGACAATGTTATGCTGACTACTGCTATGACAATCATCATCTGGAAAGTCATGAATATCTTTGAGGTAGTCTTCTTGCTGAAATGCCTGAATTCACCCTTGGCGACATCGAGCGGACTATACTTGCTGATCAGTATAGCTGGTGGGATAGCTGTAATCAGAGAAATGACCACAACTACACCTGTGTATGCAAGAAGATATCCAGGTGACATAACAAAACCAAGATTTCCAGGACCTATATCTGCCAGAATCATGAACCGTGAAATCATACCAGATGTGACAGATGATAATGGAATCGCGACCAAAAGACAGATGAATCCGAAAACCAATGCTTCAGCAAACAATACAGCGTATGTCCGTACTGATCGTGAACCCAGCAACTGTCTTGTCGCAAACTCCTTGGCTCTTAGATTGGATATTGATACCGCAAGATTGCAATAGTTGATTATTGAAATCACCAACAGCACTAATGAAATGAGTATCAATATTGCCCGAACTGCCTTAGTGCTTATGTTAAAAGCCATCTGTTCTTCGTATGAGCGAAAGTCGTCGTATCTGACTATATGATTATAGACCGCCTTGTCAAAGTCCTCTTCTTTCCCATAGAAACCGGTACATACCTTCTCTATCTGAGTGCATAGTCCAGTCGTGTCTTTTGCAGTAAAGACTGTAACTACATGATGATTTACGGATCTGCTTTTCTTGGTTTCGGATATGTTCATCAGAATATCGCAGTACTTGATCGCACCATCTCCCAAATCCTGCATTACGGCTGCAATCATATAGGACTTCTCGCCAAGGTAAATTTCACGACCGATTACCGGTTGGTCATCAGTTGCAAGAAGATCTGCGTATTTCTTTGAGATACATATCTGGGTAGGGACATCTATGAAGTTTCTGTCTCCTTCAATGAATTTTACCGGGAAAAAGTCAAAGAAAGCGCTGTCACATCTGAATACGCTCACTTTGTTGTCATCAACCCAGAATTCCTGTCCCCTCATATCTATAGTCGAGACCTTCTCAATACCAGGGATCTCAGCCTTAAGCACTTCTCCAATGGCTATTGAAGACCGTATGTACCCAAATTTTGTCAGTGTCCATGTGTTTTCGTAGTCAGCGTACAGATGCCTGGATTGGGAGTATTTTATAAAATAATTGACTGTAGGTATTACAAACGCAAGAGATATGCTCAGTCCTACCGCCATGATGGCAGTGTACAGCTTGTTTCGTGACAGGAATCGAAGGTAGCTTTTCATTTTGGTTGGTTTAGATTGAGATTCTCACGTCGCTTCGCTCCTCAGAATGACGTGTGATACGTCTTTGCGCACGAGATCGGCACGTCATAGTGAACGAACCAGGACGTCTTTGCGCACGAGATCGGCACGTCATAGTGAACGAACCAGGACGTCATTGCGCACGAGATCGGTACGTCATTGTGAACGAACCAGGATATCATTGCGAACGAACCAGGACGTCATTGCGAGCGAACCAGGACATCATTGTGAACGAACCAGGACGTCATTGCGAACGAACCAGAACGTCATTGCGAGCGAAGCGTGGCAATCTTTTTCAGTTATAGTTCGTTCTTCACGTCGCTTACGATCTGGCCGTCGAAGAGGTTGACGATTCGCTGTGCGCAAGAGGCGTCCTTCTGAGAGTGGGTTACCATCACGATGGTTGTGCCTTCCTTATTGAGTTCAGTGAGCAGATCCATCACCTCCTTGCCGTTCTTTGAATCGAGGTTACCTGTAGGCTCATCGGCGAGGATCAGCTTAGGGTTCGATACGACTGCACGGGCGATGGCGACGCGCTGCTGCTGACCACCGGAGAGCTGCTGAGGGAAGTGCTGGGCGCGGTGACTGATGTTCATGCGCTTGAGCATCTCTGTAACACGGGCCTTGCGCTCTGATGAACTCATGTTGAGATACTTCAGCGGGAGCTCGACATTCTCATATACATTGAGCTCGTCGATGAGGTTGAAACTCTGGAATACGAATCCGATGTTGCCCTTGCGGAACTTTGTACGGTCCTTCTCCCTAAGCTTTGCAACTTCCTGTCCGAGAAGCAGATAGCTTCCGCCTGTAGGGTTGTCAAGAAGGCCAAGGATATTCAGAAGGGTTGACTTGCCGCATCCTGATGGGCCCATGATTGCCACGAATTCTCCATCATTGATTTCAAATGACACTTCGTTCAGTGCTGTTGTTTCGATTTCCTCTGTGCGGAAAATCTTGCTGAGATTAGTTACTGTAATCATAACGTAAGTTGTTTTATGTTTATATTCTTTACTCTTTCTTTAATGACTCTGCAGGATTGGTGCGGGCTGCACGAAGGGTCTGCCAGAGGACGGATGCCAATATTATTGTAAATGAAATCATCACACATGCGATGTATATGAGCCAGAGATTCTGAATCTTATCGGCAAAATGTATCAATATCGTATCAAATGCAATTACTGCAATAGGTATAGCAACCAGGTTTGCGATAAGCGCAATCCGGATGAATGTCCTGGTATTCCTCCAAAGTTCAGTAATTACAGTGCCACCGAATACTTTTCTGACTGCGATTTCCTTCTCTCTTTCTGTAGCGAAATAGATGCTGATACCTGTAAGACCCATGATTCCAAGGATGACAATGATTCCAAGAAGTTTTTCCATCAAATCGTTCAGGCCTTTATGTGGCGCAAGTTCACTCTCATTGATTTCCTTTATATACATTGCCATCATACCGAAATCATAAGGATCATTGACATCTATCCCTGTGGTTTCTGAGTAGACTGCGGATATAACCTTACGAGCTTGTTGATGATTATCTATTGTCTTGATCAAGAGATCATTACATTCGGCGTCCCCAACATATACGACTACAGGGAAGTCTCTCAAATCGTTCTGTCCTCCTGCAACAGGGATATCTTGAATCATTCCGGCAATTCTGTATTCTCCGCATTCCTCTCGTAGCATTTCTTCAAATGCTTGCGGGTAAATTCCAGATACCCTTTGTGCTTCAGGTGTCATCCATAAACCCGTCATGTCGGATTCGTCATTTACAGACATAATGTCAAATCCATAAATATCGAATGCATCGTTATCACATTTAAGAAAACTGAGGTAAAGTCTTTCACGATCCCCCACTTCACGATCTTTTGTCCAAAGAGAACTTGGAACTCTATCGGTACGTCCGACTGCAAGGATTTCCGGATGTTTCTCAAGCTCTGATTTCAATGTTTCCACGGACACATTGACACCGAAATCAGGCATAAGATAAAACAGATCATCTACATTGCAGTTATACTCCATGTCAATATACGCCTGATACTGTTTCTTAAAGACAATTGTCGTAGAAAGCAGCAGAACTATAAGGATGTTCTGGATGCATATGAACACCGTTGTCATTCGCTTTTTGCTATAATGCCTGAAACTTCCTTTGACGATGTCCAGTGGAGTAAATCGGGACACAATTCTAGCAGGAGCAAGACCTGTAATAAGTGTAATCAACAGCAAAAAGATGACATATACTCCTATTTCAGCGGGTCCATAACAGAATGTAACAGATCCTTCCGTCTCTAATGTTTTGAAGAAGCCTTCAATCATACCTGTACTGACACCAGTGAGAAGAATACCCAACCCAAAACATATGAGATTCATTACAAATGCTTCTTTAAGGAACAACTCAACAATCTGTATGCGTCCTGCTCCGACGAGTCTGCGGGTTGCAATCTCCCTCGCTCTTCTTGTAGAAAGGGCAACATTCAGGTTTATATAGTTCAGAACAGCAAATATCAGAAGAAGAGCTGCTATGATTATCATAATGATGAATCCGACTCCTCCGGACTCAATCAATTGATAATTACCCGTTGTCGTCAGCTTTTCATATTCAATGAGATCATACATTTCAGGATGCTTGTAACTATATGCGTTATCAAGTCCTTTCTTATCCATTGGACCCCAATAATCAGCACATGCTTTCTGGACCTTTGCTGTAAGTGCATCGATATTGGCACCTTCTCTGACTTTAAGAAAAGTCATGACATTAATATTGGCACCAGTGTATGGCAATCCGGTCAGACCTTTTAACGGAGGAAGCATCATTTTGAAGTCTCTGAATCTCGGATCGCTGTTATCCTTGTAGATTCCAGATATCTGATATGTCTCATTTTTAAGATTCAACGTTCTGCCTATGACTGCACCTGTTTTTGAAAGTTCATTCGCGAATGACTCCGATACAGCCATAGTTGATGCGGCCTCTGTATCAAGCCTACCTTCTATGAATTCCAGTGGAAAGAAGTAGAGGAAGTTTCTGTCATATCTGATATATGGAACCATTCTGCCGTCCACCTCGAATGTGTAGTGACCAGACAGATGTGAAGGAGAGGAGGTCATCTCAATCTCCGGGATATTCTCTTGAAGATATTGTCCAATTTCCCCTGTTGATGTCTGCATTCGTGCAACGCTCAGGCTATATATGTTTTCATGATCAGGATGTGAATGATTCACTCTTCTCACTTGCAACATATAGCTTAACAATGGTAATGCGACAGCAATAGCTACGCTTAAACCAACCACCTCGATGGCAGTGTATAGCTTATTTCGGCTTAGAAATCTAAAATAGCTTTTCATTTCAATTGTTTTAGATGCCCGATCAAGTCGGGCATGACTATTCAGTTTAACCTTGATGGTATGATAGTTATGTTCGTCATTGCCGGCTTGACCGGCAATCTTAAAATATTAACACTTCGTTATCTCCGAAATTATCATATCCCGAAGTTATGACTTTTTCGCCAGGTTCGAGTCCTTCAAGTACCTCATAGTATTGAGGATTCTGGCGTCCTATGCGGATTTCACGCTTGACGGCTTTGTTGCCATCAGGATCGACGACGTATATCCATTTGCCGCCTGTCTTCTGGTAGAACGTGCCTCGCGGGATAAGTATTGCGCTTTGGGCATGTCCCAACTGAAGATTAAGGTAGTATGTCTGTCCTGTGCGGATGTTCGCCGGCTGATCGCCGCTGAACCTGAATTCTGCCTTGAATTTACCGTCTCTCACCTCCGGATATACCTTGCGGATAACAGCATTGAATATCTCGTTCTGACGCTCGAATTTTGCTTCCAGTCCGGCCGTTACCCTGTCTATGTAATGTTCGTCAATCTGTGCCTCGATCTTATATGTTCCGGTCGCATTGATCTGTCCTATCTTGCTTCCGTTTCCGATCGATTGGCCGAGAACCACATCCAGAAGTCCCAACACACCGTCAATCGGAGCCTTTACGTTCAGGTTTTCCTTTCTGCCTCGAATGCGGCGCATATTGGCCTTCATGTTCTCGAGGCTTTCCTTCATCTGCTCGATCTGCACATTCCTGTATATGCTGTCCTGAGCTGATCTTGCCAGCGTCACTTCAAGTTTCTTGCAGAAAAGGGCGTACTCCTCTTCAGAACGCAGATATTCCTCTTTTCCTATGAGTCCGTCTTCATAGAGTCGTTTCTGTGACTCGAGTGTACGTCCTTTCCGCTTTACCTCTGTCTGAAGTTCCAACGTAGTCAGGCTGAGCTGCATTTTCTCCTGCTCCATCTGGATCATCGTATTTCTCAGCGCGTTCTCTTTTTCAGCAAGGTTGGCTTCCGAATTAAGGATTTCAAGGTCCAGGTCGTCATTGCTCAGACGAATGATCACATCTCCTTCCTTGACCGTGCTACCCTCTTCCATTACGATTTCCTCTACGATTCCGGATTCGCGGGGACTGAGCTGGACAGTGGTCATGGGATGAACCTGTCCGCTGATTCGTATGTAGTCATTGAATTCACCGGACTTTACTTCACCGATTGAAATGAGGTCAGCATTGATCCTCAGAGTGCTTGAGTTGTCTCGGAAGGCAACCCAGAGTATGAACGCCGCAATGAATGTGCCGAACCAGTATGGCAGGGCTTTCCTACTGAAAACCAAGGCGATACCCTTTTTCTTTTCTATTATTCTGTCCATTCGTTTATAGTATCTGTTATGAGATGCCCGATCAAGTCGGGCATGACTATTCTGTTTATCCCGGATGGCATGACTATTCTGTTTATCCCGGATGGTATGATAGTTATGTTTGTCATTGCCGGCTTGACCGGCAATCTATTCAATCATTTCGTAAATGTCAATCTCCAGGTCGCATCCATTGATGAAATCGTATAGAGTATGCTGACGTAAGGTGTAATAGTAAGTCCAGAAATTGCTGACATCGCTGATATACTGTCTTAATGCGCTGTCATTTTCGGACTGTGCTGTATTCAGATCGGTCACGCTCGCATTTCCTTCGCGGAAACGGTGCATTGTGAGTTCATATCTTTCGGCAGCAATATACATTGCCTTTCTCGACACAAGACACTGCTGACGTTGGTTATTGAATTGATTTACAGCGGTATATAATTGCCTGCGGTAGTCGTTTTCCGACTGCTGGACCTGTGCCTTTACGACCTCCTGCGCCGCTTTAGCCTTCTGCACCTTGCCCTTTCCAAGCCCCCAATCGAATATCGGAATACTGAACGTTATACCCACCACTTCCTGATCGAGAAGGTTCTTGTATGCTTCCGGAAACTGTGGTCCTGTCTGCGACATTCCGAATCGGGCGTTAAGGGCGAATGAGAAACCTCTTGAAGCCTTTGCATAAGCTACGTCCGATTCCGCATTGAGCAGACTGAGTTCATTGCGTAGGCTGAAGCTTGAATTCTTGAGCGATTTATCCATCACCAGTTCATAATCCATCTGAATCTGCGGCAATATTTCCTCTGCTTTCGGAACAATCTCGTAAGATTCGTCATATCCAAGCAGCGAGTTCAGCTGCATCTGGGCCTGACGGACAGCGACTGCGGTTTCATTGATTGCTATGCTGTCATTGAGCACCCTGAGCTCCAGCTGCAGATATTCTGCCTTGGTAACATCGCCCAGTTGAAGTCGTTCGCTTGCGATCTTGAGCATGTTGCCGGAGTTCTCGAAGTTGCTCTTGCTTATGGAGTTGTTCATCTTTGCCAGAAGCAGGTTGTGATACGCGTACACTGCTTCTATGGTAATGCCTTCCATTGTCTCCAGATAGTTTCTTTTGCCTTTTTCATACTCTTTAGGCTCTATCTTCCTGTCCCATTTGAACTGGTTATACGTAAACAATGGCTGGTAATATGATACTGTGACCGGACGTGAATACCACGTCAGGCTTTTTGACATTCCGAACTGATCGATTCTGGAAAGGTCGGAGGCCACAGAAAGAGTGCCTCCGGTGAATGTTATGTTCTGGTTGATCTGAAGGCCGGCGCTGTTCTGGAGGTTATTCGAACTGACGTACTTCAATGCTCCGTCATCAGGATTCTGAAGAAGAGTAAGGGAACGGTCGAAGTTCATGATGTCCCCGTACATATAGACCGATGGCAGCCTGCTTGCCTTGTATGAACGATATGCCCAATATGTAGATATGAACGCCTGTCTTGCCTTCAGGGCCTCCACGGATTGTGTGCGCGCCGTGCGGATGACCTCGTCAAGCGACATCTCTTCCTGTGCAAGACATGCTGCAAAGGAAGAACATATACATATAAATAAGGCTGTGAGTTTCAGGTGCATATTTAGTGTCATATTCCACTTGAAACTCACAGCATATGTGCCAGATCTGCTATCTTCCTATGTAGCAGTATTTTATGAAATTGTTTCCAAAGCCGGTCTGTAAAGAAATCTTACACTGCTGTAAAGTTTTCTAGTTCCACCATCCGGGACCCATGCCTCCGTTGCCGGGTCCTCCATTGCCCGGACGTCCACCCGGACCGCCGCCCTGACCTACGGTTGTGTTGATTCCGTTTGAGGTAAAGGTGCCGACCTTTGTGCCGAGGTTGTATCTGCCATCTTTGAACCAGCCGTTCCAGTTTTCAGTGTTTCCGCTGATCGATCCGCCTGTATATACTGTGTAGGAGGTTCCGGATTTGATGTCGGGTGATGAGAAGAAGAGAGCCAGTCTGCTTATTGTCCTTGGGAATTTGTATTTGAGGATAGTCTTTCCATCTGGGTCAACGATAACCACAAGTGAATCTGTCTGTGCGCTGATTCCGTTGTACACAACGTTTCTCTGTGTGCTCGATGAAGATGTCGAGATTGCGGCACCACCTGTTCCTATGAGAACACCGCCCTTGACGATGAAATTTTCGCTTCTGTCGCAGTCCAGTCCTTCCTCAGGAACAGCACTGCCGGAAGCTATCACCAGACCGTCATTGACCCATATCTTGCCGTTTGAGTCTATACCGTCGTTGTTATCTGCAAAAGCGAATATCTTACCGCCGTTGATTTCCAGACCTACCGGATAGTCACCACCGACGTTGATTGCATCGTCATATGCATAGACGAACACCTGTCCGTCGTTTACTGTGATCTTTGATTTGCTCTCAAGGCCTTCTGAACCGTCGCTGCGGCCTGTTACCTGGATGTTTACCAATCCACCGTTTATCACGATATTTCCTTCTGCTTTGATTCCCTTAGGAGAAGAATCAAGGTCAAGAGATGCGTTATATACGTATTTGCCACCTGATGTGACTACGTTGATTGTACCGTCGTCTATAGTGAGAGCACCGTCAACATTGATGCCCTTTCCGCCAGTTCCTGTGCTTGAACAGAGGATTTCGCCGCCTGTGATTGTTACGTTGCCGTCAGCCTTCATGCCTGCAGCCGATGATGTGTCGTTCTCGTCGGATTCGAAGATTGCATTACCTGCAGTATAGAGCTTGAGTACTCCACCTTTCACTGTTATGTCGGCATCGGAACTGAGGCATTTTCCTGCTTCTCCTGTTGTCTTTGCCCAGATGTATCCGCCAAGGATAGTGATTCCTTCTGCCTTTACGCAGTTGTCAGCAGCGTCGTTGATTGCGATTGTGGCGCCTGGACGTACTGTCATTGAGGATTTTACAGAGATTCCGTGCTTCTTCTTTCCTGTAAGCTGTAGGACACCAGTACCGCTGAATACGATAGATCCCTTGCTGTATATGGCTCCGTTGCGTTTTTCGTCGCCTGCCGCTACTCCTTCAGGATAATATGCTTCGTCTGTCTGTTTAGCTGCGTCGCAGATAGTGTTTTTTGTCTTGTCCTGGAGATGGATATATGCAACGGCTTTGTTCTGGATGTTGATGGCAGCACTTTTTTCTGAAGTGAGCTTGAGACCGTCGAGAGTAAGCTTCACGGCCGAATCTCCATAAATCTTGATCTGACCGTCGGTTGATGTGCCTTTGGCAATGATTTCTGTGGCGCCGAGACCGGTTACATCAATAGCTACATCTGCCCCCGTGACATATGATTTCACGTCCTTGGCAGTTGTCTCGACCTTTGCTGTGTTGCCGGAATATGTTACTGTGATCTTGCCTGCTATCGAGAGATTCTCCCAATATATCGCATCGTTGGATACGACAGCGTCATTGTCTTTGTCGCTTGCTTTACCTCCGTCATATCCGTTTTCTTTATAATCGATTTCCGGAGTGAAGTTTTCTGTTGCATTCTCCTTGCTTCCCTCCTCTTCGGGTGGTGTGCCGGGAGTCTCGGGATCGTCAAGTGGTGTACATGCGAACAGCGCAGAAATAGCGATGGTGCAAAAGATGGTCAGTCGTTTCATAGTCAGTGTCATTTTTATGTCGCTCAAATATAACAAACTTTATATTAATCAGATAGAAAATTCGGCAGATATACCTTATTGCTAAGTCACTCCATCTCTCCATGCCTGTAATTGCACAACGCTGTGGCACTCAAAACCCAATCAATCAAGCGCTTACAGAAAGTCGATGCCCCGTTGCAGGGGAATCGACTATTCGTAATGCTCTGTGTGTCAGTTGTTTGAGTGCCACGCCATTCTCAGCAAATTGATAATATCTGTAAAATGTTTAATTTTGCCGTTCAAGATTATTAAGTGATGATAAAATACATACGACTCATACTGCTTGCGATTTTGTGCTTCCCGGTGTACTCTTTCGCTCAACAGGCAAAGTGTACCGTCTCAGGACACATAATCGATGATCAGAAATCACCGGTAGCATACGCATCTGTAGCGGTTTATAAGGATAATTCTCCATTGACCGGTACCATCACGGATAACGAAGGTAAATTCACGCTCAAGGTTGCTCAAAGCGTCGATTCATATCAGCTGGTGGTTGAATTCATCGGATACAACAAGGTAAGACAGGAGATCGTTCCTGATAAGTCTCAGCTGAATCTGGGTGCGATTGTCCTGAAGGAGGACGCGATTTCTCTTGAAGGTGCATCGGTCTCTGCGAAGGAGGTTGTTCAGAAGTCAACTGTCGAACATACCACCATCAACGCTTCGTCGAATATATCTTCAGGCAAAGGAACAGCAATCGACATTCTCCGTTCAGCTTCTTCGGTAAGCATTGCTGACAACGGAATATCGATCCGAGGCAATTCAAATATACTCGTCCTTATGGATGGCGTGCCTACAACGGCAAGTGACCTTTCTACCATACCTGCCGGCAACATCAAAAGCATAGAGGTCATAACGAATCCTGACGCTTCACAAGATGCCTCAGGTACCGGTGGAATCATCAATATCATTTCCAGGAAGACTTCAGTTCAGGGATTCAGTGGAATTGTTGCTGCAAACTACGGTTTCAATCACTTTGTAACTGCGAACGCGGCCTTTGCTTATAATAAGCCTAAGGCTTCATACAGATTCAGTTACAATACGAAATATGAAGATGATGTGGTGAATACCACCCTTCAGCGTAATATCAAGGCAACCGGTTACAATGTGCTTCAGCAGATGGAGGCGACAAGGTATACCTATAACAACAATATCACCTTTGGAGCCGACTTCCGGATCAATCCGCGCAACAGGCTCAGTATTGACGCCAAATGTATCATCCCGCGCATAAACATCAGGCAGGATCTCCATAATACATTCGTCGACAATTCTGTTATTACCGATGAGTCAAGGCATAATGATGTAACGTGGAACCGTGAAAATATTGAAGGTTCTATTACCTATACACATGTGATCAAGCCGGAGATATCCGATATTTCCGTTAAGGGTTCTGTATCCAAGATCTGGGGACATAGACCTTCATATTATTTCGTGGAGGGCGAAAAGACCAACTATTCGAACTCAGGAGGAAGTCCCTTCATTTCCGCAATGCAGGCGGACTATAAGCATAAGTTCAAGGCGGGAACCCTTTCTGCAGGAGCGAAGCTGACATTCAGAAGGAATGATATCTATCATAAGTTCTATAGCTTGAACAATGACGAATGGGAATATTCTGAAGCGTTGAGCAACGATCTGATACACACTGAATTGGTTCCGGCGCTCTATGCAATGTTCGGCTCCCGTATCGGAAAGAAATTCACCTATAAGGCAGGTCTTCGCGGAGAAATGAGCCGTGTTACATTGGACAGCCGTCACGATAATGTGGCGCAGACTGACTACACCTTCTTCCTTGCTCCAAGCCTTTCCGGTATATATAAGGTCGCTGAAGGACAGGAACTTTCCCTTGCTCTTTCACGTCGCATAGGACGTCCGTCATATCCGCAGCTCAATCCGTACATGAGCATGGTGGACGCGACTACATATGAGAAAGGAAACATGCATCTTCAGCCGGAGAAGGCTACTAAACTCGATCTGGGATATAGTCTCAGCCGTGGATCATTCAATCTTTTCCTCAATGGTTATCTGAATCATACATCGGACTACATTTCACAGATTACAGCTATTGATTCACAGAGACTGATCACGACGTATGTGAATGCTGCTTCCGATCTCAAATCAGGTGTTGATCTTACTCTTCGTGTCAATCCGGCGAAATGGATGAACATATCGCTTGCCGCGAATACATATTATGTGTCTACATCAGGTGAATATGAGGGTGCTGAGATATCCAACAAAGGTGTCACCAACAACAGCAATGTGCTCTTTGATTTCCTTCCTTGGAAGGACGGAGATATTCAGTGTCAATACTTTGTCACTACCCCACAGTACTTCCCGCAGCTGACCACTTCCCTTACCCATCAGATGAATGTCGGCTTCAAACAGAAGTTCCTGAAAGGTGCGATGACGGCATCAATCCTTCTGACTGACGTTTTCAAGACAGCAAAATGGGAGGTATCATCCCACAACAACATCTTTGATCTTACCAATATCAGCCGCAACAAGAGCCGCATGCTCTGGCTTGGAATTTCATACAACTTCAATTCATTCAAGCAGAAGGCAGGTCAGAAGGCGGAGTCTGACAGATCGCTCATCCGACTGGGACTGTAAGGTGTGACCTTTTGTTACTCCCGAAAAAACTGTTAAAATTGTCGGGAGTAATGATTTACTGATATCGTCCTACAGTGAATTCGCACAAACACTGTAGGACGGTATTGTTTTTGGCTGTTTTTCTACTGCTTTCGGCAGCGTCCTACACTAAAATCATATATTTCATGTAGGTCGGTATTCCTTGTGAAGATTTTGGCTCAGTAATCAGTGAAATGGTGAGTTTGATAGCTTCCCGCCAACCCATTCATATCTTTTCATTTACTCGTCCGGCAGTCACTAGAGCACGAGGCAGGCGGAGCAAGCCCTTGGGCGTAGCTTGCGCAGCCTGTATCGAGCGGCTGGCCGGCGTTTTCGCCAGCCGCGGTGCGTGCACATCAGTCCGCACAAAATATGTGGCATCTAACCCTCTGAACACCAAGCCATTACTAAAAGGCGATTCCCCTTCGGCGGGGCATCGATTCTAAGCAATTCACTCAGAATCAAGGGGTTACGCGCCGCGAGATCGTTATTATATTAGAGGATTCATAGGTTCGATTATGAATGACGCGCTACAACCGACTTCATGAGTTTACGATCAAGAAGACAGTCATTTTATTGATCGTAAACCCGATTTTATGCCTAAATATAGCTCAAACAGGGCTTTTGGAGAGTTACGATCAATAAATCCGCTTATTTCTTGATCGTAATCCCGGTATGGACGTCAGTGTAAGGTCCAGAGAGGTACATGAGGAATCCAGAGAAGGATATAGGAAGGGATGAAGAGAGGATATATAGTGTAGAGTGACACTAGACAGGCACCACCGCTGGCGAATACGCCTTGCCAGCGGTTCAAAGCAAGCTGCGCGAGCTACGCAGACGGCTCGCTCTGCTTGCTTTGTGCCGAAGATCCCCACGTCGCTATCGCTCCTCGGGATGACGTGCCGATGCAGTTCTCGGGATGAGGTGAAGGCGCAGATCCTCGGGATGACGTAAAGAAAAGCACCTCAGGATGACGAAAGAAAAGCACCTCGGTCGTGAATTGATTGATTTCTGACCGAGGTGTCAGTATTTTATATTATTTGGTACGGATTATCGTGTTCCGAAGATACGGTCACCGGCGTCACCGAGACCTGGGAGGATATAGTTCTTGTCATTGAGACCTTCGTCAAGGGCTGCAAGGAAGATATCTACGTCAGGATGTGCTTCAGTAACGGCTTTTACGCCCTGCGGAGATGCCACCAATGACATGAGTCTGATATTTGTGTAGCCGTCTTCCTTGAGGCGTCTGATGGCGTCGATTGCACTGCCGCCTGTTGCAAGCATAGGGTCTGTCACGATCACGAGACGCTCCTTGTGTGCAGGCATCTTATAATAGTAGAATACAGGCTGGCATGTCTCCTCGTCACGATACATTCCGATATGACCGATACGTGCAGAAGGCATGAGTGTGGTAAGACCCTCTACCATACCGAGACCGGCTCTGAGAATTGGTGCGATGACCACTTTCTTGCCGGATATCTTCGGGGCGTTCATCTTCATCAGAGGAGTTTCGATCTCTTCGTATGTCAGCGGAAAATCGCGTGTGATTTCATATCCCATAAGCATTGAAATCTCTTTGAGCAACTCACGGAACTTCATTGTCGAAGTTGTCTTATCGCGCATAAGGCTGAGCTTATGCTGTACCAGAGGGTGGTCTATCAGATGTAAAGCCATAATTTTGTGGTTAATGATTGATATGCAAATATAAGATAATTTTATTTAAATTTGCGATACACAACAATCTAACCTTAATATGAATAACAATGGCAATCTCGGCATCGTACAGAAGACAATCGTCGGTGCTCAGTTCCTGTTTGTCGCATTCGGTGCAACGGTCCTTGTCCCTCTCCTTGTGGGTCTGGATCCTTCTGTAGCTCTGCTGACAGCCGGTGTCGGCACGCTCATCTTTCATGCAGTCACAAAAGGCAAGGTCCCTATCTTCCTTGGCAGCAGTTTCGCTTTCATCGCTCCAATCATCAAGGCGACTGAACTCTATGGCCTCCCAGGCACATTGTTCGGCCTTATCGGAGTCGGTTTGGTCTACGGTCTTATGAGTCTTCTGGTGCGTCTTCGCGGCGTCGGCTTCATATCACGCCTCTTCCCTCCTGTCGTTGTGGGACCGGTTATCATGCTTATCGGACTTTCACTTGCCGGAACAGGTGTTGACATGGCTAAGAGCAACTGGCTTCTTGCTATAATCGCCCTTCTGACAACAGTTGCCGTGTCGCTATTCGCAAAAGGATTGCTTAAACTCATTCCGATTTTCGCCGGCATCGTTGTAGGATATATTGTTTCGATATTCTTTGGAGAGGTTGATTTCCAGCCGGTTATGGACGCAAAATGGTTTGCTCTTCCGGCTTTTGTACGCCCGGAGGTATGCTGGGAGGCTATAATCTTCATGATTCCAGTGGCAATCGCACCTGTCATAGAACATATCGGTGACGTGTATGCAATCAATGAAGTGACAGGTAAGGACTTTGTGAAGGATCCGGGTCTGCACCGCACAATGCTTGGAGACGGATTGGCATGTATTGCCTCCTCTATTATCGGCGGACCTCCAGTGACAACATATTCCGAAGTTACAGGTGCCATTTCACTTACTAAGATCGCAGATCCTGCAGTCATCCGCATCGCCGGCGTATTTGGCATCCTTTTCTCTGTTCTCGGTAAGGTCAGCGCTCTACTCAAGACTATTCCATCGGCAGTGCTCGGCGGTATCATGCTCCTTCTTTTCGGAACAATCGCTTCTGTCGGCGTAAATACTCTCATCAAGAACAAGGTGGACCTAGGCAATACACGCAATCTCGTCATTGCTTCGCTCATCCTCACTACGGGTATCGGAGGTGCTGAGATGACTGTAGGCAGCATCACAATCGGAGGTATCGGCCTCGCAGCGTTGGTAGGCGTGTTCCTTAATCTTGTAATACCTAAAGGAAAGACTGAATAATATGAATAAAGTAATGAATTTTATGCTTGTTGCGGCTCTCGCCGGAGCTGCGGCAGTTGCCTGCTGTTCAAAAGCAGAAGAGAAAGGCACATGGGAAGACTACAATGTAGGTGAAATCGTTTTTACAGATAAGTCGCCTGAGGCTGCCGGATCTGCGATCTATCATGCCATTGTCCCAAATCCTGAGGAGTTTATTGCAAAAGCGGCACGTGAAGTGCTGGCAATTCTTTATGAATCACCGCAGGACAGCATCATGAGAGTTGATACAATCGACTATTCGATCGAGGACCGTCAGGGTATTTCCGCAAAGAGCGGCGGTGAAGACGGCAAGGTTAAGATATTCTACAGCACCCGTCACGTTGAGTCTTCATTCAAGGACAATGATACTGCGAAAGTTCTTTTTGAGACACGAGGCGTTCTTCTTCACGAGCTCACACATGCATATCAGCTCAGACCTCAGGGCATCGGAACTTACAGCACAAACAAGGAGAATTGGGCATTCATCGAGGGAATGGCGGATGCTGTGCGCGTTGCCGGAGGCGGATTTGAAGGTCCGAATGCACGTCCGAAGGGTGGACACTATTTGAAGGGTTACCGTACTACAGGATATTTCCTCGTATGGATCAGAGACAACAAGGATCCTGAATTCCTCTGGAAATTCAACAGAAGTTCCCTCGAGGTCATTCCATGGTCATTCGACGGGGCTATCAAACACATTCTCGGACCAGAATACGATATCGAATCACTCTGGCACGAATATCAGGTTGCAGTAGGTGATATAGAAGAATAGACGCCTACTGTTCGTCGATTTCTTTGTGAAATCCTTCGACTTTTTCAAGCTCAATGTCTTTAAACCAGTCATTGAGCTTTTTTGTTGCCAGTTCCTTCACAGCAGGTGTGATGTTGGATTTGACAGCCTTTATACAGGCTACTATAGCTGCAATATCATCGGTGAAACCGGCGATAGGAATGAAGTCCGGAATGAAGTCTGTCGGGAATATGAAATATCCTAATGCTCCAAGAATCACCAGTTTATCCTTCAATGGCGTATTCTTGTCCTTTACCACGTAGAAGAGCAGGAGGACATAATATATGGCCTTGATACCGACTCTCTTGAATACTCTTCCGATCTTGTCGAAGAGACCCTTGTCAGAATAATGCTTCTGATATTTCTGAGTGTCCTTTGGGTACTTTGCTTTCATGTCCCGTACATTTAGGTTGTTATAAGCAAATATAAATATTATTTCACTATCTTTGATTGTCAATTACAACATATTCATTTATGCGTCATCGAAGATTTCTAATTGCAGTTCTGATTCTGGCAGGATGTTCATCTGCCGACTACACAGATTACGTTGATGTCAAGATCGGATCGGGAGGTCATGGACATGTGTTCGTAGGAGCAAATGTGCCTTTCGGTATGGTTCAGCTCGGTCCTACAAGTATTCCACAGAGCTGGGACTGGACTTCAGGATATCATGACAGCGATTCCACAGTGATCGGATTTTCGCACACCCATCTCAGCGGAACAGGTATCGGAGACCTCTTTGATATTACCGTAATGCCGGTCACCGGCAATGAACTTACATACGCCCGAGGTAATGAAGCAGACCAGAACAGCGGACTATGGTCGTATGCAGACCGTACGCGCGAAATAGCATCTCCAGGTTATTACAGTGTGCCTTTGATGCGTTATGGAATCACTGCCGAGCTCACAGCGACAAACAGAGTAGGAATTCACAGATATACCTTCCCTAAGTCTGATGAGGCCGGTATCGTCATCGATCTTCAGAATGGCGGCAGTTGGGATAAGCCTGTGGAGACATACATTGAACCATGCGGAGATAATGCCGTGAAGGGTTACCGCTATTCCAAAGGTTGGGCTCGGGCACAGAGGGTGTATTTCTACGCAGAGTTCTCTAAACCATTCTCGGATCTTCACATACATAGTATTGATTATATGCCATTGTATGCCAAGGCTGACTTCGATACGGCTGAAGGCGAACAGATCCTCATGAAGGTGGCCATCTCCCCTGTCAGCATGGAAGGAGCATATGCCAATATGCAGGCGGAGCTCAAGGGTTGGGATTTCGATGCTACAGCAAAGGCTGCTGAGAAGGCATGGAATGAAGAACTTTCAAGAATCAATGTTGAAACGAAAGACGAAACAGCTAGAAAGGTCTTCTACACATCACTTTACCATACAATGATCGCACCTTCTACATTCTGCGACGTTGACGGAAGCTACAGAGGCGCTGATGACAAGATTCACGCTAATCCAGGATATACGACTCATACTACATTCTCACTTTGGGACACATACAGGGCTGCTATGCCTCTCTATACAATCTTCCAGACAGAAAGATATGTTGATTTTGTCAACACAATGCTTGCCATCTACAAGGAACAGGGCAAACTTCCGGTATGGCATCTTCACGCAAATGAGACAAACTGTATGGTAGGCAACCCTGCCATTCCATCAGTTGCTGACGCTATTGTGAAAGGATTTGAAGGATTCGATCGCGAGCTTGCATTCGAGGCTATGAAGGTGTCCGCACTCAGACCTGACAGAGGACAGGACCACAGAATGAACTACGGATACATCCCTTGCGACCTTTATGGCGAATCTGTTGCATACGACCTTGAATATGCCCTCGCTGACGGAGCACTGGCGAATGCGGCAAAGGTTCTTGGCAAAGAGGAAGATTATCAGTACTTCATGGACAGAAGCAAGTCTTACAAGCACTTGTATGACAGCGAACTCCGTTTCCTCCGTGGCAAGGACAGCAAAGGCAATTTCCGCACAGAATACAGCCCGTTCGCCTCTACCCATCGTGCAGACGACTATTGCGAAGGTAACGGATGGCAGTACACATGGCTTGTCCCACACGATTTCAAAGGTCTCGTAGAATGCTTCGGAACAAAGGAGGCGCTTCTTGGCAAACTTGACTCTCTCTTCACAGTTTCATCTGTGATCGAAGGCGGTCATTCCTCTCCGGATATTTCTGGTCTCATCGGTCAATATGCTCACGGAAACGAGCCAAGCCATCATATCATCTATCTTTACTCTATCGCCGGACAGCCATGGAAGACTGCAGATAGAGTCCGTGAGGTTCTCACAACTCTTTACAGCGCAAATCCGGACGGACTTTCAGGAAATGAAGATGTGGGACAGATGTCATCATGGTATATTCTTTCAGCACTTGGTTTCTATGAGGCGGAACCGGCTTCAGGACGCTATTGGTTCGGCTCCCCTATCTTTGATAAAGCCGAAATCAAGGTTCCTGGCGGTGTGTTCTCTATCACAACATTGAACAACAGCTCTGACAACCGCTACATCCAGAGCATTACCCTCAATGGCGCACCATACACCAAGGGGTACATCGATCACAAGGAAATCGCTTCGGGTGGAGAACTTGTAATCGAGATGGGTTCCGAGCCAAAGTGCTGGTATACAGCGGAATAAAATCAGATGGAGTTCAGTTTACCGATATTTCTGCTTGCTGTAGGGGCAAGCTTCGTTCAAAGGACGGTTGGATTCGGGTTCGGCATATTCATTATGACGGCCCTGCCCTTTCTTATGCCCTCTTATGCGGAAGCTGTAACTCTTTCCGGCCTTCTTTCACTTACATCCGCGACTGCTGTGATGGTACAGTATGTGCGTTATGTGACATGGAAGAGGCTCCTCCCTATGGTCGCTGCATTCACGGTCTTCTCGACTTTTGCGATCATGATGCTTGACAAAATCGAAGGACCTGCCATGAGAGCTATTCTCGGCATCATGCTTATCATTCTCAGTCTATACTTCGGATTCTTTAAGGAGAAACTTCAGAAGCGCATCAAGCCGACTACAGGATGGTTGTTGGGAACCGGTTCAGTAAGCGGAATCATGGGCGGGCTTTTCGGAATGCACGGACCTCCTGTTGTATTGTATCTTGTTGTATCTGAACCTAGTAAGAACCATTATATGGGAATGATACAGACTTATGCAGTCATTACCAATCTTACAATGCTGATTGTAAGAGCTTATAACGGCTATGTCACTCCTGCAGTGGGTACTTCATACATTTATGCGCTTGGAGGACTCGCAATCGGCATACTTGCCGGAAATTGGGCCTTCAAGCGCATTCCTAACAGATTGTTTACTTATATCGTCTACGCGTACATAGGCATCAGCGGTGCCATTATTCTGTTGACAAGCTGACGTTATCTGATACCGTATTTCTTGAGGATCTTCTTGATCTTAGGTGAGATGATTTCCAGCATATGGGTAAATCCGAGGTCGGTAGGATGTGTACCGTCAGCTGTAGCGATATGTTCAGTTCCGAGGAATCCTTCAGATGAAATGAAATAAATATTCTTATCAGTCTTCATCCTGTTTCTTACGATATCCTCTGCTGCTTTCTGCTTTTCTGCCTCCGATGCTTCGCGCTTGATGTTGAAGTTTCTGGTCTCTCTGCGTTCAGTCTGAAGGAATATCATAGGGACCTCAGGATGTGCGGCACGTATGATATCCACAAATTCATCAAATCTCTCATTGATTTCTTCAGTCTTAGGATTGGAGAATGTATCGAAAATGAATGCGTCAACTTCCTTTATATCAGCGAGATAGTATGCATATTCCTTCTGAAGTTTGCACATGCCGCTGAAGCCGAGATTGCAAGTATACAATCCGTTGTCTCTTCCGAAACGTGCAGCATAGGTCATGCCTGCGCGGCTTGCAGATGCTCCGTGAGTGATACTTGAGCCGTGTACAATGATGTTGTGACGGAAAGGATTTGCCATCGGCTTGATGACAGATCCATCCTGGATACCGATTTCAAGCTTCTCGACGTTGTCGAACAGAGGAAGATAAAGAATGCACTGCTTTGTATCCTTTGTCATGTCAGTTACGATTGTACCTTCATGCTGGCTGAACGGAGCTTTTCTCATGATAGGTGTGCCTACTCCCGCGAATACCCATTTGCCGTCCTTCATGATATAAAGGTCAAGGCCCTTTGTGAGAATGGCAGCCATGTTTGCACCTGAATTTCCTCCGCCGGTCGTCCATCTTGCCTTGATTGTGGGACTGTCTGTTTCAAAGACGATTGCAAGACCTGTAGAATAGCTTGCATAACGGTCGATGGTCTTGTCGTTGAATTTGTAGACAGAACCGTCTATTCGTGTGAAGGGCTCTGAAGTCGGGATGGCCTTGCCAATGATGGTAAGGTCAGCTGCGTTGTGCCATTTGACCTCCTGTGCTGAAGTGCCAAGACAGATCAGGACTGCAATAACTGTAAAAATTATACGTTTCATATTAATTATAGTTTAGTTTCTTGTTTTAAACTTGTATGAATTAGTCAAAGATATGATTAATTATCTGAAAATTCATGTAGAATCCGAACAATACTTATATTTGTAAACAGAATTGTTATATTCTTAAGTACACTAAACCTATGATACTGTTCAAAAATGCGCTGATCTATGATGGAACAGGTTCGGCGCCCTACAAGGGAGACATTCTCGTTGAGAATGATAAGATAATCAAAACCGAAAAGTCAATACAGCCTGAAGAGGCTTGGGAAACCGTTGATCTTGAGGGACTTTCCGTCTCGTCGGGTTTCATGGACGCACATTCTCATAATGACTGGTTTGCGATAAAGAAAGCACCGAAGAAATATTTTGAACCGTTCATCCGCCAGGGAATTACATCTTTCATTACGGGTAACTGCGGACTGTCTGCAGTCGGTTTCGAGTCGGATTCCCCATATGTTGACAAGGTCGGTGGCGGTCTTTTCTCTTTCAATGAAACCACCGGAGTATATCCTACCGTGTCGGAATTCTTTTCGGCTATTGACCGTAATACGCCTTGTAATATCGCTGTTCTTGCCGGTCATTGTTCGGCAAGGGCAAGTGTGGCCGGATATGAGAACAGAGAACTTTCAGATGTAGAGAATAAGCGTATGCTTGACATCATGGAGACTGCCCTCAAGGATGGCGCGTGCGGCCTTTCTTTAGGTCTTATGTATGAGCCGGGTATATATGCCGGTATAGACGAATTGAAGGCTGTAGCAAGGCTGTGCGAAAAATACGACAGGCCGATGACAGTGCATCCGAGAGCATGCTCTGCCGTGTCGATGACCTATCCCCTCCTCGGACGTCCACATCTGCTGAGAGCGCTGGACGAACTCGTTGAAATCGCTTCAGGCACAAAGATGAAACTGCATTATTCACATGCGATATTCGTCGGAAGACGTTCGTTCCGCTGCAAGGATGAACTAATGGCCATTCTTCACGATCTGAAGGATAAGGGAGTCGATATGGGCTTTGACATCTACAGTGAGCTTCTTGGAGTTTCTGTCATTACGGTAGTCCTTCCTGCATGGTATCAGGCTCTCACACCTGCACAGAAGCGTCATTGGTTCAACAAATTCAAACTCGGTGTCCTGATTGCGGCATCAATCGCGCTCCTTGGTTTTGGATGGAAGGATATCCAGATTGCCTATATCGGACCGGGATATGAACAATATGAAGGAAAGAGTGTCGCACAGATTGCAAAAGAGATGGGAAAATCGTGTCTTGACGCTTATCTGGACCTTTGCGAAATAAGCAATTTCAAAGGACGTGTCAATATGGGACCGTATAGCACGCCTGAGATCGTCAGCGAACTTTCCAAGGATGAAAGATGTCTTTATATGACAGATGCCTGGGTCGAGGATCATGGAGTGCAGAATCCGGCAATATATGACTGCTTCCCTAAATTCCTGAAATTCTCCCTCTGCGGTACAGGCGATACCATGCCGAATACGATCAGAAAGATGACGGGTGCTGTTGCCGACAGATTCTCGATCAAGGACAGAGGATATATAAAACCGGGATATTATGCTGATATCACTGTTTTCGATGAAGCAAAAATCCGTGATGGAGAACCTGACAAAGAACAGCCGTTCGGTATCGAGAAAGTATATATCAACGGTATAAAGGTATTGGACGGAGATGTCCTTGATGAAGCTGCAATCAAGCATTCAGGAAGGGCAATGAGATCCTGATAAGGCAAAATAAAGAGGCCGACTAAAAAGTCGGTTTTCTTTGTTCATGTGAAGAAGTCCTCTCGATTGAGGAGTCTTGTGGTGAGCATGAGATCTCTCACAAGAAGCGTCTGGAAGACTTGTAGAAAACGCGCTTTTTCCTGATGAGATCCAGAGTCCCATACAGATATCCGGATTTCTTAGGTGTTTCTCGGATGATATGAAGATAGGCGAGAGCTCGAGATCACACAGTAGGTTTCGATCAAGAAAACAGCCAATTTGTTGATTGAAAAGCGGATTTTCCGTTTAAATCGACGTAAAACAGGG
>JBGVEY010000053.1:0-79959 GCA_045120635.1 Candidatus Cryptobacteroides sp.
TCAGGCCAGACTTTTGCCGCCGGCTTCCTTCAGATTCCACCTCGCGATGGACACCCTTGCCTTTGGCTATATGCTTCCCGTCATTAGGGTGCGTTAGGGACTTTCACCCGTTAGAACATGCCCATGCTGGGCGTACAACAAATTTGGTCGACTAAAACTAGCCGACCAAATTATTCGTATTAAATACTTACCTGGCAGTATATTATTCATCGTACTGAACGAGGAATACTGTAGGACGTGCACGTTCTCCCTTATGATCCCACGTACTATTATCACATGGATAGTTCAAGACATTGTTCTCCGGATCACCATATCCCTTGAGGTACATAGTAGAAGAACCGCCACCGTCCATATTGATAGCCCAACGAGGGTTGAAATGCTTCACAAGGAATCTTGTAAGCTCGTCCGCATCCATACCTTCAGCCTTTCCTGAGAAACGGCCGTCAACAACTACAAAAAGAAGGTCATTATCATCAGTGAGGGCAACTGCGACACGTGGGTGACGCACACCCTGATGACGACGATAATCTTCACCGTCCAAGCCCAGAGATGATGACTTCAACTGTGAATCAGTATATTCGTTGAACGGATAAGGAACAAATCGGCTTCCAACCGGATCAAAATCGTCGATAAGCATCGGCGAACTACTGAAAATGTTCTTCTCAGTGAGTTCCGAGTACATCTTTTTAGCCTGAATACCACCTTCTTTAATGTTCTTGGTACCTTTAGCTCCGTGTACGATTCCGATTTTTCTCTTACCGTCTCCTACAATCGCAGCCTCATGCTTCCAGAAACGCAGATGATCAGGGTCCAAAGTTATGGTATATTCCGGCCATGAGTAACCATTCGTACGTACATAGGTCGCATCTGCCTCATAACACGCATTAATAGCAGCAATAGTATTAGGTGTTCTTTTAGCTATTGAAGATACCACATCGTTAGTTGTCTTGAGGAAATTAATCTTATAAGCCTCGTTATTGAGGTCAACCTCGAGAACGAATACTGTCTGCTTCGCCTTAGTGACTTCACAAGTTTTCATCTCAGCGCTATAAAGAACAATACCCTCCTTGATTATTGTCTCTGTAAAGAAATTGTTTGTCAGAAGAGTCTTTACCTTCGGCGTCTTAAGATCAGGATACTTTACAGGATAGTCATCATCTTCAGTCTCACCATCTCCCGGTTTCGGGTCTGCAGGTGTTGTGTTAGTATCTCCTGAATTATCGTTATTATTTGGGATCTCAATTTCATATGGATTACATGCAATACCGAAAAGCGCAGTTGCAAGTAACACATATATAATTCTTGAAAACTTCATCACGTTATTTAAGTTTTAATTCCGGGCGAGATCACTCCCACCCGGAAAAATCATTTATTTGTCTTAAAACAATTACTTAAGTACTGGAACGTCACCTGAGAAATCCCATACTGAAGCTGACCAACCTGCCTTCTGAGCTGCAGCCGAGAGAGTTGCCTCTGCTGATGGCTGAGCATCGTATGCGTTATTGTTAGCTGTAGGATTATTTGGATTCTCAGCGGCATCGTTAGCAATAACTGCATCAATATTGTCTGCGTGATCCTTAAGTGATCTGTATGGATCAACGAACTCCATATTAGGATTTCTGAAACAATCCTTGATAGTACATTTCTGAGCGATACAACCAGCGAATGCTCCTGAGCTGTACTTATCCGGTGCACGGTAAGTAATAATGCTTGGGTTCCATGCGAAAGTCTTGCTGATAGTCAATGTACCTGCCTTTGTCTGTCCGAAGATACCGCCGGCACCTGAGTAAGAAAGCATTGCATAGTTTGAGTAGCAGTTCTCAATTGTAAGAATACCCTTCTCTAGAACACCAATCATACCACCAGACTTCTGACCGCTGGTAAACACGCCGTCTCCACCAGTCCAGCAATTTGTGATTGTAACTGTTCCTACAGAAGACACAACACCTGCGATACCACCGCATGCTGCATGGTTACCACCAACAGGACCACCTGCATCTTTAACCTCAGCCTTCTCTGCTCCTACGAATGAGAAAGTTGTAAATGTTTCAGAGATTGTAGCAGATGAGTTGATGTATCCGATGAGGCCTGCAACAGTCTGACCGCTATACTGATCATTGAAGAAAGTACCGGTTGTAGAACAGCCCTTAACAACAAGGTCATCACGAGTTGTATCTGTACCACCGATAGTTGCCATGAATCCCATGAGTCCTCCATATCTGAAGTTAGAACCAGGGTTCTGACCAATAGTAAGATAAACATCAGAGTGACAATCCTCGAATGACATATGACCAGCAGCACGACCGATGAATCCACCAGCGTCTGCAGCACCTCCTGTCACCTTACCCTTTGCAGTACAACCCTTGAGAGAAGCGTCACGAGCCTGACCTCCGAAGAGACCTACGTCACGTCCACCTGAAACCTCACCATCAACGATGTGTACGTTCTCAACAACTGCAGCGATATCCTTAGAACCGACGAAGCCACCGAGAATACCTGTAGCAGAACTCTGTGAGAGAGGCATGAGAACCTTTGCGTCCTTGATTGTAAGATCCTTTACAGTACCGTAAACTACACCGAACATTGAAGCGTATGAAGCAGCTGTAGACTGGTCATCAGCGAGGAACTCTACTGGTGCAAAGTTGCTGATTGTCTTGTTGTTACCATCGAAGTATACCTGACGCTTGAATTCACCGTCGAAGTTCACTGGAGTCCAAACCTTAACCTCAGACATATCGATGTCGTCAACGAGCTTGAAGTATGTACACTCACCAGACTTTGTGAGGGCTCTCATCTGAGTCATATGGATATGGTTCTCAACGAGGTATGGAGAAGCCTCAGTACCTTCACCCTCTACTCTTGAAGTACCTTCACCGATATAAAGGATGCTACCTACCTTTGCAGCTGCGCCTGCAGATGGAGCGTTGATAACACCTTTCTCAACATCCCAAAGTGTAGCCTCATCGCCACAACCGAGAAGTGCTGCGAAGTTAAGACCCATCATACGTGCTACATAAGCAGCCTCCTGTACAGTAGCACCGTCTGCCTGACCGGCAACGCCGCCATCGATAACAGCGATTGTATAGTTACCTGTAGTAGAAACACCGACAATAGTTCTGGCCATACGTGTTGTATAGAACTCACCGGTCTGCTCTGAGAAATCTACTTCCTTTCCGTTACGGAGAAGGAGAGTACCAGACACCATAGCAGAAGTAAAGGCTGAGTGCTCTGTCACGTTTGCAGAGATCTTCATATCAACACCGAGAGGTGAAGTAGTAAGACCGATAATTGCCTGAGCATCTTCAGATACATTTGAATTGATGAGATCGCCGTCCAACTTAAAGAAATCAGATGGCTTGCCGTCTGTGATAGTACCTGCGTTCACAGCGAACAATGCACCCTCGTATCCGGCAGCGATATCAGCTACAGTACCTTCCTGACCATTATATCCCAAATATGTGTTGAACATATTAGGTGAATAAGTAAGGTACGAAATACTCTGAACAGACTCCCACATCTTGAGTGAAGACTTGCGGATCTGGAGTCCACCAGAAAGATCAACAGATTCCCATGATGTACGACGGAATGTCAATGAATCGACATCCCAGAGAATCTCCTGGTTGAATTTTTCCCCGAGCCACTCGTCCACCTTTGTCATGTCCTGCTCGGTACATGAGCTGGCAAGGGCAAGTGCAGCCACGAGGCTGATTCCAAATATATTTCTAAGTTTCATATATCAGATTGTTTTAATATTAAAGACCAAGACCGTCGTTCCAACCTGGGTTCTGAGTCAATACTCCGTTTGTAAGAACGCGCTCCTTAGTAGGAATCGGATAGAGGTAGTCTCTGTCCTCTTTCCATTCTCTCTGCATAACGTCCTGTCTGTGTACAGTGAGGAAACCGCTTTCACCATTGTACTGGCTTGTTGCGCCAGGGATTACAAGTGTAAGGTTCTCACCGACCTTAAGGTCCTTACCTGCGATAGAAACACCGGCATTGCCTGCTGTAACGATATTGAAGTCGCCTGCGCCATCACCGTCAACGTCGATCTGGCCTGCACTTGGGATATACATTCCAAGGAACTCCTCCTCGAATACCTTACCCTCTTTCCAACGCATGATGTCCCAGTAACGGAAACCTTCCATTACGAGCTCAACTGTACGCTCACGACGGATTTCAAGGATAACACCGAGATTTGATGGGTTGAGGGCCTTGAGAGTAGGATAGCAGTCAGCGATCCAAGGCTCAACTGTAGCAGATGTAGTGAGCTTGCCTGTTACACCAACACGTGCTCTAAGTTTGTTTACAGTATTATCAAGGTCAGCGTCAGTAAGTGTACCAAGCTCAGCCTTAGCCTCTGCAAGGTTAAGATAGATCTCTGCAAGACGGAAGACAGGCATATCAACCTCAGAGAATCCATCATACTGTACATTGATATAGTACTTTCTCAACTGGTAACCGAGCTTCATTGAAGAAAGGTCAGCTGGAGTAGATACGCCATCAATCTGGTAACCTGGAGTTCTGAGAGTCTGTGCCATACGTGGGTCACGGTTCTTGCACTCCTCCACAAATCCGAGCTTGTCGTAGTTAGCGCGTGCTGTATGGAATGAACCATCCTTCATAAGGTACGCGTCAACAAGTCTTCTTGTCACACCGGTACAACCTGCTGTTGGAGACTTGGTGTAGTTCTGAACTGAGTGACGAATCTGAACTGTGTTGTTATAGTCACGGGCGAGAATGATCTCTGAGCTTGTCTCAGTAGCATTGAGAGTCATGAAGAGGTCAGCATATGGAGTTGAACCCTTAGAGAAAAGAGCAAAGCCACCATCCTTTATGAGTTCCTCTGAAGCCTTTGCAGACTCCTCAAGGCATACCTGCCAATCACCGAGGTTGTGGTATTTACGGAAAGTACCCTCGAAAAGCATAACTCTTGACTTGAGAGCAAGAGCAGCCCACTTAGTCACTCTGTAAACATCCTTAGTCTCGCTGATGTTTGCAATAGCATAGTTGAGGTCATCAAGAACCTTCTCCATAACATACTTACGTGAGTCACGTGGTTTGTTGAGGAGATCCTTGTCACCTGAACCTACTACTTTATCATACCAAGGAACATCGCCGAATCTCTTTACCTTCTCATAATAGAAAAGAGCACGGAAGAATCTTGCGATACCGTCATAATGCTTTCTTACAGCCTCATCGCTACAGCGATACGAGTTCTCAAGATAGTAGTTGATCTGTCTGAGTGTAGTCCATGACCAGCCGCCACCAGTCTCAGGAATAATTCTCTGACCACTGATTTTGTCATCGAGTGCAGGGTTGATGATGATATCCGCCTCATCGGCATAGATATCTGTTGCACTCGGCAAAGAAGTATAGAAGTTGTTTGTGAAGAGCTGAAGGTCTGTCTCATTTCTGAAGTATGTGCCCGGAGTCACCTTATCCTCTGGATACAACGTAATGTCGCATGCAGAAAGTGAAACAACAGACAGGCAGAGCATCAGCCACTTTGTTATCTTATTTGATTTCATAATTGCTTCGGATTTAGAATGTTATATCAAGACCGAAAGAGTATGCTCTTGCTGTAGGGTAGCCGTAGCAGTCTGTGTTACCAGTCTTCCATGTTGTTGTCGCACCAGCCATTGCAGGGTCGATGTATTTGCTCTCAAGTGGAGAAAGAGTGAAGAGGTTCTCACCGCTGAAGTAAACGCGTACCTTCTCAATGTTGAGCTTCTTAGTCACCTTCTCAGGGAGTGAGTAACCGAAGGTAAGGTTCTTGAGACGGAAGTAACCTACGTTCTGGATATACTTGGTATTCACAACGTTCAACTCACGGACACCGCTGTTGAATGCAACGTAACCACGTGGACGTGGGAAGTATGCATCAGGGTTATCCTCTGACCAGATCTTAGAAGCGAAGTCGCTTGGAATGTAAGTCTGGAATGGACGTGCATAGTGTCCCCAGAAGAGACCTGTATCACCTCTTGGATACCAGTTCTGATAACCTACACCGTTGAAGAGGAGTGAGAGGTCGAATCCAGACCAGCTACCTGAAAGACGTACTGTATGAGTGAATCTTGGAAGTGAGTTACCGATAACAACCATATCCTTCACGTTCTTTGCAGAAAGGGTTGGAGAGATAACTCCGTCACCGTCCATATCAACGAACTTGAGGTCACCGGCGTGAAGACCCTTGTCGATAACGCACTGGTTGATCATTGAGTTAACGTAAGTCTGGTCTACAGAATAGTTCTGAGCCTCCTCGTCAGTAGCGAAGAAACCGTCAACTACATAACCCCACATCTCACCGAGACGCTGTCCTGTATAAGGAGTACCGATTGTGTGGTTGTCATTGTTGTAATGACGTACATGTGAAACATAGTCAGCAAGAGATGCGCTTACAGCGTAGTTGAAAGGCTTGCCGCCAAGCATGAAGCGGTCTTTCCATTCAATCACGAACTCCCAACCCTTTGAGCGGAGTGACGCTGCGTTGCTCTTAGGAGCTGAAGCACCGTAAACTGCTGGAAGGTCAGACATTGCCATGAGCATACCGTCAGTGTCACGGATATAAGCATCACCGCTGAATGTCAACTTGTTCTGGAAGAAAGCGATATCGATACCGATGTTCGATGATGTAACAACCTCCCATGAGTAGTCAGAAGCATTCGGAGCTGAAACTGTAGCACCTGTAGCCTTTGTTGAACCACCGAAGACATAGTCGATATTAGCGCTTGAGATATCCTGGATATAGTCATAGTCACCAACCTCGTTGTTACCGAGCTTACCATAAGAAGCACGAAGCTTGAAGTTGCTTACTACGTCCTTTGCATTTGCAAACCAAGGCTCCTCGCTGATTCTCCAACCTGCCGATACAGAAGGGAAGAAACCGTAACGGATACCCTTGGCGAAACGTGATGAACCGTCATAACGACCGTTGAACTCAACAAGGTAACGTCCCTTATAGTCATATGATGCACGATAGAAGAGACCCTGGTTGATGTAACGTGTCTTACCACCGGTCAATGTAATAGTCTCACCGGTTGCAAGGTTGAAGTCGTTAAGATCTGTAGCAAGGAGATCCTGACGGCTTGCACCGAGCTTGTACTGGAATCTTGTATTGTAGAATACACCGGCTGTGATTGCGAGATTGTGAGACTCTGCAAATGTCTTGTTGTAGTTTGCATAGATATTTGCAGTCTGGATCTCCTGGACTGTTCTTGACTCACTGAGCTGGTCAGTAAGGTCATAACACATCTCGATAACGCCAGGATACTGTGAGTAAGCTACTGGAAGGCTTCGGTTCACAGCTCTGTACTGAGCGTTTGTATAAGTATAGTCTCCAGTGATTCTGAAGCCCTCAAACGGAGTGATGGTTACATCGAATGTAGTAGTGAAGTGGTTGTTGTCATCCTGGTTGTAAGTGTTACCATCCTCAGCTACAACTGAATAACCTGACATGAGTCGGTTGTTTGATGTAGCGTAGTTGTCAACGATCCAGATAGCAGAACCGTCTGGGTTTACAGCTGGGATTGATGCAAGACCACCGGTCATAGTCTTTGACCAAAGATTCTTCACATTACCACGAGTGTAGTAAGGATACTTATCTGCATAGTAAGAAGTGTTGTTACCGATCTTCAACCAGTTGTTAACCTGTGAAGAGATACGTGCACGCATGTTGTAGCGGGTATACTCATCACCCTTGCCCTGACGAAGAACACCATCCTGATGATAGTAACCTGCAGAGAGACGATAGTTGAGCTTCTTGGTACCGCCGTAGATGCTGACGTTGTGCTCGTGAGTAGGACGCTCATCCTTGAAGAAGTAGTTGTACCAGTCCATGTTTGCGTAGTACTTGTACTTGCCATCCTTCACAACAGCCCAAGGACGATCCGGATGCTCAGTCTTGTCGAAACGACGGATCCACATCTCATAGTAGTCCTCATCATTGTAGTTTGTGAATCTTACACCCTGGTAAGTCTCATGGAAGAGGTCAGAGAGAGCTGCTGAATAATAACCGCGAGTCTCATAGTCAGTCTTCACAGCTGGTGAGTGGAATGAGAAACGACCGTTGTACTCAACGTGTGCATCACCGTCACCACCTGACTTAGTAGTGATGAGGATTACACCGAACGCTGCCTTAGCACCGTAGATAGCTGCCGAAGACGCATCCTTGAGTACTGAGATTGACTCGATATCGTTAGGGTTAACGCGGTCAAGATTACCTTCAACACCGTCGATCAGCACGTATGGACCTGCGCTGCTTGAGATTGAGTTGACACCACGGATGTTGATGCTTGAGCCATCACCTGGACGTCCGTTGTCGTTTGTTACGTTCATGTTAGGAACGACACCGACAAGGAGGTTAGAGGTGTTGGATGAAGTTCTTCCGACGAGATCCTCAGACTCGACAACGCTGACAGAACCTGTCAGGTTAACCTTCTTCTGAACACCGTAACCGACTACAACGACTTCATCAAGAAGTTCATTGTCTGTCTTCAATACGACATTGATCTGATTCGAAATTCCTACGGTTACCTCCTGCTCGACGTAACCGATTGAAGAGAACACAAGAACCTGACCCTCAGATACGCTGATAGCATAATTACCATCAAGATCTGTAATCGTTCCCTGTGAAGTTCCCTTCACAACGACGCCTACTCCAATGATTGGAGCTCCAGACTCATCTGTAACCTGGCCCTTGATGAGGTCCTGCTGCTGGGCATAAACTGTCTCAGCAGAGGCCAACATCGGCATTTGGATAAATGCAGACAGGAACAGCATCGTCAATAGACAAAGTTTGTTCATGATAATTTAATTGGTTAGTTAATAATATAAATGGTGTGTTTATAATAGCAAAACAAGGGTACCGCCGGTAAATCCGGCAGTCCCCCTCATATCCTTTATTTAATGTTTATCTTGTGTGCGTTTGTCTTCACTCCCTCTGTATTGAATGTGCTTATTTCAATCACATCCTTTGTTGCAGTCACCTCCATCCTCTGCATGTTCGGATTGCAGATGACAGGGAAGTTCGCATTCGAAATCTTTCCGTCCGGCTCCGCAACTCTCCATCTGTGAATGTGTCCGCAGAACATCGCATCGATATCGGCTTCATTCAGAGGCTCGACAAGCAGTCTGCACATCTGCGCCGCACCATACCAGCCGTCGAGTTCCGGCGGAACGTGACAAAAAGCGATACGCACCTCCGCGTTCCTGCATTCCTCTGACGCAAGGACCTCTTTCAACCATCTTGCCTGACGTTCAAGATATGGCTTTGAAGCCACAATACCGCTATACTCGATATCTGAATCCGGTTTGTCTTCACACGCATCAAGCACAACGAAGAAGAACTTGCCGATGCTGAACGAATAGTATGGAGTGCCCGTCGGTGTCGAGAAATAATTCAGCCACTTGATCGCATCACGTCCTCTCAACTCATGGTTACCTCTTGAGGCGAACATCGGAATACTTCCGTTAAGACTCTTGGCGGCTGAACCGAGATACATCTTCGCGATAAGGTCCTCGCTTGAGATATTGCTTGTCATATCTCCGTTAAGGAATACGAAATCGCGGTCTTCTCTAGCTCCGGCGAGGATTGTGCGGAAGAGCGAATCCTTGCCGTGAATATCGTTGAAGATATCGAATCTGATCTGATCGTAGTCTTTCTTGAAAGTAGTGATCTTGTGCGGCTCTCCTCTATACACATCAGTACCATTTGCCTTCATGTACTGCACATCACCCGAACCGTTGTACGCGAGAACCCCTTTGTACATGATTCTGTAACGATAAGTGGTACCCGGCTGCAGATCATCAACGACCACTTTATGGATCTTACCGATAGGATAGACGCCGTTACCACGTGCATCATAGTATTTATCCCTTTCGGAATTATAGAAATGCGTACCATCATCCGGAGCGACTTCAACCCAGGCCACACAATCAACATCCGTTGTCCAGATTACTGTAAATCCAGTTTCTGATACACACTGAACATAAGGGCCGCAAAGAGCCTGAGCTCTCTGGGGTTTCTGAGCTGAGAGAACGCAGACAGATGCAATCACAGCTACAATCGACACAAGGATTTTCTTCATATCCGACTTACAGTTGAGTGTAAAGTTCTTTAACGAGTGTAAAGTTTTTTAACATGCAAATATATGCAGAATTCTGATATTTTCACTACAAATTTTAACGATTTGCACCCTATTTACTTAATAAAAAAAAGATTACTCCTTTTCACAAAAGAATAATCCTTTTTGCACCGATTCAAAAGTTATCTACGGCTTGAAAATCTGCCTATTGACAATAGATCGCCCTAATGTCAACTCGTCTGCATATTCAAGGTCATCTCCAAAACCAAGACCTCTTGCTAAAGATGTAATCTTTATACCGAATCCGGAGAGCTGTCGATAGATGTAGAAGGAGGTGGTTTCTCCCTCCACATCCCCACTCAAAGCAAGGATGATTTCGACTGGAGCCCCCGACTTGTCAGACACCCTTTGAACCAGTTCCCTGATGGTCAGATCAGACGGTCCGACACCATTGATCGGAGATATGATTCCGCCCAGGACATGATAGGTTCCGTGATACTGTCCGGTAGCCTCGATACTCATGACATCGCGTACGCTTTCGACCACGCAGATTGTATTGCGGTCGCGGGAATTATCCGCACAGATAGAGCAGATTTCACCATCGGAAATCATCCTGCACTCACGGCAGTATTTCACATCATCACGGAGTGCGACAATAGCGTTCGCGAAATGATGCACGTTCTCCTGAGGCTGCTTCAGAAGGTGCAAGGCGAGGCGCAGAGCGCTTCTGCGGCCCACCCCGGGAAGAGAGCTGATGGCATCAACGGCCTCCTCCAGCAATTTCGACGGGTAATTTTCTTTATATGCCATATACCGGTGTCACTTAAGACCTTATAACACAATTATATACAAAAACACGATGCCCCGAAACAGGGGAATCGACTTCGCGTAATGATCTACAAATCAGAGAGATACATGCCAACGCGTTTCCAGTATCGGAGACCATATATTGCAGCTGCCACGTAGGCCAGATACAGGGCTGCCATCCACCACATCTGCTGCGTGGCACAAAGGGCCACACTCATAGAATCCGCAACTATCCAAAGCAACCATTGCTCGCGATAGGACTTCACCAGCCACCAGGTCGCGACCGCACTAAGAACAGTCGTCGCTGAGTCCAGCATGGACATCGGATTCTCCGCAAGAAGACCCTGTTCATGCAGGTATGACATACCTTCCGACAGAAGGACAGAGCCGATGACAACAATGACCGCAGAAGCAAGAACCGTCTTCAAAGAGAGTCTGTTCAAGACTATCGTATCTTCCTTTACTTCAATATTTTCCGTCAACGCCTTCTTATCTCTTCTCCAATGCCATAGACCTATGAATGCGGTAATGAAATAATAGGTGTTCAATCCGAAAGAAGCATATAGCCCCTGTCGGAAGAACACCCACATAGCTGCAAGACTTGTCGCAATACCCACCACCCACATGAAGTTCTTCTGGCGTATTTCATAGATGATATAAAGTACGCCTGTAACGAGGGTGAATATTTGCATGAAGTCCATGGTGATATAGATTCCCGGTCAGGCCGGGAATGACATTTAGAGAACTTCGATGAGTTCTACGACAAACTTCAAGGTTGCGTATGGAGGGATTGCTCCTGGAGCGCCGTGTGCACCGTAAGCAAGGTTGTATGGGATGTAGAACTCATACTTTGAGCCCTCGCTCATAAGCTGAACACCCTCAGTCCAACCTGGGATCACCTGGTTGAGACCGAACACAGCCGGCTGGTTACGGTCGTATGAGCTGTCGAACTTCGCACCGTTGAGGAGTGTACCCTCGTAGTGGCACTTGACCTGTGAAGTCGCAGACGGCTTCTTGCCTGTACCCTCTGTGATAACCTTGTACTGGAGACCGCTTGGAAGCTCTACGACACCCTCCTGCTCTGCGTTGAATCTAAGGAAAGCCTCGCCTTCCTCACGCATTGCTGCGCTCATAGCCTCAGCCTCGGCCTTCTGCTCAGCCTCGAGCTCTGCAAAATATTTGTCAAGGAGCTGACCTGCCTCTTCGAAAGAAACTGCAGGCTCCGAACCAGTGAGGATAGCCTTTACACCGGCTACGAAGTCATCGAATTCTACTGACTTGATGCCTGATGACATCATATTGTGGGCAATGCTCATGCCCAATGCGTAACTGTTCTTATCCATTGTTATGTCTGTTTATATGGTTTCTGAAAAAGCGTGCAAATATATAAAGATTTCTCGACTACACTACGTTTCGCTCGAAATGACGTGACGCGACTTATTGCGGGGATGATGTTCCAGAATTTCCGCATGCCATGTCGTACTGTCGATATGGGTATAAATTTCAGTTGTCGACACACTTTCGTGCCCCAGCATTTCCTGGACAAGACGTATATCCGCCCCATTCTCAATCAGATGCGTGGCAAACGAGTGCCTGAAGGTGTGCGGAGAAATATTCTTCCGCACTCCCGCCAGGGCAGCCGCAGCCTTTACCGTCTTGAAGGCCGAAACTCTGCTCAGGGGGTTTCCATACCTATTCACAAAGACGTGATCTGTTACAGAAAATTCAGCCGGACGAGCCTCCAGATATTTAACCAGCGCATCCGATGCCGCCTCCCCTATCGGCACCAGCCTTTCCTTATCGCCCTTGCCGATCACCCTTACAAAACCTTCATCCAGAAAGAGAGAAGCCACCTTCAACCCCACCGCTTCGGACACACGCAGACCACAGCCATACAGAACCTCCAGCAAGGCCCTGTCCCGCAGTCCGATCCATGAGGAAGTATCCACAACGTTCATAATGGAAAACACATCATCCACCGAAAGGACATCCGGCAGATAGACACCGAGCTTCGGAGCATCCACCTTGTCGCACGGATTATCCTTGATCATGCCCTCCTCCACCAGCCATTTGCAGAAGGATCGGAGAGCACTCAGCATTCGCGCCTGGGAACGTTTGGACAGACCGTCACAGGTCGCAAGAAAGGCCTCGACATCTGAATTATCGACAGAGGCGATATCCCCTTCGTAGAACGAGAGGAACTGGGCCACATCAGAGCAATACGATGCCACAGTATTCTGTGACATCGCACGCTCCATACGTAGATAATAATTATAGTCTTTAAGGATTTTCAAATTCTCCCGCTATGACATATTAGAGTGTAGAATACTTCCTGCCGTACTCGAGCATCTGACCGAGATAGCTCTCAGCATACTCCAGCTTGTAATCCACAACCTTTCCGTTCTTCTCCACCGGTACGATATCAGGATTGAGGAAACCGCCGTAAGGCTTGAGCTTGAGCGCATAGTAACGCTCTCTTACCTCCTTGTGAAGTTCAGGATCGATATCGATGGCATACTTCTCGACAAGAGCCTTGCCCGCCTCGAAATCACCTTCCGACTTGATGCGCTGAACCTCTGCAAGAAGTTCCGCAAAGAGACCGCGGAGAGCCTCGAAGTCATTCACAACAAAGTATGTCTTGCCGTCACGCACCTTCTTCTCGATCACATTTGCAGGAGCGCCTTTCTCATAGCACCACTCAGCGATGAGTTTACGGTTCTGCATGTGAGCCTCTGTGTTCTTCTTGCCGAGTTCGATACGTGTGAACTGAGTGAAGAGACCTGTGCGGATGAACGATGCATACTGGGCCTTGTAAGCCTCCATATCCGGAAGGATACCGAGCTCAACCATCTTAGGATCAGCCACATAGTAAAGACCGAAAAGGTCTGCGCGTGTCTCCTCGAGAGCAGAGCTGTACTCGCCGAGAGCATTCGGAGAAGTCTCCGGGAGAAGCTGTCCCGAACCATGACCGAGACACTCGTGGAGATCCACATGGATATCATTTGTAATCTCACCGTACTTCTTCTCAAGAGCGATTTCCTCTTCCGACCACGCGAATTCCGCAAGCGTTCCTGTAGGAGACTCCTGAGCGGCCTTGCTGTACGCAGCGGTAAGGTTCGCGATTGTCACAGACTTCGAACCATGTTCACGACGGATCCAGTCTGCATTAGGGAGATTGATGCCGATAGGAGCCGCAGGATAGCAGTCTCCGGCAAGAGTAGCCACGTTGATTACCTTGGCAGACACACCCTTCACCTGAGGCTTCTTGAAACGCTGATCCACAGGAGAATTATCCTCGAACCACTGTGCATTCTCACTGATGAGTTCAGTTCTCTGCGAAGCGGCCACATCCTTGAAGTTCACGAGACCTTCCCAAGTAGCCTTACGTCCGAGAGGGTCATTGTAATCCTCCACAAAACCGTTCACAAAGTCAACTGTTCCGAGAGTATCGTTCACCCATTTGATGTTGTAATCATCCCAAAGTTTGAGGTCACCTGTCTGATAATAGGCGATGAGGTCGGCGATATAATCTTTCTGAGTCTGATTTTCCGCTACGGAAGCAGCCTTTTCAAGCTCTGCACAGATCTTCTCGAGAGCCGGACCGTAAAGTCCGCCCACCTTATATACTTCTTCATAGATCTTTCCGTCGGCACCCTTGACAACCTTGCTGTTGAGACCGTATGAAACCGGAGTAGGATCGTCAGGATCCACCATGTCCGCATAGAACTTCTCGACCTCAGCCTTGGTCACACCCTCATAGAAATTCACGGCCGAAGAGGCTACGATATCCTTTGTCTTGTCTGTAGACTTGCGCTGAGGAAGAGCATCATAGTCATATATGAATGTAAGCACACGCTGGTCATATGCGCCTACGGCGTTCATGAGTTCGGCGAAATACTCCTTGCTGCACACAGGATAGAACTTATCCTCCGCATAATGGTGATGCACACCGTTGCTGAAAAACACCCTCTTTGCATAGATTTCGAAATGCATGAAATCATCAGTAGTCCTGTCACCCTTATAGTTCTCAAGAATAGTCTCAAGAGTCTTTCTCACCTGAAGATTATACTTGCAGTTCTGGGCCCAGATGATATCACGGCCGTATTTTGCGGCCTCCGCAAGATGGTACACATACTCCTTCTGCTGAAGCGAAAGTCCGTCCCAGCCAGGGACCTGATATCTCATTATCTTGAGATCCGCAAATTCATCAACGAGGTACTTGAAGTCCTCCTGCTTGTTTCCGCACGAAAATACTGTTGCGGCGAGACCTGCCATTGCGATCATTTTAACAATTGTTTTCATGTTTATATAGTATTGGTTACTTATTCGAAACAATATCCCAATCACTGACAAATATAACAAAATATCTGAAAAATCGCTATCTTTGCGCCCTATGATTTTTGAAAGAATTAACATATTTCCGAAACTCGCCGTTCTGCTTTTTGCCGCCATTGCATTTTCCTGTGCGCAGGATGACATAATATTCATGCAGCCTGGCGACTCCGGAGCCTCAAACAGACCGACGAGAACCGAAGGCTCGAAATACGAGAACGTATTCCTGCTGTACTCTGCCGGATACAACAACCTCTCCGACGAATTCGACGACGACGTACAGGACATACTGGACAGTCCCCTCCCGGACAGCAGAAGAAACGCGATTCTGATATTCAGCCACAGAACCAAAAACGCATACAACTACACCGACAAGACATCCCCTACCCTCACTCACGTATACAAAGGGACAGACGGCAGCACCGTATGCGATACAGTGCTTGTATTCGACCCGGGAACTCCTTCAGTATCAAAGGAAACCCTTAACAGCGTCCTTACATACGTAAAGGACACATACCCATCTGAAAGCTACGGAATGATGTTCTCGTCGCACGGCACCGGATGGCTTCCCGCACTGTTCAAGTTCGGTCTGTCCGGATCATGGAAAGCAAGCGTCAACGACCCGGACGCATCAGCATATCTGTACGGTCAGAGACAGGACGGCCTTCCTGCGGTAAGAAGCATCGGATACGAAGCGGCAAAGAACGCGAGCGCAAAGGAAATCGACATCAGGGACTTCGCAGACGCGATTCCGATGCATCTGGACTACCTCATCTTCGACGCCTGCCTCATGGGAAGCATAGAAGTCGCATATGAGCTCAAGGACAAATGCGGAACTCTCGTGATTTCCCCTGCAGAGATTCTCGCGGAAGGAATGGACTACGAGACCCTCATCTCATACCTCATGAACGACAACAGCTGCGACCTTATCGGATTTGCAGAGAACTACTACAACTTCTACAACGATCCGTCAAGATCCTCCGCATACAGATCCGGAACGATTTCCGTTGTAGACTGCAGCAGACTCGAGGCCCTGGCAGAGACCTGCAAGGGAATCTTCGAGACATACCGCCAGCAGATAGCATCATTGGAAAGGGTCACAAGCTACGTACAGAAATATTACACCCAGAGCGCCCACAAGTGCTTCTACGACCTTGAGGACATCATTCTGACATGCAATGTCACATCCGAAGACCTGACGGAACTGAGGGGCGCACTCGAAGAATGCATCCCATACCGAGCCTCCACCCAGTACATCCTGGGAAGCGTCAAGGTCAACAATTACAGCGGACTGAGCATGTATCTGCCGCTCAGCGCGGAAAAAGCGCTCAACGAATATTACACCACCCTTGAGTGGAACAAAGCGACAGGTCTCATCCAGCAGTAACTTATCTTCAAATAAAATATTTGATATTCAAATAATTTGACTATCTTTGCAGCCCCAAAAAAAGCAGACGCTTTTAGTGCAATGGGGTTTTTGCCGTCATACGGCGGTAAAAACTGAGTAACACATTTTTTAAAATCAAAGAAAACAATGAAGCACATTGAACTCAACGGCCAGGTTCGCGAAGCTGGCAACAAGGCTGCCGTTAAGGCAATCCGCAACGCAGGACTGGTTCCTTGCAACATCTACGGTCTCGGCATGGAGAACATCCTCTTCACTATCGACGCACAGGACCTCAAGACTATCACTCACACTCCAAACTCTTACATCATCGACCTCAAGCTCAGCGATGGAAGAAACGGTTATGCAGTACTTCACGAGGTACAGTATCATCCGGTATCTGACGAGGCTCTTCACGCAGACTTCCTCTTCGTATCTGAGGACAAGCCTGTAACAATCGAGGTTCCAGTTCTCGTAACAGGACACTCAGAGGGTGTTAAGATGGGTGGTAAGCTCCTCGTTTCAAGCCGCAAGCTCCGCGTAAGCGCTATGATGAACAATCTTCCTGACATCCTCGAGGTTGACTCAACTAACCTCATGATCGGTAAGCAGATCGTTGCAGGTGACCTCAACTACGAGGGCGTTACTATCGTTTCTCCTAAGGCTACTATCATCTGCTCAGTACGTCCTACTCGTGCTACTCAGCAGGCTAAGATGGAGCAGCAGGCAACTGGTAAGAAGAAGAAGTAATCTGAATCTTTATGAATTATTTGGTAGTCGGTTTAGGAAATATCGGCGCCGAATATGCCAACACCAGACACAACATGGGATTTATGGTATTGGATGCCTGGGCACAGGCATCCAATATTGTTTTTGAGTCTGGAAGATATGGCAGTACGGCAACCGTTTCATTCAAGGGCAGGAAGTTCCACCTGCTCAAGCCTTCGACATATATGAACCTCAGCGGAAAGGCTGTGCGTTACTGGATGAATGAACTGAAGATTCCGATCGAGAATCTCATGGTGATCTCTGACGACCTCAATATTCCTTTCGGCACACTTCGTCTTCGCAAGAACGGAAGCGCCGGAGGCCACAACGGTCTGACAAATATCAATGAGCTCATCGGCAGCCAGGATTACGCACGAATCAGAGTCGGCATCGGCAACGAATTCGGCAGAGGTCAGCAGGTCGGATACGTTCTCGGAGCACTTGCGGAGGAGGAAATGAAGCAGATGCCGGAAATTTCCAACAGAGTGATCGAAGGTGTCAAGGCATGGGCTACAATCGGTGCTGACAGGGCAATGAATGTGGTAAACACCAAACCAAAGAAGGAAACACCGGCACAGTAGAGTTCTATAAGCTGTTTTTCAGGCAATTATTTGGTTTTTCAAAAAATAAGGTATACTTTAGCGAAAATTTTACACACACTAAACGTTTAACCGAATTAAATTACTGAAACATGAAAGAGCTTGTAAATGCAATTGTAGCTGAGTACGAAGTTTTCGCAGCCAACGCTGCTGCTCAGGCAGAAAAGGGTAACAAGGCAGCTGGCGCTCGCGCTCGTAAGTCTTCACTCGCACTCGAGAAGATGATGAAAGAGTTTAGAAAGGCATCTATCGAGGCGTCTAAATAATCTAATTCAAGCGAGATTCAGAGACTACCCCACCGGGTAGTCTTATTTTTTTAATTTTTTCAATTATTCTTGCAACATTGGCAAGGGATTTTGCATCTTTGCATCAGGTTTAGGTTTTAGTACACGTTTAAGGGGCCGTCAAGCACTGCTTGCGACCCCTTTGCATTTTATATAACCCATGAAGGTTACATCACTATTTCCACATTGTCGATCCAAAGAGTATTTCCGACGCCACCGTAGAAAGCCTTTCCGCAACTTGCGATGAAATGGACCATCATGAAGTTTGGTTCTGTTCCCGCAGGAGCCCAACCGTCTTCCTGGACAATGACATTTTCTCCCTTGCTGTTCAAAGCGTGATAAGCTGTTTCCGGATCGACCTTGAGGCCCATATAATCCTTGTAGAACGGTTCTTTTGTAATATCTCCGTAATGGATCCTGACCTCATAGCCGTTCACCCATTCAGGCACATCCTTGGAGATTCTCTCGATACCTGTACCTACGCGCAGGGCATGAACGTTTCCGTCCTCGTCCTCCCATCTCTTCTGCAGCATGACCGTGATCTCGGCATCATCAGGATAACCCATCGGCTTGAGCTTCGAAAATCCTGTTCCGCGATACACCTCATGGCCCACATCAGCCTTATAATCAAGCTTTACCGCCTTAGGCTTGCCCTTGAAAGGAAGACCGTAGAACACTTTCGCCATCGGAGATTTCGTGTCTCTGATCGGCTCCGGCAGCACGCCGACAAGAAGCGCTCCCTGGCAGACAACGTCCATATTTACAATTCCCAAGGCCTTCACCTCTTCGATATGAGCCTCGATTCTGGCACAATATCCGTCACCTCTTTTCTCCGGAAACACAGTATTGTTGGTCTTTACGATTCCAGCGACCACTGCAAGAACGTTGTTTGTTCTCCACAAGTAGTCTTTCGGCGACGAATACGGCGTCTTGCCAGTCCTCAGGGTATCTGTGGGATTACCATAGAATTCGTAGAGATATTTGGTCGCGCCACCGATCAGGGGCGACTCTTTTATTTCTCGCTGACACCAATTGTCAAACTTACCGAACTCATTGATTTTCTGCACAATAGACTCTTGACCAAACGCACCCGTTCCCATAGCAAGAGCCACTGCAGACAATAGCAGTCTTTTGATTTTCATAAAAAATGTGTAAATTGCAATTCTGTATGCAAAGATACATGCTTTTTGCCAAAACGGAAACTTTTATGAACTTCAGGCGAATCATAATATTCCTTTTGACAGTCTCGATATTCATCATCGAGGCTGCAGCAGGGCCTGTGCTTAAAAGCCGCGCCACATATGTTCAGCCGGACGGAAAAAGCTTTGCAGTCACCGTCAGCGGAGACGAATGGATAAGAATCAGACTCACAGAGGACGGTTGCGCCATCGTCAAAGACGCAGACGGATGGTGGTGTTACGGCACATACGACAGCGACGGACGCATCTCAAGTACCGGATACCATGTCGGAGAGGCTGTTCCGAGAGAGATATCGGCAGCCAGCAGAAACATCCCATACAGCGTTCTGACACAGAAAGCCAATGACCGCCGCATCAACAGAAGCGGCATCAATGCAGCACTCGAAGCCACCCGCAAATCAGCAGCATTGACAAAAAGCGGCGATGAAACAATCGTCAGACGCGCCCTTGTACTGCTTGTCGAGTTTGACGACGTCAAATTTCAGCACTCGAAGGACGATTTCGAGAAACTGATGAACGAGCCCGGCTACAAAGGCATTGGCAGCGTCAAGGATTATTTCGAAGCCCAGTTCGGAGAAGGCTGGGAATTCATCTTTGACGTCAGCGACATAATATCCCTCCCGAGACCTGTAAGGTATTACGGAGAAAACACATCCGACAGCGAAGACGTCAGACCATGGGATATGGTAAAGGACGCCTGCATAATGGCAGACGAAACACTTGAGATAGACTTTGCCCAGTATGACCAGGACGAAGACGGGTGGGTAGACAACATCTACATCTTCTACGCAGGCAAGAGCGAATCGGAACACACCGACAAGACCGAACTCATCTGGCCGCATCAATACTACATCTACAGCGGAGAAAGAATCGAAGTGGAAGCGGACGGCAGAAAGATCGACAGATATGCCTGCTCCGCAGAAATTTCCGGCGAGCGTTCATTTACAGGAATCGGTGCATTCTGCCATGAATACGCGCACACATTCGGTCTTGTCGACCTCTATGACACCGACTACGACAAGGCAGGAGGTTGGGCGGCAGGTGCATGGCGCATCACATCACTCATGGACGGCGGCAACTACAACAACAACTCATCGACCCCGCCTTACTTCAATTGCATTGAACGCGAAATTCTGGGAATCGGAACCCCTGTAATGCTTGAAGCAGGACAGACCTATACTCTTGAGCCTATCCACAAAAACGGCATGTACTGCAAACTGGAGTCAGGAACCCCCGGCGAATACTATCTGTTCGAGTGCCGTTCCAACGAGGGATGGGACAAATACATCGGAGGGCAGGGTATGCTCGTATATCATATCGACAAGATCGCCAAAGAGATGATCGGACCCTATGAATACAACAAATGGAAGTCCAACAGTGTAAACACAGAGCAGCAGCACCAGTGTGCAGACCTTATCGAAGCTGACGGCAGGTCAGATGCCATCACAAGCCATTATGACCTGGAGCAGGGCATCAGAGGCATATTCTTCCCACAACAGAACGTAACAGCAATAACGAATACGGGCAAGCCGTCACTGACATACTGGTACGGCAAGGATCCCAACATCTCGATCTCCGGCATCCGCAAGGACGGAGCGAACATAGTCTTCAGCACTGTAGAGAATGGCGAGATGACCGAAATACCGTCTGTTTCGGACGTGACATTCACCGCATTCCCCGATGCTGTAATCGTCAAGTTCAGCAAGAGCGACATATCGCTTGAAGGAAACCCTATGGTTGAATGGCGCTGCAAGGCTGGAGAGGGTACGGAGTACACATCCGTTCAGCCGGTAGAATATGAAGACGGCAGATACGCCGTAAAGATCGACAGTCTGCAAAGCGGCAACGTTGCCCACGAAGTACAGATAAGGTTCGAGAGCAACGGCATCACCGGCAATATGTACCGTCTCCCGTTCATGACCAAAAGACAGCCTCAGGTCACATGGCCTTACATATTCATATCTCAGAGTGAAATCAGCAAGGGTGAAGGCATCGTGCTCCATGTTGTGAATGCGGCAGGAGAAGTAAGATGGGAATACAACGGAGAAAGTATTGACCAATGCAAGGACTTCCACCTCTACCCTACCGCAGGCGGCACTCTCAAGGCCATTGTCACCGGAGAGGACGGAAGCAGCGATATCATCATAAAGGAAATAACAGTGAAGGAATGATGAAAAGAATTATCATATTTGCAATCCTCATCATTGCCGTCGGATGCAAGCCGTCGAACACGGCGGACACTCTGCTGACGCAGTCGGAAATATCGCTGACGTGGAGAGGAGAGGTTCAGCTGACGTATTCCGGCAAAAAGTGCCAGATGGCGTTCAACGACAGGGACAACGAATACAGGGTATATGACGACAACCTTGCCAACTGGTTCATTATCCGATGCTCGCAGAAACCGACGGAAGAAGGCGAGACGATAACGGCAGACGTATCGTGGACAGGAGCGAAAAGCATAAAGAACTTCACCGGCAAGACGTTCAAGGTGGTAAAGACCGACGACCAGGGATACATCTGGCTGCAGAACAGTACCGACAAAATAGGAATCATTATCAAAAACTTTTAATAACGCTATGGAACAACACATTGCAATCGCTGCGAAATTTGAAATCGCAGGCAACATTTCCGAGATCAAACCTCTTGGACCTGGCTTCATCAACGACACATTCATCGTCAAGACAGTTGAAGGCGGCAAGTACATCCTTCAGAGAAAGAACCACATCGTATTCCCGGATGTACCTGGAATGATGAACAACATTCTCATGGTGACAGAGCACATCAAGGCCAAGGTCGCTGCTGCCGGCGGTGATCCTATGCGCGAGGTTCTCACTGTTGTGAAGAGAAATGCAGAGACATTGACAGAGGAGGAAAAGGCGCTTCCATACAGCGACCTCTACTACAAGGATGAGAACGGCAATTTCTGGGCTGTGTGTGTATTCATCGAAGGTTCGGTAACTTACGAGAAGGCCGACACTCCTGCACTCGCATACAAGGGCGGACAGGGCATCGGAAAGTTCCAGGCACAGCTTGCTGACTTCACCACACCGCTCAGCGAGACTATCAAGGGATTCCACAACATCCGTTGGAGATTCCAGCAGTGGGAAGAGGCTATCAACGCCGACGCTGCAGGACGCGTAAAGGATCTTGCAGAGGAAATCAGCTGGATCGAGTCACGCAAGGAAGAAATGCTCGCTTTCTGGAGCCTCGTGGAGAACGGCACAATCCCGACACGTGTCACACATAACGACACCAAGATCAGCAACATCCTCTTCGATGCCGAAGGCGAGGTTCTTTGCGTAATCGACCTCGACACATGTATGAGCAGCACTTCACTCAACGACTTCGGTGACGCCATCCGTTCATACACAAACACAGGAGCAGAAGACGACAGAGACCTTTCGAAGGTATCGATGTCACTTGAGATGTTCAAGGCATATGCGGAAGGTTACCTTTCAGAGCGCAAAGAGACTCTCTGCGAGAGCGAGCTTGAGTGGCTTGCATTCTCTGCACGCTACATCACTTTCGAGCAGGTACTCCGCTTCCTCATGGACTACATCGACGGCGACAAGTACTACAAGACAAACGCGCCTGACCACAACCTCGTGAGAACACACGCTCAGTACAAGCTCCTCTGCTCAATGGAAGAGCAGTACGAGGCAATGAAGGAAATCGTGAAGAACGCATAAGTCATGAAAACATTCAAGGCACAGTATATCGCTGACGTTCAGACACTTTCTGACGAAGCGCTGCACGAGGCGCTTGCAGCGGTTGAGCCACAGGCTCTTGACTGCGTGAACTGGAGCGAATTCCCATACGCACCAAGCGTAAACTTCAGACTCGCATACTCTGACAAGGCCATTGCAATCCTCTTTGAAGTGTCAGAGGCTCACGTGAGAGCAGCCGCAATGGAGAGCAACGGTCCAGTATGGGAAGACAGTTGCGTGGAATTCTTCATCATGACACCTGACGGAAAACATTACGTAAACGTTGAGATGAACTGCATCGGCACAATCCTCGCCGCACGCAGAACCTCCCGCCATGATGCCGTTCATTTCCCTGAAGACAGACTCAGCGCAATCCGCCACTTCACTTCCCTCCCGCACGAACCGATCGACTCACGTCAGGAAGGTCAGAGCTGGTGGGCTGTAGAGGTTATTCCGTTCGAGTCTCTCGGATATGAGCAGAAACCGGAGTCGCTCCGCGTGAATCTCTACAAATGCGGAGACAAATGTGACACTCCTCACTTCCTCAGCTGGTCCCCTATCGGACTCCCTCAGCCGGATTTCCATTGCCCGGATTTCTTCGGTGAGATTGTTTTAGGCTAATGCATTGCTCATTGAGCGAAAAATTGTAAATTTGCAGCCGCTTTATACGAAAAGTTGAATTACTAAATATTTATTGAAATGAGAAAACACATTGTAGCAGGCAACTGGAAGATGAATACAACAGTTGCTGAGGGCGTAGAGCTCGCAAAGGCAGTAGTAGCAGCAGCAGCTGAGGTTCCAGCTGACGTTAAGCTTGTAATCGCTCCACCTTTCACACACCTTTACCCAGTAGCTGAGGTAGTTAAGGGTACTTCAGTAGGTCTTTCAGCTCAGAACTGCGCTGACCACGTAAAGGGTGCTTACACTGGTGAGGTAGCTGTCAACATGCTTTCAAGCGTAGGTTGCCAGTACGTTATCCTCGGTCACTCTGAGAGAAGAGAGTACTACGGTGAGACTGACGCTACACTCGTAGAGAAGACTAAGCTTGCTCTTGCTGAGGGTCTTTCTCCAATCTTCTGCATCGGTGAGAAGAAGGAGGAGCGCGAGGCTGGCCGTCACTTCGAGGTTGTAACTGCACAGGTTAAGAACGTTCTCTTCGAGCTTACAGCTGAGGAGATGGCTAAGGTTGTTGTAGCTTACGAGCCAGTATGGGCTATCGGAACAGGTCTTACTGCAACTGCAGAGCAGGCACAGGAGATCCACGCTGAGATCCGCAAGGTTCTCGCTGAGAAGTTCGGTGAGCTCGCTGAGGAGATCTCTATCCTCTACGGTGGTTCATGCAACCCTACAAACGCACAGGAGCTTTTCGCTTGCCCTGATATCGACGGTGGTCTTATCGGTGGTGCAGCTCTTAAGGCAGACAGCTTCAAGGCAATCGCACTTAGCTTCTAATTTACGATGAAGAAGTTATATCTTATGGCAGCCGCTGCAATCGCAGTGGCTGCTTGTTGTCAGAAAAACGACACAGAATTGCAGACAAAGGTTGACAGTTATGCAGTAGTTGAGGTGAAATCACCTCTCTATGACGCTCTCTCAGAGAATGACAAGAAGATCGTTTCACTTTTCCGTGAGGCGGCGGACATCATGGACGCACTCTTCTGGAAACAGACTTTCGGCGACAAGTCAGTGATCGAGGCTCTCCCTGAGGGTCCGGCTAAGGCATACGCAATGATCAACTACGGTGCATGGGATCACCTTGACAACAACTCACCGTTCCTCGAAGGTTACGGCGAGAAGCCGCTCGGCTGCCAGTACTATCCGCAGGATATGACAGCAGAAGAGTTCGATGCTCTTGAGGACCCTGACAAGCTCAGCCTCTATACTGTCATCCGTCGCGACGAGAACGGCGCACTCAAGTGCGTATGGTACCGTGACGAGTACAAGGAGGAACTCGACAAGGTATGCGCCCTCCTCGAGGAGGCTGCTTCCCTCACAGAGAACGAGGGTATGCGCAAGTACCTCACAGAGCGTGTAAAGGCATTCCGCACAGACGACTACCTTGCTTCAGACCTCGCATGGATGGACATGAAGGACTGCAACATGGACTTCGTTGTAGGACCTATCGAGAACTATGACGACCACCTCTACGAAGCAAAGGCTGCATATGAGGCATTCATCCTCCTCAAGGACGAGAAGCGCAGTGCAAACCTTGCAAAGTATGTAGGTCTTCTTCCTGAGCTCCAGAAGGCACTTCCATGTGCACCCGAGTACAAGACATTCGTACCTGGTACATCATCAGACCTCAACGTATACGACGCCATCTACTACGCAGGTGACTGCAACGGAGGCAGCAAGACCATCGCCATCAACCTCCCTAACGACGAGAGAGTACACGCAGCGAAGGGTACGCGCCGTCTCCAGCTCTACAACAGCATGATGGCCAAGTTCGACAAGATCATGATGCCTATCGGCGAGGTTCTCATGACTCCTGACCAGCTCCAGTACCTCAGTGCAGACGCATTCTTCTGGAATGTGACATTCCACGAGGTTGCACACGGTCTCGGCGTTAAGCAGACTGTGAACGGCAAGGGTTCAGTAGACCAGGCTATGGGTGACCAGAAGACATCATGGGAAGAGGCTAAGGCAGACATCCTCGGTCTTTTCATGGTAAGCAAGCTCATCGACATGGGTGAGATCACAGACATCACTAAGGAGGAGTCTCTCGCTACATTCATCGCCGGTATCGTACGTTCAGTACGTTTCGGTTTCGCCTCATCACACGGTAAGGCTAACATGATGTGCTACAACTTCATGGAGGATCACGGTGCATTCACTCGCAACGAGGAAGGCAAGTGGGTTATCGACTTTGAGAAGGCAGCCGCAGCTGTAGACTCATGGGCAAGCCTCATCCTTGAGACACAGGCTACCGGAAACTTCGAGTTCGCTCAGAAGTACGCTGCAGAGAACGCAAGCATCCGCGAGGCTCTCGCAGCAGACATCGCTAAGGTGAACAGTGCAGGCATCCCACGAGACATCGTGTTCAACTGGGCTTGGTAACGCGTCACCAAACACGCTGACAATCAGCACGATACAGAAAGGCGATTCCCCGTTCAAAGGGAATCGCCTTTCTGTATCATCATATATATCAACGATTTACGCGCCACCGACTATTTGTGTCGTGACGCCAGTTCGGCTTCCATATCTGCAATAGTGAATCCCATCTGCTCGTTAAGCACAAGGAGGTGATAGATAAGATCGCTCGCCTCATAGAGATAACGCTCACGGTTACCGTCAATCGCCTCGATAACAGTCTCGACTGCTTCCTCTCCAACCTTCTGGGCAATCTTGTTCACGCCCTTATTGAAGAGATGGGTTGTGTATGAACCTTCAGGCATCTGAGCATGACGCCCCTGTATGACACCCTGGAGATGACGGATGAAACCTTCCTTCTCAGGAGTGTCGAAGCAGCTTACAGTACCTCTGTGGCAAGTAGGGCCGATAGGTTTTCCCATAAGGAGGAGTGTATCGTTGTCGCAATCCGGATACATCTTCACCACCTCGATGAAGTTTCCTGAAGTCTCACCCTTTGTCCAGAGAGCACCGCGGGTACGGCTGAAGAAAGTAGCCTTACCTGTCTCGCATGTCTTCTCATATGCTTCCTTATTCATATATGCGACCATGAGTACCTTCAAGGTCTCGCTGTCCTGAACCACTACAGGGAGAAGTCCGTCAGCATTTTTTGATAGATTGAATTCTTCGAATTTCATAATATTGTGGTTATTCTATAATCTTACATTGATATTCATTTCACGTAATCTTCCTTTCAGCTCGCCTACAGTCATCTCGCCATAGTGGAAAATGCTGGCAGCAAGGGCGGCATCCGCACGTCCGTCCGAGAGTACTGCTGCGATATCTTCCGCTGATCCTGCTCCTCCGGAGGCAATGATCGGAATTGTCAGCTGTTCCGACAGACGGGCAAAGAGATCACAAGGATATCCTGCCTTTGTGCCGTCATGATCCATTGATGTGAGAAGAATCTCACCTGCACCACGCGCCTGACCTTCCAATGCCCATGAAAACAGTTCCTTTTCAGTCAGCTGGCGTCCTCCATGAGTCGTGATAAGCCACTGATCTCCTACGCTTTTGGCATCGATCGCCAACACGACGAACTGACTTCCGTATTTACCTGCAATCTCATCGATCAGAGAAGGATTGCGCACAGCGGCACTGTTTATCGATATCTTGTCCGCACCCGCGTCCAGAAGCCTTGCAGCATCGTCAAGCGATGATATTCCACCTCCGACAGTGAACGGGATATTGATTCTTTCCGAGATTCTGCGGACCAGATTCACAAAGGTTCCTCGTCCTTCGACAGTCGCGCTGATATCCAGGTAAACCAGTTCATCCGCACCCTGTCTGGCATACATCTCACCCAGTTCCACTGCATCTCCTACATCGCGGAGACCTACGAAGTTGATGCCCTTGACTGTACGTCCGTCCTTTACATCAAGGCACGGGATTATCCTTTTAGCAACCATGACTCCAAATCCTTCAAACTGATTCTACCTTCATATATGGCCTTGCCTACAATCACACTGTGGATTCCGAGCTCCTCGGCCTTCACAAGGTCATCCATACAGCTGATTCCGCCGCTGAGAGTCACGTCCACTGTAGGCCACTGCTCCTTCAAGGAAACATAGAAACCGAAATCCGGTCCCTGAAGCATACCGTCCTTGCTGATGTCTGTACAGATCATCTGACTCAATCCTTCCGGAACATACCATCCCATCAGTTCCTCAAGCGCAAGACCGCTGTCCTTCAGCCATCCGTGGGTCGCAACCTTTCCGTCACGGACATCGGCACCGAGGATGATGCGGGACGGACCGAACTGGGCAAGCCACTCGGAGAATGCCGCGCGGTCGTCCACTGCAATGCTGCCACAGATGATTCTGCCGGCACCTGCATCCAAGGCTGAGCGCAAAGCCGAAGCGTCCTTGATGCCGCCGCCCCACTCCACATCCAGAGATGTACGAGTGGCGATTCTCTCAAGCACCGCAAGGTTGCATGGATTCTTCGCCTTGGCACCGTCCAGATCCACGACATGAAGTCTTGTAACTCCACTGTCGGCATACTGCATGGCCATGTCAAGCGGATCTGCCGAATATTCCTTCTTCTGGCCATAGTCACCCTGGGTCAAGCGCACGCACTTGCCATCCATAAGGTCAATGGCCGGTATTATGATTGTTCTGCTGCTCATAGATTCATGAAGTTTTTCAAAATCCTTTCTCCCACACCGCCGCTCTTTTCCGGATGGAACTGGGCTCCATAGAAATTACCCTTGCGAAGAGCCGCTGAAAATCTTCGTCCGTTTTCCGATACCGCGATAGTATCTTCGCAGACATCCGCTGCAAACGAATGCACGAAATACACGAATTCGCCCTCGGAAAGCCCTTCGAAAAGGCCTGTTCTCAAATCTGTAATGGAGTTCCATCCCATATGGGGCACCTTCACTCCCTGCGACGGATCCGCCTCGAACTTCTGCACCTGCGCGTCAAATATTCCGAGACAATCCACATTGCCCTCCTCGCTGTGCCTGCACATCAGCTGCATGCCGATACATATACCCAGTACAGGCACCTCGAGAGCCTTGATCACCTCGCACAATCCCCTTTCCTGAAGCTTCTGCATTGCTGACGACGCCTCTCCTACTCCGGGAAGCAGAACCCTGTCCGCCTGGGCTATCACCGCAGGATCATCAGTCAGCACATACTCCGCTCCGATACGGTCAAGAGCATTGCACACAGACCTCAGATTGCCTGTATCATAGTCAATTATCGCTATCATAACACTCCTTTGCTGCTTGGCAGCGAATATGAAAACTGTTCGCGACGCACCGCCATCCTGAGGGCACGTGCAAACGCCTTGAATATACCTTCTGCAATATGGTGGTCGTTCTCTCCCTTCGCCGAGACATGAAGATTGCAGTTCATAGCCGCTCCGAGAGAACGGAAGAAATGCCGGAACATCTCCGTAGGGACATCACCCACTCGCTCACGTGCAAACTCCACATCCCATACAAACTCGATTCTTCCTCCGAGATCCATCAGCACCATAGCCTTGCTCTCATCCATAGGAAGCACGAAACCGTATCTTTCGATTCCACGCTTGTTTCCCAAAGCCTTTATCAAAGCCTCACCGAGAACAATAGCCACATCCTCCATTGTATGGTGCTCATCCACCTCAAGATCTCCTTTAGCCTTGACTGTCAGATAGATACCTGCATGATGAACGATCTGGTCAAGCATATGATCAAGGAACTTCAGACCTGTGTCAATGCCGTCCGAACCGCTTGCATCAAGATCCACGCTGACCTCTATTTCAGTCTCCTTGGTCTTGCGTACCACCTTTGCCGCACGTTTCTCGACAACAGACTCAGGCTTCAGGCCTCCGATCACAGCAAGCACCTTATCATTCTCTTCACGGGTACCGATTGTAATTCTCAAACATCCGTCACAACCCAAGACACGTGATCTGTCACGCACAATAACCTGTGCATCAAGCAGTTCATTATAAAGACCGCGGGCGTCATCCACCTGAACCAGAAGGAAATTGGCATCAGACGGCCACACCTTGCGAACCCTCGGAAGGGCGGCAAGCGCCTCCGCCATACGGGCACGTTCAGCCTTGATGACCTCAACCTCGGCAGCGACGTCGCGGCGAAGAAGACCCATAGCCTTTTCCATACCGGCGAGGGAAATATTATACGGATATTTCACATTTGCGAACATCGACATTGTCCTCTCATCCGCGAATGCAAGTCCCAGACGGAGAGCCGCAAGACCATAAGCCTTGGAAAGCGTCTGAAGAACAATGAGATTAGGAAAATCCTTTATGAAGCCAGCCAGACTCGGCTGTGATGAAAAATCTATATATGCCTCATCCACCACCAGTATTCCGTCGAATCTGTCCGCAAGGGAAAGAATCTGAGCTACAGGGAACGCATTTCCGGTAGGATTGTTCGGAGAACATACAAACATCAGCTTTGTATTGTCGTCACAGACCGAAAGAAGTCCTTCGAAAGGAAGGCTGAAATCCGGTCCGAGAGGCACCTGACGCACCTCCACATCATTGATGTCAGCCGCCACCTTATACATACCGTAGGTCGGTGCAATGCTGACCGTATTATCCTTGCCAGGTTCACAGAACACACGGAAACAGAGGTCGATTGCCTCGTCGCTTCCGTTTCCTATGAACATATTCTTCACGGGAATTCCCTTGATCTTGGATATCAGGGACTTGAGTTCCTGCTGACGCGGATCGGGATAACGGTTGTAGCCGTTGCTGAACGGATTCTCATTGGCATCCAGGAAACTTCCGATTTTCACCTGACACTCGTCCCTTGCTGTCGAATACGGAGCAAGGTTCCTGATGTTGGGACGAGCCAGGTTATATATGTTTATCTGTTTCATATTCATGTATTTTAGATTCTCACGCTGCTATCGCAGCTCAGAATGACGTACACATCACGTCATTGCGAGGAGCGTTCAGAACGTCATTGCGAGGAGTGTTCAGAACGTCATTGCGAGGAGCGTTCAGAACGTCATTGCGAGGAGCGAAGCGACGCGGCAATCTCCATCCGGACAGCAGCTGCATTCGCATGAGCATCGAGACCTTCAGCCTTCGCCATTGTCACGATGGTCTTTCCAAGCTGCAGGATACCCTCCTTCGAGATTTCCTGATATGTGATCTTCCTTACAAAACTGTCGAGATTGACACCGCTCATCGAACGTGCCCAACCTGAAGTAGGAAGAGTGTGGTTCGTACCTGATGCATAGTCTCCGGCGCTCTCCGGCGTATAATTTCCAATGAACACGCTGCCGGCTGCCGTAATACGTTCTGCGATAGCCCAAGGCTCCGACATTGAAATGATCAGATGTTCCGCCGCATACGCGTTCACAAACTCTATCTGAGTATCCAATGAATCCATTACAATGATTCGGCTGCTTTCCAACGCCTTCACAGCGACCTCCTTTCTCGGAAGTTTCTCCAACTGTACCTGAACCTCCTCCTGCACCTGGGCAGCGAGCGCCTCGGTATCGCACACCAGAATCACCTGCGAATCCGGACCATGCTCCGCCTGCGACAGAAGATCGGAAGCGACGAAAGCCGGAACAGAAGATCCGTCCGCCATCACAAGTACCTCTGAAGGGCCTGCAGGCATATCGATAGCAACCTTTCTGGAAACGATTTCCTTAGCCTTTGTCACATAACGGTTTCCGGGACCGAAGATCTTATCTACAGCAGGAACCGTCTGCGTTCCATAAGCCATCGCAGCGACCGCCTGGGCACCTCCTACCTTGAATATCCTGTCCACTCCGCATACGGAAGCGGCATAGAGCACCGCAGGAGCCACTTTTCCGTCCTTTCCGCAAGGCGTGCAAAGAACCACCTCCCTGCAACCGGCCACCTTTGCCGGAACGGCCAACATAAGCACAGTCGAAAAAAGCGGCGCAGAACCTCCCGGTATATACAGACCTACGCGCTGGATCGCTACAGCCTTCTGCACACATCTCACACCCGGAGCAGTCTCCACCTCGACAGGAACAAAGGTCTGAGCCTTGTGGAACTCATAAATATTAGCATATGCCGCTTCCACCGCCGCCTTCAACTCCTCCGACACAGAAGCGACCGCCTCTGCAATCTCCTTCTCCGACACCTCAACACCCTCAGAGAGATCCACCTTGTCAATTTCCTGCGCCAACTCCACCAGAGCCTTGTCGCAATCCTTGCGGACACGCTCCAGAATGGCATTCACACGACCCTCGATCACGGCATCATCTGTCGTAACACGCTCGGTCAATGCCGGCCACAAAGACTTTTCCGGATTTATATAGACATTCATTACAATACGATCTTATCAAGTGAAAGTACAAGAATACCCTCGGCACCGATTGCCTTGAGATCCTCGATGATATTCCAGAGATTATTCTCCTCTACAACTGTCTGGAGAGAGCACCACTCGCTGTTGGCAAGCGGAATCACTGTCGGGCTACGCATTGCCGGAAGCAGATCGATAGCCTTATCGAGAGCGGCAGCCGGAATGTTCAGAAGCAGATACTTCTTTCCGATACCGTTTCTTACAGCCTCGAAGCGCGACATAAGCTTGTTTGCAAGAGCCATCTTCTCCTCTGACAGCTCAGGGTTGCCTATGAGTACAGCCTCGGAGAAGAGCACCTTCTCAACCTCGACGAGACCGTTGGAAACGAGAGTTCCGCCGGACGATACAATATCAAAAATCGCATCCGCAAGACCCGCTGTAGGAGCGATTTCCACAGAACCGGAAATTGTATGGATCTCTGCTGTGATACCGTTCTCTGCAAAGAATCTGCTCAGAATCTCAGGATATGAGGTAGCTACACGCTTGCCGTTGAAATATTCAAGACCGGTGTAAGTCTCAGTCTTTGGAATCGCAAGCGATATACGGCAGCCGCCGAAACCGAGTTTCTGAAGAATATTCACCTCATGTCCCTTCTCAGCCACCTCATTGTAGCCTACAATACCTATATCCGCCGCACCGATGGCAACGGTCTGCGGGATATCGTCATCTCTCAGAAATATGATTTCTGCAGGGAAATCCTCTGCACGCATCAGGAACTTACGCTTCTCCTGGCTTACAGTCACACCTGCCTCCTTCAAAAGATCCATGCTCTGCTCATTCAGACGTCCCTTTGTCTGAACCGCAATCCTCAACATTACATTCTCCATAGCCATATAAAATAAAAAACCCGCTTCGCGAGAAGCAGGCAATATAAAACATACATATACACCGCTCTACCTCACGATAAACCGAAAAAATAAGAGTGATGATGATGTAGAATAAACATACGTGGTTTGTTTTGTCGCTTACAAATTTAGTGATTTCAACTTATATTCCAAGTATTTTGCCAGATTTGCGACAACAAAACTATTCATCCCGGCCTTTCAGCCATCGCGACACAGTTTTAAACACATTTTCTGCCGCAACATCCTTCCTCATTGCCACTGACAACGGCATTTCGTCAGGTGTAACCTGCAGCACATCCATGAATCCGGACTCCGCGGCCTGAGCCTTGTCAATCTTCACGGTTCCCCCTATGACAAGAACAGGTATTCCAAGACGTCCGGCATGCTGCGCAACTCCATAAGGAGCCTTACCTGTCAAGGTCTGGCTATCGATACATCCCTCACCTGTTATGACAAGATCCGAATTCTTTATAAGGGTATCAAAACCGACCGCATCAAGGACCGTCTCCACTCCACTCTCAAGACCGGCATTCAGGAACTGCATGAAAGCATATCCCAGACCTCCAGCCGCTCCTGCTCCCGGCGTATACGAACAGTCACGTCCCATCACAGCTGCAACAACCTCAGAAAAATGACGCAGTCCCTCATCCAGGACCTTCACCATATTCGGATCGGCACCCTTCTGCGGCGCAAAGACACATGCTGCGCCCTCCGGTCCGAAAAGCGGAGCCTTCACATCACATGCAACAATAAACTTAGCCTCATACAGCCCCGGATGAACCATTGAACTGTCAATCCTGCAGACACGTCCCAAGGCCTCTCCGGACGGATGCAGCACCTCTCCGGAAGCACCGGTAAAACAATATCCCAATGCCGCAAGCATACCCATTCCCGCATCATTTGTCGCACTGCCTCCGATGCCGACCAGGAACTTCCTGCAGCCTCTGTCCAAGGCATCAAGGATCAGCTGTCCCGTTCCACATGTCGATGTCCTGAGAGGATTCCTTTCATCCGGACGAAGAAGGGTAAGACCACTTGCGGAAGCCATCTCCACAACAGCCGTAATCCCGTCATTCAGAACAACATATGACGCATCTATGATCCTGCCGAGAGGATCTGCCACCGCACATGTCACCCTCTTGCCTCCCAGAGTCTGCAGCAAGGCTTCCATCGTTCCCTCACCACCGTCTGCGACACCGACCATGACAACCTCACATGCCGGCAGAACATCATGCACAGCCTTCTCCACACTATGCGCCACCTCAAGGGACGTAAGAGATCCCTTGAACGAATCAGAAGCCACTGCAATTCTCCTTAACATAAACTTCAGGTTTGGGTGTCAAAATTACAAACAAATCTTTTTTTTATGACTCCTCTGGAGTATCTTTGCGAACCCAAATATCAGAATCTTATGAAAATCGGCATTTGCAACGACCACGCAGGCGTGGATTACAAGAACTCATTGGTTGAATACCTCACAGGCAAGGGTTATGAAATGGTGAACTTCGGTACAGACACTACCGAGAGCATGGACTATCCAGACGTAGCTCACCAGCTCGCTTCTGCTGTTGAAGCAGGAGAGGTTGAACTCGGAATCGCATTCTGCGGCACAGGAAACGGAATGCAGATGGCCCTCAACAAACATCAGGGCATCCGCGCAGGACTCTGCTGGTCAGTTGAAATCGGAAAGCTCATCAAGCAGCACAACAATGCAAACGTGCTCGTGATGCCGGCTCGTTTCATTCCGTTCGAGACAGTTGTCGAGATCACTGACGCATGGCTGGGCGAAGAGTTTGAAGGCGGCCGTCATCAGAACAGAATCAACAAGATCCCTTGTAAATAATCAGATTTGGAAGCATTGATACTCAATCCGGGCAGTACTCCTCTCAGCAGAAACATCGAGGACTACCCGGAGGGAATTATTATTCCTATAGATAAACCATACAGATGGACATCGGCGGACGTGATCAGGAAGGTCAAGTACGCCGCTATCCGTCATTTCGGAAAGAAGAACCTGAAAGTCGGTCATGCAGGCACATTGGACCCGCTTGCCACAGGCGTACTTCTGGTATGCATCGGCAAGGCGACCAAACTCGCTGAGACTCTCCAGTCACATGACAAGGAATACATTGCAGGAGTGACCTTCGGTGCAACCACACCGTCATACGACCTCGAAAAGGAAATCGACAGATTCTTCCCGCACGAGCATATCACAGCGGAAGGCATCCAGGCCGCACTCCCGGACTTCATCGGAGAGCAGGACCAGGTTGCCCCACTCTTCTCCGCAAAATCGGTCGACGGCGTCCGCGCATACGAACTCGCCCGCAAACTCTACAAGGAAACCGGCGAAAATCCCGAAACCGCCTCAGACTTCGACACCGCCGCCGAATCCCTCCTCCGCGTCTCGCGTATCCACATCACGGAACTCGAACTGCTTTCTTTCACTTCATCACTAGAAGCAAAGCCGATTGAAGCTGAATGTGGAGAAGACATGCCACCCCCGGCTAGGGGGTGTCTGACCGAAGGGAAGACGGGGGTCTTCGGAACAACAGCTTCATCGGCGAGCGTTGATATTGAAACCGAAACAAAGAATGCATCAAGCAGAATCAATGTAACCGACAACTCATCCCTCGGACTGCCACGCGCCTCAATCCGCATGGCCTGCAGCAAAGGCACCTACGTCCGCGCATTCGCCCGCGACCTCGGAGAAGCCCTCGGCACCGGAGCCCACCTCGACTCCCTTCAGCGCAGCCGCAGCGGAGAATTCAAGGTAGAGAACGCACTGACAGTAGAGCAGACTATCGGCATGTTCTCAGGCACTCAGAACGCAAACAGCTGACATTCAATCAGATAACTGTGCGAGGGTGGGTCAAAAACGCCCACCCTCGCACAGTTAATACAGTATATATCAGCACATTACGCATTATCACCCTGTATGTCAACTGGAACATACTCATATAGAAACATCTGGAAGGTTGCCTACCCTATCCTCATCAGTCTCCTTATGGAGCAGATGATCGGTCTTACCGATACTGCATTCCTCGGAAGAGTGGGTGAGATCGAACTTGGTGCATCCGCAATAGCCATAGTATACTACATGATACTATTCATGGCAGGATTCGGATTCAGCATCGGAGCCCAAATCATCATCGGAAGACGAAACGGAGAGGGGAACTACACCGACACCGGAAAAGTATTCTGGAACGGTCTCTATTTCCTGCTCGGACTCTCTGCAGTCATCATCGTTGCCTCTGAACTTTTCTCTCCCCTCCTGATGAAACACCTCGTGTCATCTGAGGCCATCTACCACGCATCACTCAGCTACGTCAGATGGCGCCTCCCGGGAATGATATTCGCCTTCTGCACTACAATGTACAGAGCCTTCTATGTAGGTACTACGCAGACAAAGACCCTGACACTCAACTCCGTGGTCATGGTCCTTTCAAACATACTCTTCAACTGGGTACTCATCTTCGGCCATCTCGGATTTCCTGCCCTCGGCATCACAGGAGCAGCCATCGGATCCAGCCTCGCCGAACTCGTATCCCTGATCTTCTTCGCACTCTACACACGCATCAGCTGTGACAGGAAGAAATACGGTCTCGACAAGCCAGCATGCTTCGACCGCACAGAACTCAAATCAATGATGCCGGTATGCTCATGGACGATGATCCAGCACATCATATCCATCTCCACCTGGTTTATCTTCTTCCTCTACATCGAGCACCTCGGAGAAAGATCCCTCGCAGTATCCAACATCATCAGAGGCGTATCAGGACTGCTTTGGATGATACTCGCAGCATTCTCATCCACCTGTAGCACACTCGTCAGCAACATCATCGGAGCCGGAAGAGAAGACAAAGTCATGTCGCTCATTAAGCGAATCATGAAACTCTCCTACGGAATCGTCATAAGCATTGCCATATTGTTCTGCATATTCCCGAAAGCAGTCATCAGCATCTACACAGACATCCCCGAACTCATACCTGCCACAATCCCGTCCCTGATCGTAATGTGCAGCTCATACCTGCTCACAGTCGGCGCAATGATCCTCTTCAACGCCGTATCAGGCACAGGCAGCACCAAGACAGCCTTCCGCCTCGAACTTGCAGCCTTGGGAATCTACACCCTCTACTGTACAACAGTGGCAGGCATCCTCAAAGCTGACGTGGCAATCTGCTGGAGTGCGGAACATGTCTATGCCGCAGTCCTCCTTATCTGCTGCTACCTATACCTCCGCAGCGGCCGATGGAAAAACAGGAAGGTCTGACATCACACCGGATGGTACATTCCCTACACAGACAGCGTGACATCTAAGCACTTGACCACCAACAACATACAGAAAGTCGATGCCCCATTATAGGGGCATCGACTTTCTGTAACACATTGATAGGCAACGCTTTAAACGCCACCGAATGCAACCTAAACTGCCTTCTGCGGATCACCCACGAAGCCGGTAGGGTCAGGGTTGTTGTAGTCCACCTTCAGATAGTTGTTGGAACCGAACTTTCCTTCCGGCACCTTTGCATTGGTCTTGAGATCCTTCTGATAGACATTGGTATTTGTCTCAAAACTGCCTGTGACATAGCCTGTTGAACGCTCTTTTTTGTCACTGTTCTCTGCGAACACTGTCGCTGACAGCATAAAAGCCGCAGCGACAGTAATCAAAAATCGAATATTATTCATATCCCGTTATTTCTTTTCAAAATAAGCCGGAACCTCAAAATACATAGGTTCGTAGTAGTTGCCATCCTTGTCCTTGAGCATGACAATCACCCTGTCAGGGATTTCTCCATCCTCATTGACTCCGGTAGCATATGGATTAGACATACGGAGCGGACTTCCGTCGTTGATGTACAACTGAGGCTTAGAGCTCAGATAGTAATCCTTGTATGCCTCAAGAAGCGCATTTGCCCAAGTTGCAGCCTCATCACCCTTCAAACCGAACATCGCCGCTCTTTCCTGATATGGGGTGATAGAACTGTAGTATGCCAGTTTCTCGAGTGCTCTTTCGTAAGCTGTACATGTACCGTTGTCCCACTTGATGCAATTGCCCTCACCGTGTGTACCTTCTGCGAAGTAAGTCACCGCACCTTCATGTGGAGTACCATGCACATAGAAGTCGTTCACACTCATCAGCTGTCCAGGCTTCTCCTCGCCGTTCTTCACATAGTTAGGCTCTGTACGCATCTCACCGTTCTCATCATCGAGAGTGTGATCCTTGTCTACGGTACGGCTTGCATAATTCTCGATCTCGATCATAGCATGCTCTACCTTTGTGAGACCCATCTCTGTGAAATAGTCATTTGACGCACACATGATATATGAAGTGAACTCCTTAGGACAAGTGATGCTGAAGCTGTAGAATGACATCAGACCGCCGATACCCTGCTCGAAATAATCCTTGTGCCACTCGAACGAGATCTTCGCCTTTTCTGCCTCCCACTTGGCTGTACCCTCTCTCACAATCTCTCCGAGATCAGCTGCGAGAGTCTTCACCGTCTTTGAAGCTGCCTTAGAGAAGTACGTATCACCCTTCTCGAGGATAACGAACACATACTGTGTCTCCATTGTCATCTCAGTGATTGTGATAGTGCCATCCTCCGAGATCGAACCGTACTTACGCATACACTTGATAATGTTCTCGTCATCAGGATTAAGGGCCATATACTTCTGAGCACCGCTTCTTGTTCCACCGCAATAGTTTGTGTTAGCCCAGAACGGATCGCTTACACGTCCCACCCAGTAGATATAATCTGAAAGATCTCCGGTAGATGTGATCTTGAATGTAGCAGAATATGCTGTGATTGTCTCCGACGGAGCGTCAACTGTCAATGTGATAGAGCTGTCATACGCAAGTGCAAGTGTCTTGGCAGATACGCAATGAACCTTGCCATACTTACCGTCAGCATCCACTGCAACAGCATACAACCAGTACTCAGTAGCAGACTCGTCGTTGAGGTTTCTGCCCACCGCGTCAGTCTGATTTCCGGTTACAGTCACATAGTCACCGATTCTGAAGTCGCTGTCCTCAGATATGATCTGCTCGAACTTCACAGCATCGTCAGGAACAGAAGCGAAACGGCTTCCACCCTCAGCCGTAAGGTATGCATAGTAGATCATCTCAGCGCCGTCGCATGAAAGCGGGAATGTGATCGATGACGGAGTAACCTTTGGTTCTCCGCATGTAAGTTCAAGGCTTCCGCCAGGAACAATATCATTTGTTGTGAATTCTGCGAAAATGATATCCTTTTCTGTATATTCATACTCACCGTCTACCGCAGGTACTACCCAAAGGAGGTATGATGTAGCTGGCTCAAGCTCGGTCTTGTAACCGTCAACCTGTGGGAAGTCTGAAGCCTTACCCTCATACTCGAACTTCTGATCCACAACAACAGGATCGTAGATAAGGTTGGTCACCTGATAAAGAATGTCGGAAACAGCAGCATCATACTTCTCGATCACTCCACCGAAAATAGATGTAGCACCGCTGATCTGGACGTTCACATCTGCATCAAGAAGACCAGACTTGACGATTTCGATATCAACTGCAATCTCACCGAACTCCATTGTCTTCAACACGCCGTCAGCCATTGCCCAGAGAACATATCTCTCATCAGGATTGAGTTCTGCACCGAGAATCTCAGCGAATGGCCTTGAAACAGAAACCTCTGAAACAGCATTTCCGGCAGTTGCTTCACCACCTGCAAGAAGCTGTGCAGCAAGTTCTTTCACAGCAGCCTCATCAAATGCAGAAAGCAATGCGATACCATATGCGAACTTGCCAAGACCCACTGAAGGAGCGATAACCGCATCTGTCACAGAAACCGCCAAAGTCTTGAACTGGTCACCTACAAGGGTAATTGTAGCGAACACGAACGAACCGTCTGCCGAAACAGCAGAAAGCTGTGGTGCATCAGCAAAAGCGCCTTCTCTGTTCTCAGGAGCCTTCACATCTACATATGTAGCATCTCCCTCCTTGCGCACTGTCGCTGTCCATCCTTCAGGTACAGAAGGAGTCCAGTCATATTCAGCAGCCATAGACACTGCAAGTGTAGCCTCACCGGCAACATTCACATACATCTCGGAAACAGCAGTCTTCTCCTGATCCGCCGCAAGGTGGAAATAGAGACCGGCGTACTCATATACGTAAACAGTCTTAACCTTGTCAGCGCCGAAATTGAATTCAACAGCGTAAACGGCGCCATCCTTGTCAAAGAGAGGCTTGAAGCTGAAAACCTGCACAGGGTTCTCGATCATATATCCCATCTCCACAGAATGCTCTCCCACCTTGAACATATATTTCTCATCAACGAGCTTGATGTCTGCAGAAGTCTCCACTGCGACCTTCTTGCCCTCGGCATCCTTCACCTCTGCAAGATTTCCGTCCTTGTCGCTGATGGCCCAATACTTAACGCCGTCAGCCTCCGTATATGACAACAACTCAGTGAATTCACCGGCCTCATCAACGATGGCTGTGAATGACGCTCCGCTTGTAAACGAAACCTCATACTGATCAGCCTCACCCTTCTGAGCACACGTAGCGATCATTACCTCCTCACCGGTGAGAACGAGCTGCATGGCTCTTACCTGACGGTAAAGAACATTCTCCAATGAATCCACGAGCGGGTTCTCCTCACCCGGACCCGGAGTAGGACCAGGAGCAGGTTCCTCTGTGCCAGGACCTGGTTCCTCAGTTCCCTGCTGAGGATCCTCCGGACCGCAGGAAACCGCAACTGCAAGAATCAGACAGAAACTTGCCAGATATCTGAATAAAACAGTCATACTTTTCTTCATGATTTTATCGTTTTATATGAACCTACAAAGTTAATAAAAATATGGAAATCAACAAGGTATGACACCATAGAAGACGAAAAAAAGGTCAGCCGGAAAACCGACTGACCCGAAAAGGTTATTTTCTTGCAAATTACTGTGCCATTGCCTTAAGATCTGCTGAAGGTACTTCAAGTGCAGTCTTTGCCATAGCCGAAAGTTTACCGTCAGTAACCTCAAATGCTGTTGCATAGAGACATCTGTAGTTTCCAAGGTTCTTAACGGTTGCAGTTGCCTTACCGTCAACTACGTCTACAAACTGATAACCGCTTGGAGCTGTGCCTGCTGCATTGGCAACAACGCTTGACTCGAAGTTGTTCATAGAATTGCCGTAGCTAGACCACACAGCAACCTTTGAAGCACCTGTCACGTTAAATGTAACTGTGTACTCGTTTGCGTTAGCTGTAGCCACTGCGCTTTCCAATGCAACTGTGATATTCTCGTTGTAAGGATAAGACTTAGTTGTGTATGGCTTAACAATAACGTTGTACTTATTCTCAGCATCAAGTACAAGGACAACAAGATTGACATTTGAGCCCTGTGCAAGGTATGACTGCTTAGTTGCCGTAGCCTCAGTAATGAGATTTCTTGAAACCATAAACTCGATCAAAGCAGCCTCGTCAGCGTAAGTTGAAAGCGAAGCATCGCCGAGGTAATACCAGTAAGCCGTAGTACCCTCTGCAGGAGTTACCTCAACCGCTACAGAAGAGAAGTCAATAACCGCCTCACCGAATGTTGCTGTAAGAGCCTCATTCTTAACTGAAGGGAGAGCAAGAGTAGTGTATGACTGAGATACGATCTCACCATACTTACCATCTGCTCCTACTGCTACAGCAGCAAGGATAAGAGTCTCACCTGAATCAGCGCCACCTTTACTTGCTACATCGTCGTAGCTAAGAGGCCACGAGCAGTCCTCAACAAGGCTGTTGAAAATTGCTGCGTCACCCTTGTCCTCGAGTGTTGCCCAATCCTCTACAGTGTAGAATGAATAGTATACAGACTCTGTGCCCTCACCGAGAGTAACCGGTACCTCGATTGAATCGTAACCAACAAGCGCCTCGCCGAATGTTACAGACGCTGTACCACCTGCCTGAAGTTCAAGAGTATTCACCTCAACAACATATGGTGCAAACTGAGCATTGAAGTCATTGTATACAGTACCTGCAATGTATGGGAATACATATACATAGTACTTGCCACCGAATGAAAGCGGCTCACCGAAGTTAAGGTCGATGAGGTCGATTGCAGTCTCACCAGTGTACTCGCCAGCTGGGATCTGAACACCCTGCCACCAATCAAGATACTCTGGCTCCTTGAGATACATCCAGAGGTTACCCTCAGACATGATAGTCTCAAGCGAAACGTTCTCATAGTTTCCGTCTACAACACCTGCGTAGAATGCTGTAGCACCGTTAAGGTTACATGTCAAAGTTGCAGACTTGTGAGTTACGTTAGTAACCTCAAACTGGCAAAGAACATGTGTATAACGTGCCACCTGCATCTGATCAACGAGTGGCTCACCTGTGTTGTTGTCAACTGGAGCTACCCATACAACATAAGACTTCGAGTAAGTAAGTTCCTCACCGTATGCCATTACACCGTAGAGTTCAGATACTGTAGTCTGGAAATTATCCACCTCGTATACAACCTCCTGGTAAGGCTTGAATTCGAACGCGTAGCTATAGTTGTACATGTAGCCATAGTAGCCTTCACCCCAACCGTTAGCCAAGCCCTGTGCGAACTCTACACCGTCACCATAGAGGTCAGCGTCTACGATACCAACCCAGTAGTTAACGAATGCAGGAACCTTCTCACCTGTATCCATATCAGTTGTCATCTCAGTAAATGCGTTAGAGATAGTAAGGTTACCATCCTTGTCGCACTCAACAGCAAGACCAAGACCAGTAGAAACCTCAATCTTAGCTACGATGCACTTACCTTCTTCAGTAGTCGCATGTACCAATACAAGACCCTTCTCATCAGCGAGACCTTCCTTCACATGCTTCTCCTTTGGTGCTGTGATAACGAGATTATCCTCCTCGATATTGGCCTTCCAACCTGCAGGCTCATTCATAACGTAAACGTCAGCGAGGTTGTCTGCAGTGATGGCAACAGTCTTCACACCACCATGATAGAGGTAGAAGCTGTCGCGGCTAAGACCGAGAGTAGCAACTGCGCTGGAAACGAGTGGAAGCTGAAGGCTCTGGTTACCGATAGTAACTGTTACAGACTTGCCGTCAGCAGCAGGAACTACGTTACCGATCACGTGTGCTGTGTACTCTGAAACCTTAACGCCAGTAGACTCATAAGTCTTACCGTCGTAAGAAACCTTAAGCTCACCACCCTCAACCTTGAAAGCAAGCTTGTGGTCGTGGCTTACAGGAATACCAAGTGGAGTTACAGTACCGTCAGCAGCAACTGTTGCCCAGCCGCCGTCAACAATTGTAAGAACACCGTTCTTTGCGAGAACAACCTTGCTGTTATCAGAAAGTGTCAAAGTAGTGACACCGTCCTTGGTCTCAACCTTGATTGCAGCAATTTTACCCTCGAGAGACTCGATACGAGAAAGAAGGTCGTTGATACCGCCGACCTCTGCAGAAAGAGTTGCCTCAATCGCAGTCACTCTCTCGTCAAGTCCGCTGATCTCCTCTCTAAGAGCAGAATCATCGTAACAAGACACTGTCAGAAGCGCAAGAGCTCCTGCAAGAATAGATCTGAATGCCTTTTTCATAATGAAATAGATTTAGTTAGTTAATTAATTTGTGTGTAGTTAATAGTTATTTGTGTTTTCTTTATGTTTTAGTGTCGTGATTTCAGTTAAGCCAAAACGGCAATAACGAGAAATCGCAACGATTCTCAACGTCTCTACTAAATTGTATGTGATCGAAAGCTGATTAGAACGATGCCGTCAAAGTAAGATTAGCACCGGTATATGCAGGTATTTCTCTACATACTCCGCCGGAACAGATGAATCCGGCCCTATACCTACCATACCCAGCGGCAATCCTAAGCCCCTGAATCGCATAACTTACACCACCATTGTAGTAGTGCATCTTGCTTGAACCGTGGTTGTACATGTCCGAAGCGAACACGCTCCAATGAGGAGCAAGACTTACCTCAAGCTGAGCGGCCATCCAGTCTTTCTGGTAACCGTCAGTAGCGAGATACTGAAGTTCAAGACGTGTCGAGAACTTAGTAGTCCACTTGTACAGCAGGTCAGCGACAAAGGTATGCGATGTACCCACATAGAGTTCCTGTTCAACCATACCCGCATCGGTAAGAACCACTCCCATCTGTTCACGTTCATGGTTCTGGGCCGCATACATCAAGGTCGACTTGAACTTCTTTGTCCACTGTCGCTCAACGTCAAGACTGGCATCCCACATACGCAACTTTCCGCCGGAAAAACCGCCGTTGTCGTTCTGCGAGAAATAAGTGGAAACATTGGCATGAACCTTCATACCTCTCTTTCCGCCGAGCTTGGTACCTCTTCTGAAATTGTAGAAGGCATCAAGCTGACCTCCAACCTCTCCGTCGGTCAATGGAGTGTAAGGGACAAGATTTGCGAGCGAATACGTGTACTGAGTGCACAGGGCAGGACAGTACGAAAGCACGTTCACAGAAGGATTATAGTAGTCATACACGACGAAACCGTCGGGAGAGCATGTATAAATCTTCTGGTTCATGCTGTAGAGACGTCTGGCCGAAAGGGAAACTCCCAATCCGCCTGAATTGTATCCAAGCTCGATGAGCTGGGCATTTGCCCGCTCCGCATACATCGACAATCTGTCCTGGATTCCCGCATCGACGTACTCACCTTTGAAGTAGAATCCGTCAAGGTCGAGGTTCACTCGTCCAGACCAACCGATGTTGTTTGTCTTGAATCCCTCGGAAACAAGATAGTCAGACATGTTCTCGTACTTGTACAGAAGCGATCCCTCTACTGACAGGATAACTCTGTCCCAGTCGAAACAGTCTGACAACGAAACCGCAGCATCAGCTGCGGCAACGCCTGTCTTGGTAAGTCCCAATCCGAACGCAGAGCTTTCCTGCATCTGGGTATTGTAGACAATGTGGCTGACTTTTCCCATACGCGGGATACCGCCAAACACTCTTACCGCAACAATATCTTTGTAGTTATATGTTGCCCTTGCACCCAGCAAAGCATTGTTGAGACCAAGAGCTCTGTCCTCCCAGCTACGGAAAAGCAGACCGCTACCAAGCTGCTCGTAGAACGAACCTGCCGTCACCGAGTAGCTCTTGTCGATCCAGCTAACGTACGCATTGCTGAGAGTAAGTGAATATTCAGAAATAGGATATCCGATGGTTGTAGGGAAATAACCCTCCAACTGGATACCTGCAGAAAGTCTGTCCTTATAGTAATCTACCTTGATGTAGTTGTTGGACGCATATCTGCTGCCGTCAAGATAGTCGAACTTCGGGTCACCGCCGAAACCACTCTTAGGCAGGAAGTTGTTCTGAGCATCATCCACATAGAAATGGTCAGAGGACTCCACGCTGGCAGACACACGTCCCCACTTCTTCTCCTGAGCCACAGACGACACAGAAAAAGCTATAAGGAAAAGTATGTAAAACAGTTTTTTCATCAATCAGGTCGAGGGGTCTTATCTGCACTTTTTGATTGCCTCAAAAAGCTCGACCTCGTTTCCTGGAAGATATGATGTGTGTGAATAGACGATCTTACCTTTGGAATCGAGAACGAATACATGTGGTACCTGCGAAACATTCATCGCTCTCATGAAGTCCTGGTTCTTGTCAAAGAGGAGGAGATAATCCTCGCCCCAACCGCGGCCTTCGGCAAATGAACGCGCCTTAGCAAGAAGACGGCTGTCGTCAGTCGACACAGCAACAACCTTGAAGTCAGCCTCTTCCTTCCAATCAGGAAGTGCATCATAGATCGCATCGAGCTCGCGGATACATGGCTTGCACGATGTAGACCAGAATGATACGATCATCGGTTTTCCTGACTCAACCAAAGTCTTTGTATCGAATGACTCTCCTTTAGAGTTCTCGACTTTCACTGAAGGGACCTGCGCAAAGGCAAGTGTCGAAATAAACAGCGAAATTGCTAAAACAATTGCTTTCATATCATTAGACAATATTTGGGCAAAGGTAAAGAATAATATTTTTTAAATCAAAAAAAATGCTGTGGAATTACCCTAAAATACGGTATAGTGCTACTGTACGGACAATTTCTGCCACATCATGTACACGCAAGATATCCGCTCCCGACTGCAAAGCCTTCATATGAAGAACCTGAGTCGCAGGCAAAGCCTCCTCCGGAGTTATATCAAGGAGACGATAAATCATGCTTTTTCTTGAAACTCCCACAAGAACAGGGACTTGCAGAGACTTGAACTCAGCAAGACGGATAAGCATCTCATAATTCTGCTCTACACTTTTAGCAAAACCGAAACCGGGATCCAGAATCCAGGACTTTATACCATGACGGACCGCCTTGTCGGAAAACCGGCGGAAATACTCTACAACATCGGCTACTACATCGTCATATTCCGTAAGCGACTGCATATTCTCAGGGTTTCCCCTCTTGTGCATTGCAATATAAGTAAGGCCCAACTGCCCCACAAGAGGAAGCATCTCCGGATCATCCTCTCCTGCCGATATGTCATTTACAATAAAGTCGCCGATCAGGTCATAAGTCTTTCTCACAACCTCCGACCAATATGTGTCCACAGATATCCTCACATCCGGAAACTTTTCCTTTACCGCCTTCAGGACCGGTCCCAAGCGCCTCCACTCCTCGTCGGCACCCACCGGAAGAGAACCGGGACGCGTCGAACATGCTCCGATATCTATGATCGTCGCACCTTCTTCCAACATCCTGCCGACCTTTTCCAGGGCCGCAGCAACATCCGCGCAACGGCTCTGGGCGAAATAGGAATCTTCAGTCAGATTGACAATTCCCATTATATCTATATGACGATTTCTGTTCATGCCGCAAAGATAGCAAATATTCATTTGTCATTTCGGCCGACCGTAAAAACCGTCACGTCATTTCGACCGACCGTAGGGAGTGGAGAAATCTTTTCCTATATTTGTAGACTAATCCAAAACACACATCATGCTTGTAGTACTCGAAGGACTGGATGGAGCAGGCAAATCCACCCAGGTAAAAAAACTCAAAGCCTATCTTGAAGACCTTTTCGGTTCTCTCGAATATATCCATTTCCCACGCTACGACGCTCCTGTATACGGAGACCTCATCAGCCGTTTCCTCCGCGGAGACTTCGGCAACAACGAGACCGTACACCCTCAGCTGGTGGCCCTTCTCTTCGCCGAGGACCGTCATGGCGCAGCGCCGGGAATGAAAGCCACACTCAACGGCGGTGGCCACGTGCTTCTTGACAGATACGTATACTCCAACATTGCATATCAATGTGCGAAGGTTGCGGACCCTCAGGAAGCGGAAAAACTCAGAGAGTGGATATTCAACACCGAGTACGGCAACTTCGAACTCCCGAAGCCTGACCTCAACATCTTCCTCGACGTCCCTATCGGATTCGTAGAGTCAAAGCTCCGCAGCAACAGAGGCGGTACAGACAGAGACTACCTTGAAGGCGCACAGGACATCCATGAGGCCGACATCGAGTTCCAGAAGCGCGTACGCGACATCTACAGGAAACAGTGCGAACTCGACCCTAAGTTCATCCGCATCGACTGTTCGGACGACTGGGGACAGATGCTCCCTCCGGGCGAGATATTTGCCAAAGTGAAAGAAGTTGTGGACAACGCCATCAAATAGATAAGACCATGAAGTACCTCCTTTTCAAAATGAAGCGATTCTGCGGCTTCATCACCGGTTTCGTATTCTTTATCTCAGGTATCCTGAAACTTATGGACCCGGTGGGCGCCGGTCTTGTAATGAAGGAGTACTTCAAATTCCTGCACCTTGGATTTCTGAACCCCACAGCCACTGCCGCAGGCTTTGTCTTTGCCATTGCAGAGTCAATAGTCGGCGCTGGCCTGATCACCGGCGTATGGAGAAAGGTCATGGCCCAGGTAGCCATTGTCCTTCAGGGCCTGTTCACCCTTCTCACTCTCCTTCTGGTCATCTTCCAGCCTGAAATGGACTGCGGATGCTTCGGCGAAGCCATCCACCTCACCCATGGAGAGACCTTCGTAAAGAACATAATTCTCCTCGCTTTACTCCTTATATATTATATACCGAGACAAAAGCTCGGAGGAACCAAGAAAAAGAAATACGTTTCATTCGGACTGGTAAGCCTCTCGACCGTAGCATTTGCGATCTACTCACTCCTGTACATCCCGATGGTGGATTTCACAGACTTCCGTCCCGGAACTTTGGTGAACAGCGACAAAACTTCAGGCAGCGGCGTCTATCAGGCGGTCTTCATATATGAAAAGGACGGAAAGGAGGACACATTCACACTTGAGACCCTTCCGGACAGCACATGGACATTCGTAAGGACAGAGACTCAAAGTCCGGCTGAAACCGAAAAACAGCCTGCGACAATCTCCATCTACGACCGCAACGGCAACTACGCAGACCATCTCCTTACTGAAGGCAAGAGCTTTGTCATCACGGTATACAAGGAGAACATCCCGCAGAACGAACAGGAACTGATAATCAAGACTCTGGACAATGCGGCAGCCGTCGGCTTCCGCCCGTTCCTGCTCAGCGCATCTGCAGACATCGAATGCGACTGTCTTTATTTCTGCGACTACAAGACCCTCATCACTCTTAACAGGTCAAACGGCGGCGCCACCTACATGGAAGACGGTTACATCATCCGCAAGTGGGCAAAAAAAGCATTGCCAGACGCTGAGGAACTGACAATGCTATCCAAAGAGGATTCCACTGAGACCTTCATCGGTCGCGACACCAGATCGAATCTGGCATTCCAGGGATTCCTGCTGTATGTCTTTGCAGTAATGCTGCTTCTCTGATTATTTGTAGTCGAAGCCCTTAGACTCGTTATACTTGAAGTCAATCACGTTGACTACATTGTATCTTGTGCCTTCATGTGTAGTCACGAATGCTGCGAAGTGGAGGTCATCGAGATTGATGCCGTCCTTCTTGCCTTCCCACCAGCTGTCTGTATAGCTGTATGCCTCGCTGCCGAGGTTCACATTCACGACGAAGATCCACTCTGCTGTATCACCAGCCTCGATCTTGCCGAGAGAGTAACCCACATGCGATCCGAGATATCTTGACTCGGCAACGCGCACGCAGTTGTCGTGGTAGTTGTATGAATCACCCCAAGTACCCTCAAGCAGGCTCAGACGGCTGTTGTCCACAAGCTGAGTTTTCTTGAAATTGTCCTGCATAAGCCAAAGACCTACGTTGTACTCTTTTGTCTCTGCTGCCTTCACAGCAACCTTCACAACGATCTGACCATCCTCATAGTAAACAGGGTTTGCAGAGATACCCACCTTCGCAGGTGCGGATGTCCAGTCATTGATCTTTGCCTGAAGACCCTCTACTGAACCATTGTATGGATATGTAGAGTCATAGTCGATATGAAGATATGGCCATGAGTTTGCAGGGTTTGGAACGCTTGCGAAACCCACTTCACCAGCATAGTTGCGCAATGAAGCGAGAACCACTTTGTCTGCCATGTCACCTGAGAGCGTCTTCTTGATAAGGTAAGTCATGAAAGGACAGTTAGGGCACTGTGCTCCTGTGTGCTGGTTGAAGAACACACGGCGAACGAATGAAGTGCTGCCCGGATTTGTATCCTTCGCCGCTGCAGGAATATCCTTTGAAATTGCGCTGATAGTCGCAACATCTGAATATGTAGTCTTGTATGCAGCCTGGAACTTGTACTCGCCCACCTGAGATGTAGTGAATGTGCCAGGGATAAGATCATACTTTGTTCCTGCCACCTTGTAGAAAGTCACGTCCTTTGTTACGTCAGAGCCGTTGTAATAAGCCTTGAATGTAACAGCGTCGCTGTCGTTTGCCTTGATGACACTCTTGTCGAAAGTAAGGATGAGACCATCCATCTTGATGCCGAATCCGCCGTTGTCATCGATATCCTCACCGCAGGCAACGATTGTTGCCAATGCGGTGAGAAAGAATATGATTCTGTTGATTGCCTTCATTATCTGACATTATTTAACTGTTCCTGATAGAATCTCTCAAGGTTCTCGTTAACCTTCTCAAGAGTCATCACCTGTCCGTTCATCTTGACCGGCTTAGCGATACCCTTGAACTCAGTAAGATCCTTGTAAGTAGTGAACTCAACCTTGCCTACCGGCGAGATTGCCGAGCTGCGTGCCACTGATTTTGCTGCAGGAGCCGGTGTCTGGTCATTTGCAGGATCCCAACCCTTCGTAAGGACAACCTCAGAGATGATCGGTTTCTCAAGGATATATGACTGACCGCCTGTTGTGTTTGTCGAGATACCGATGACGTTAGGATACCAGAGCGCACCCTCTGCCGAGATAGGCTTGATTGTAATGGTGTCACGAGTCTCCGACATAGTCACTGGGAACTTCAACGCACCTACATAGTTACCGTCAGCATCAGAATACTGGAATACAGTGTTGCTCTCAGTCTGGTCTGCACGTCTACCTGCCATATAGAATGGAACACTCCAGTCTGCGATAGGCGAAACGAACATCTTGTTTGCAGTCACTGACAATGAATCCTTGCCGTTCCTGTCCTTGTTCACATGGAGATAGATCTTCGGACCGAAACGAGCGAACATCGAAGCCACGTCGACAGTCGAAATCTTCTCATGCTTGAAGAGATCCCATGGGCTGAGGTAAGTAAGACTTCCCTGGCTGTCATCAAGCCATCCCTCGATGAGGAGCTTGTTCTGGTTTCTGAGACGGTCGTTGTTGTATGACTTCGAGATATTCTTGAATTCCTCGAAATATCCGTTGATCTCATCCTCTGTCCACTTTGTAGCTGTCTTGTAGACCTGAAGAACCTCAGCAGGGAGAGTTGTAGGATAGTCCTTGCCTGCAACGAATCTGCGCTTGATAGAGATCTTCTGCTTAGCCACAGAACCGTCGCTTACAGTTGCAGTAAGAGTCCAGTCACCCACAAGAGCATCTGTATCGAGGAGCTCGTTGTAGCTTGTATCCTCTGCCTTTGCGAATGGAGTTGTGCAGTCTGCCACAGCAGGGTGAGCAGTCACATCCTCATACTGGTCGATAGCATTTGAAAGGTTCTCATCGTTGAATGCAACTACAACAAGACGTGTTGTCTCACCGTCGATTGTAGGGAACTTCATTGTATAACCCTCCTCAGAATTGATGATATCGATCTCATCCTGAGTGAACTGAACGTTCTGCGCCAAAGTCTCGTATGAGCTTCCGCCGTTCACCTCATATACCCACTCGGTCTTGTAGTTCGCACCGTAGTATGCTCTTTCCACAGGGTTGTCTGCAACACTTGTACAACGTACGTTGAATGCAGCCTCATATGGAGTAGACAACTCAGGCAATGCAGTAACAACTACATTCGGACCTCTTGACTTGATCTTTGATGGTGTAGAGAATGTGAAATGCTTGAAGCACTGCGGTGAACCGATCTCACCCTCCATACCTGTGATAAGCACGTGGTACTTGGTGTCAGAAGGTACATCATAGAAAAAGTCTGTCAACGCGAACTCGATAGGAGGAGCAGATGTTGTTCCAGCCTCTGCAACAACCTGGATCTGACCGAAGTTGTACATCGCGAAGTATGATGTCACAGCCCACTGGAGGTACTCTGTCTTACCGTCAAGAAGCTCGAGCATTTGATTGTAAGCACCGTCATCAAGCACTGTGAAGAGGTAACGGTAGACATTCGAATCAGGATAGATGGTAATTGTAGCGTCAACCGATCTAAGGTCTGATACACGTACATCGAAGTCTGCCTTGAGCTCAGCAGGGATTCTTGTGCGGAAGATCTTTCTTGAGAACTCACCTGTCCATGAAGCGTCGATAGGGCTGTCAAGATTGATATCGGTGATGATACCTGCTCCCTTGGTGACTGCCTTTGAGTCTTTATAGTTGCTCCAGTACTTCACTGAGTCGATACAAGGAAGATAATATCCGTCCTCCCATCCGCCAGGGAACGCAAATCCGTTCTTCATATAGCTGTAGTTCTCCTTCTCGCCTCCCTTCTTGTACTCATCCGGTTCGCTCATCCACTCGAACTCTCCGGCAACGAATACCACAGGTTCACCCGGTGCGATAGGGTTCCAGAGAATAGACATATCGTTCTCGTCAACTACACCGTCCTCGTTGACATCAGCACCGGCCTCACCCCAGTTCAATCTGTCGGCGTACTCGATTGTTGTATCCTCTGTCACATATCTTCCCGCGTTATAGAGAAGATTGAAATAATCGTCGTTCTGAGACTTGTAGAAGTTGTACATCATCAGGTCACCCTGAGTGTAACGGATTGCGCGGCTGCCAGGCTTTCCTTCCTCGCTCTTCTTGACTGTAGAAGGAACCTTGATATGCATCTTGTATCCGTCAGGCATGACACCGACTACAGTAGCAAGCTGATCGAACACGAACTCACCCGTAGAAAACTGGAAAGTATACATCTTCGAGAAGTCCTCTCCAAGAATACCCACGAGGTACACATAGTACTGCTTGTTCTCATCGATCGGATAGTCAAGGAGCTGCTGCTCGCCATCCTTGTAGAATGTAGCCTTTGTTCCTGTCATGTTGAGGATCTCCGGCTTCAATGTAGGAAGTTCAACTTCTGAAACGGTATAAGCTACAGTTGTTGTCGAAGGCACAGTCACCATGAGGGTAATGTAACCCGGACCGGCATTCTTGAAATCAACACTGAACTGCTTTACCTCTTCCTTTGGATTACAACTTGTAAGCAGGCCTGCAAATACAGCCACAAACGCCGCAAACAAAGTTTTTGTAAAGATTCTTTTCATTTATGTGTGATTTAGATTAATAATCAGTGATATAAATCGCGCAAATTTAGCATTTTTTCGCAAAAAATCAATCCGTTCTTATGCGAGATTGCCCTTTTAAGTATTTTTATTACCTTTGCGGCATATTTATAAATTCACAAGGAATGAGCAACTTTTCACTGTTGGCCGTGTCGCCTATCGATGGACGCTATTCGCGTCAGACAGAATCACTTAGAGAGTATTTCAGCGAGTACGCACTTATCAAGTACCGCGTCCGCGTCGAAATCGAGTACTTCATCGCACTTTGTCAGATTCCGCTTCCGCAGCTCGCGGATTTCGATGCTTCAAAATTCGAGGCGTTGAGAGACATCTACAGAAATATGACACCGGAAGACGCTGCCAAGGTAAAGGAAATCGAAAAGGTGACAAACCACGACGTGAAGGCTGTAGAGTACTTCATCAAGGACCGTTTCAAGGAAATGGACATCATGAAGTGGGGCGAGTTCGTTCATTTCGGACTTACATCACAGGACATCAACAACACCTCAGTTCCTCTTTCATTCAAAGAGGCGATCGAGGAAAGCTACATGCCACTTCTCAAGGAAGTCCTCGGACTCATCAAGGGCATGGCGGCAGACTGGGCTGAGATCCCTATGCTTGCAAAGACACACGGACAGCCGGCTTCACCTACACGCGTAGGCAAGGAGTTCAACGTTTTCGTCGTACGTCTCGAGGAGCAGATCCGTCAGTTCGAGCAGCTTACATACCCTGCAAAATTCGGCGGAGCCACAGGTAACATGAACGCCCACAAGGTTGCTTACCCTGCTGTCGACTGGATCGCATTCGGCAACGACTTCGTAGCGTCACTCGGCCTCCAGAGATCATTCCCGACTACACAGATCGAGCACTACGACAACCTCGCGTCACTCTTTGACTGCCTCCGTCGTATCAACACAATCCTGATCGACTTCGCACGTGACATCTGGACATATATCTCAATGGAATATTTCCGCCAGAAGGTAAAGGCGGGAGAGGTCGGATCATCAGCCATGCCTCACAAGGTGAACCCTATTGACTTCGAGAACGCAGAGGGTAACTTCGGAGTGGCAAACGCACTCTTCACACACCTCTCGATGAAGCTCCCGATCTCACGTCTCCAGCGTGACCTCACAGACTCGACAGTGCTCCGCAACATCGGAATGCCGCTCGCACACTCTATGATCTCCCTCAACTCATTGAAGAAGGGTCTCGGCAAGCTCATCCTCAACGAGGACGCTCTCCGCGCCGACCTTGAAAGAAACTGGGCGGTTGTAGCAGAGGCGATCCAGACAATCCTCCGTCGCGAGAACTACCCTAACCCATACGAAACACTCAAGGCGCTCACACGTACAGGTGCGGGCATCAACCATGAGGTAATTGCTGAATTCATTGAGACTTTGGAGGTCAGCGAAAGCGTGAAGGAAGAGCTCCGCGTGATCACTCCATGGACTTACACAGGATTCTAAAAAATTATTCTTCAACGATATAGACATCTTCGCCAGGGACAGCAAAATTATATTGCTCTCTGGCGAATTTTTCTAATGTATCCTTGTCATTCTTCATCATATTGATACGTCTGTCAAGCTCTGCATTCTCCTCCTCATAAGCCTTGATAAGTTTTTCCTGTCTGCGCACCTCCATGCCGGCCTTGCCCCAGTTGAAGAAGGTATGACCCGGACCGAAAATCCATGACAAAAGAAGAAGCGACGTCAAAGCTACCGCAAACCACGCAAATCTGCGATGAGGACCGGTAAATATGTCTTTAATCTTTCCCAAAACTCAATATGATTAATCTATTTGACAAAAAATCGGAATCATTTTATATGATGTATCGGCAAAAATAATTAAATTTGGGAGATTTTTGACTGACACTTGAAATAATTATCAATACAAAATCATTACATTATGAAACCTACACTTTTGGTACTCGCTGCCGGTATGGGCAGCCGCTACGGCGGACTCAAGCAGATGGACGGACTCGGTCCTAACGGTGAAACTATCATTGACTACTCTATCTACGACGCTGTCGAGGCAGGATTCGGCAAGGTAGTATACATCGTACGCGAGTACTTCAAGCAGAATATGATCGAAGCTGTAAACAAGAAATACGGCAACGTGACATGTCCTGACGGAGAGCCGCTCAAGTTCGAATTCGTAACTCAGGAACTTGACAAGATTCCATCACAGTTCACACTCAACCCTGAGCGTGAGAAGCCATGGGGAACAGCACACGCAGTGCTCATGGGCGAAGAAGTGATCAACGAGCCTTTCGCTGTCATCAACGGTGACGACTACTACGGAAAGGACTCATTCAAGATTCTGGCTGACTGGCTCAAGGCTCATGAGGGCAAGACCGGAGAGTATGCTCTTGTCGGTTTCGAGCTCGACAAGACACTCTCAGAGTCAGGCGCGGTATCACGTGGAATCGGAACTGCAGACGAGACAGGTTATCTCACCAACGTGGTAGAGCACCACAAGATCGAAAGAGCCGAGGACGGCAAGATCTACGGCGAGAGCAGTGTTACAGGAGAGAAAGTAGAGCTCGCAGACAAGGCGCTCTGTTCAATGAACATGTGGGGCTTCACTCCTGATTATTTCGCAAACAGCAAGGACACATTCGTATCTTTCCTTGAGAACCACGGAAACGAGCTCAAGTCAGAGTTCTACATTCCTTACGCAATCGACTGCATGATCAAGAACGGAACAGCAAAGACTCAGCTCCTTTCTACAACATCACGCTGGTTCGGAGTTACATTCCAGGAAGACCGTCCAGGCGTTGTTGCTAAATTCCAGGAGTTCGCTGATCAGGGAATCTACCCTACACCACTTTACAAGTAATAATGAAAAGACATTTTTTCAGAAGACATGAGGGAAGAGGTTCATACGACCTCTTCTCTTCTTATACGCACTTTATTCCCGGAGCCGGAGAAACAGTGACATTGCTCATATTGTTTCTCGTGGGAGCGTTGCTCGGAAATCTCGTAACCCTCGGACTCGGCGCCATTCTGGGTGAGCAGTTCATCGGAAATTACGGAATGCTCATCTCATATCCGACAATGTTCATCCCTGCCATGCTTTATGCTTCTGCAAAGAGCAGACTGAACGAATATACAACGCCCGAAGTCACTCTTGACAAAGGACTTGGCAAAGGAAAGAGATGCATGACACTTGTCGCAGCGGGCATATTCTCGACAATAGCCGCGGCATACGCAATAGAACCCGTCACCGCTCTTCTTCCACCTATGCCGGAGTGGCTTGAGGAGACAATGAAAGGTCTCCTTGAGAACACGCCTTTCTGGGCAACACTCATATCCGTATCCGTGATGGCCCCGCTCTTCGAGGAATGGCTATGCAGAGGACTGATACTCAGAGGACTTCTCCAGAAGACAAGCCCGCTGACAGCAATCACCGTATCCGCATTGATATTCGCCCTGATCCATATGAACCCTTGGCAGGCTGTTCCGGCGTTCTGCCTTGGACTTCTCTTCGGATACGTATATCATAAGACAGGTTCGCTCAAACTCACAATGCTGATGCATTGCGCCAACAATACACTGGCAGCATTCTGCAGCAGGATTCCGGAGTTCAAGGACGCGGAAACCTTCATGGACGTATTGAGCCCATGGGCATACTGTTGCATCTACGCAGCATGTCTGCTGATCATCGCATGCACAATTGTTATACTGAAAAATATTCCTTTATACCCTGCTCACGGTGAATCAGTTCGATAACAACATCCGGATATTTCTCCGCAAGGTGGGCCGCAAGATGCTCGGCGCAATAAACCGAACGATGCTGACCTCCGGTACATCCGAATGATACCATAAGATTCTTGAATCCCCTTCCGACATAAGTCTCGACATGCGGGTCCACGACTCCGTAGACATGCTCCAGGAATCCGGATATCTCACCGTCATCCTCGAGGAACCTGATCACAGGCTCATCACGCCCGGTAAGTTTCTTGTACGGTTCATATCTTCCCGGATTATGGACAGACCTGCAGTCAAACACATAACCGCCGCCGTTGCCTGACGGATCTGCCGGCACTCCTCTCTTGAAAGAGAAACTGCACACCGTCACCTTAAGACGGTCGCCCGGATCAAACTGAGGAGCGAAAAGAGGAAGGTCGAGCATTTCGCCAAGCACCTTCATAAGATATGGATATCTCTCGAACGGCTCAGCAATCAGAGTCTTCAAAGCCTCGAGAGCTGCAGGTATCGACGTAATGAAATTGGACTTGTGTTCTGTCCATCCTCGGAAACCGTACGCACCGAGAACCTGGAGATATCTGAACAGAAGGAACAGACGCAGATTCTTCATGAAGATCGGTCTGTCCACCGGAATATATCCGGAAACCGCATCAAGATAACTGTCGAGCATCTTCTGCTTCAGTTCATCGCTGTAGCGCGCCCTCGCATGCCATACGAACGAGGCCACATCATAATAAACCGGACCACGTCTTCCTCCCTGGAAATCAATGAAATGAGGTTCATTGTCACGCAGCATCACGTTACGTGCCTGGAAATCGCGGTAAAAGAATGTAGGAACATCTTCATATGGGCCGTCCACCGGCAATCCGCACGCCACAAGATCCTCGGCGAAACGCTCGAAATCATCCTGCAGATACATCTCATGGAACTCCAGTCCGGTAGCCTTGAGGAAACAGTACTTGAAATAGGTCAGGTCGAACATTGCAGACCTCTGCGTGAAGACTGTCTGAGGATGGCAGACCTTGAAGTCGAGTCCGGCTGCACCTTCAAACTGGATTTTCGCCAGCAGGGCCATTGTCTTGCAGAGAAGATTCTCCACCTCTTCCCTCGCCTGGTCCGAACCCGCAGACTTGAGATACCTGTCGAAAAGGATCTCATCCCCAAGATCCTCCTGGATGTACGCCATGCTGTCCGGACTCGCGTCATATACCTTCGGCACAGCAATACCCTTTGACTGAAAATGCTGCGACAACGCTATAAACGCCTCATTCTCAGGTTTATCCGTACCAATCACGCCCATGCACGAATCCGCACCTGCAGACATTCTGAAGTAATGTCTCGGACTGGCCGAGCCTGTCACCTGTTCAACAGTATCAGGTCTTCGGCCGTATTTCTTTTCAAATAAAATGTTCAACTGTTCCATACAATCTGCGAATTTACAAAATTGTTAAATACAAACCGCCAAATAGCCTAATTTTCAGAATATTAAAAATTATTTGTACCTTTGCCGTCTTGTATGAAACATTTTATAGCGAAAATATGGGTTCCCGCCCTTCTGGTACTGGTGGCTGGCATACAGTCATTCGGTATCGACGCCGGTAGAGCCGTAGGTCTGAAGATGCTTTCAGATTCGCTTATGACGAACAGATTGAACGATTCATCTGACGTCAGTGTCGCCGTACCCGACAGTGTAGTCCCTGCTATCGCAGACTCCTTTTTGCCGGAGATCGTGGACACAGTACTGCCGGAGATCGCCGACAGCATCGTTCCGCTGACCGCCAAGGACACTATCGTCGCTCCGGATTCCCTTAAGGAAAAGGATCCGTTCTTCTATAAATATTATCTCGCTGTCAAGGATCCTGCTACAAGACAGTATGTCAGAGACACCCTGATGACCAACGGAGACAGCCTTGAACTCCACAAGTTCGACTCCCTCTATTTCAAGGACTCTGCAGAAGTCGCAAGGGCAAAGCACGAGGCGTGGTATGCAAGCGCAAGCCGCAAGGAGCGCAAGAAATACGACACCGAGCAGGCTCTCCCCGCACTCATGGCAGCAAGCCGTAGAAAACTTGAGATCAAGGACAGCATCAGAGCATACAAGGACAGTGTAATCCAGGCAACTCCACGTATCCTCGAGACATTCGCCTTCCCTGACTCAATGCACTACAAGAGAATCGTGACATGGAAACACGACAGGGATTTCCACAACGCAGTGAATCTCAGAGACCAGTGGGTCGATACATCATATAATGTACATTTCCACGACTATCCTTTCCTGAAGGAAGACGTCGGAGCCACATGGCTCGGAGTCGCAGGTTCACCTGTACAGAACTACAACTTCTTCAAGAGACAGGAAAACCAGGACGCGGTCTTCTTCACTCCATACCAGAGTTGGACATTCACTCCTGAGAGCCTGCCGTTCTACAACACAAAGACCCCATACACAGAGCTCGCATACTCGGGTACCCTCTTCGCAAACAGGGAGAAGGAAGAGTCGAACGTAAGGATTCTGACCACTCAGAACATCACACCTGCCCTCAACTTCACCCTCCAGTACACCAACTTCAGCGGACGAGGCATACTGCAGAAAGAAGGCACAAGCTACAGAACAGTCGTAGCTGCCACAAACTACACCGGCAAGAAGTACCTCATGCACGCAGGATTCATCTACAACAGAATCGAACGTACTGAAAACGGAGGTATCACAGACCTGTCGATGATCCGAGACACGACTGTGGACGCTCGAGAGATCAATGTATATCTCCAGGACGCAGCCAGCAAGACAAGAACCAACACCGTCTTCTTTGACCAGAGTTACCGAATTCCTTTCACATTCATCGAGGATCTCAAGGGAAGAAAGGAACGCATGGCAAAGGAGGCCCACAGAGACAGCATAATGGCTTCAGGAGACTCTGTCGCTATCGAAGCCTATATAGAAAAGGAGAAGATCGAACTTGCTCTCGCCGCACAGACGCAGGACACTGTCAACACCAACATCACAAGCGCATTCATCGGCCACAGCAGCGAATATGCCGTGTTCAGAAGAGCATACACCGACAAGATCTCAGCATCCGACTCTTATGCCCGTGAATTCTTCCACGACAGATTCTACCTCAACCCGACAACGAGCAAGGACTCGATGAGGGTCATGAGACTTGAAAACAAGGCATTCATCAGACTCCAGCCATGGAAGAGCGACGGCATCATCTCCAAACTCGATGTGGGTATCGGAGACAAGCTGCTCAACTTCTACAGCTTCAGTCCGGCAGGATATCTCAGCGGCCCGTCAAACGTAGCACAGAACTCTGTATACGTATACGCAGGAGCGAACGGACAATATGACAAATACCTCAAGTGGGACGCAAGCGGAAAGTACAACTTCCTCGGACACGAAATCAACGATTTCAACATCAACGGAAACGTACTCGTCAACATCTATCCTTTCAGAAAGGACAGAAAGAGCCCGCTCTCGATCAGGGCCCACTTCGAGACAAGCCTTACAGAACCTAACTATTACGACCAGCATCTGTATACAAACCACTATAAGTGGAACAACAGCTTCGGCAAGATTTCCACAACAAAGGTGGAAGGATCGGTAGCCATCCCAAGATGGAACATGGACGCATCCTTCGGATATGCACTGCTGAGCAACAACATATATTACGACAGCGAAGGCATCGCACGACAGAACCCAGACCCTATGAGCGTGATCAGCGCAACGCTGAGAAAGGACTTCACATTATGGAAATTCCATCTCGACAACAGAGTCCTCTTCCAGTACTCATCGCGTCCGGACGTCGTGACATTGCCTATGTTGGCACTTAACTTGAGATATTATCTGCAGTTTGACGTTGTGAAGAATGTCATGCAGATGCAGATAGGAGCAGATGGACTATACACAACCAGATGGTACGCCTTAGGCTACAACCCTGTGTTGGGTGTATTCCACAATCAGCATGAAAGACAGTACGGAAACTGCCCTTACATCGACGCATTCGTAAACGTACAGTGGAAACGAGTAAGCCTGTTCGTGAAGTTCGTCAATGTAAATATGGGATGGCCATGCAAGCAGGCTGACTACTTCAGCGCAGATGGCTACATCAACACCCAGAGGGCATTCAAGTTCGGTATTTCATGGCCTTTCTGGATCTTCCCGGGAAAGAAAGGTACAACAGAATCGCCATCGGGACAGGGAGACTTCAGAAGTTAGGAGTTCCGGCCCGCCGTGAGGCAGGCAGCGATTCATAAACACTTAAAGATGAAATTTACAGAAAAGGTACAAAGACGAACAAGGAACGTAATCATTACATTCACAATCATTTGTCTCACACCCCTTTGTGAAAAGGGAAGAACATTGAGCGGAGCACATTCCATCAACGCATTTGCAGAAGAAGAACTTACATGCGTGATCGACCTCGGAAACGAGATGTACAGCTCCCACGGACTTGAAACGGGACTCAACTATCAGTTGGTCCATGAGTTTGCAAAAGACAACCATTGCAGAGTAAAGGTCATTGCAGCTCGAGCTACAGACAACTATCTTGACTCACTCCGCAGAGGAGCGGTAGACATTGTCATAACAAACGAGAAGGACATATATTCATCATCCGACTCGGTAAGCATACTAAGCGAGATGTGCGACCGTTCTGTCTGGGCAGTCAACGACGGCAACCAGAACCAGATCAGACAGTTCAACAGCTGGATAGGTCATATGAAGAACTCAGGCAAATACGAGAACCTTCATAGCATCTACACCGGCACGCTTAATCCTCACAAAAGGGCAGAAAGAGGCGTAACATCCTCAAGAATAAGTCCTTACGACAACATTATCAAGAAGCACGCGAAATCCCTCGGCTGGGACTGGAGAATGGTCGCAGCGGTAATCTACCAGGAGTCGAAATTCGCCATCAGTTCCAGATCCGGACGCGGTGCACAGGGTCTCATGCAGGTAATGCCGCAGACAGGAACCTACTACGGAGTGGACAACCTTCTTGATCCGGAACAGAACATCATTGCAGGAACAAGCCATCTGAAAAGACTCCAGAAGATGTTCAGCAAATACGACCTCACACAGGAGGAACTCATCAAATTCACCCTTGCAGCATACAACGCAGGCGAAGGCCGCGTAATGGACTGCCGCAACTTTGCAGCAGCAAAGGGCTTCGACAACAGCAAGTGGGATGAGATCCTGAAGGTTATCCCGATGATGAGAGAAGACTCGATCCTTGAGGAAGAGTCAGTAAAACTCGGCAAGTTCCAGGGATATGAAACCATCGACTACATCGACGGTGTAATGTCACACTACAACGCCATCTGCCAGATCTGTCCTACTTCATTCTGACAGTCTGAGCAGGATCCACCTTGGAAATGAACAAGGTCGGAATCAACATAAACAGCATTATGACAATGAAAGATCCGATGTCGGCCAGCAAAACTGCGCCGACATCTGTCTTTACAGGCACGAACGACACGAAATAATTGGTCGGATCCAACTTCAGAAGATGTGTCTTGTCCTGCACGAAACAGAAAATCAGGGCAAGGGCATTGCCCACAAGCATTCCCTTCAACACCAGAACCGCCGCACTTGAAAGGAACACCTTCGAAATGGACTTATCCGTCATACCCAAAGCCTTGAGAATACCGATGGTGGATATGTTCTCAAAAAGCATGATCAGAAGTCCTGAAATCATATTGACACCTGCCACAATCGTCATCAGAATGAGAATGAACAGGACATTGAAATCTATAAGCGCAAGCCAATCGAACAGCTGCGAATAAGCGGAAACCGAGGAAGTTGCAATCACCGGAGCCTCGCTTTCCTCCGAATAGCCATTGACAATGAAACCTATCTTCTGGGTAGCCTCCATTATGGAGAGTTCATCCTTATGGTCATCGTCAAGAATGATCTCCATCGCAGACACCTGATCCGAAGACCAGCCGCCGAGCCTCTGGAGAGCCGCCATGTCGGCATAGACGACAAGCTTGTCGTCAGCCTCTATCATAGAGTCGTAGACAGATACGACATCGAATTTACGGGCATTCACCCTCTCTCCCACAAAATAAGCCGTAAGGCTCTCCCCCACATCCACACCGGCCTTCTCGGCCAATGTTCTCGGTATGGAAACGCCTCCTACACCATCCGAAACAGCCTTGAACAGGACACCGTATATATCGGTTCCCTGCTTTATGATTCCCGCCATATACACCGCAGGCACAACCGCCTCGACTCCCTCGACTTCTTCAACACGGGAAAGATATGAAGGATTCTTCTCTATAGGCCTTGAATGGTCAAGGACATTGAGATTCGGTGGGGTAAGACGGACATCTCCAGAAAGCGTCGAAATACCGCTTCTGATCTCTCTGCGGAAACCTGAAGACACTGAAACGGCTATTATCATCACAAGATAGCTTATCGCTATGCACACCATAGCGAGTCCGCCCTTGAAACGGATACGTTTCGATATGAAGAGAGATGTATTCATTAATTCTTAGACACCATCAACTTATTGTACGCTTCTCTGTACTTAAGTTCAAGCTTGGTATTTCCCAGTTTCTTGGCTGCAATCGCACCGTTCTGAAGGGCAATCATATCCGTAGGATCCATCTTCAGCACCTTCTTGTAATATTTGAGCGCCGTCTTGTAATCCTCCTTCGCCACCATATGATATGAACCCATATTATTGATGAAGGACAGATTCTCCGGATACAAGGAGTTCATCTTCTGCGACAGAGTATAGAAAGCCTCTCTTGACTGCTCGCTGCCGATCTGATAGAAACTGTAGCAATACTCCTGAACAGCCTCCTCGAAAAACTCCGGCCCAGCCTTCTCCCCGGCATATTTCCAAGACCCGCTGTATGACTTATTCTGATCCACGAGGTCAAGAAGATACTGCAAAGCCATGTCCGGGCTCTCCTTCTCGTACGAGATATATGCATTGGCCTTCATGAAACGGTAATCCAGCACATCAGGATAAAGGCTGATGGATCTGTCGACCGCCTTCAAAGCCTTTCCGAACAGCTCATCATCGTATGCAACCTCCTGATAATAATAGACATCCGTGCCTGTCGAATCCTTAAGAGTCAAAACTGGATCCATTCCGAGATACTTCTTTGAAGACTTCTTTACCACATTTGTACTCTGCGCCTTCACAAAATAATAATTGAACCTCGCCTCAAGGAGTTTCTGGCTGGTAGAATCCGCCTTTGCCCATGAATCCAGCAAAGTTTCCACACCCACTCCGGCATATCCGAGCTTGGACACAAGGAGATTATATCTCTGCTCATACTTGTCAGCCTGCGCAGAAAGTGAAACATATGCCAGAAGGCAGACAGCAACTGTAAATATTCTTTTCATCTGTTATACTATATTCATTCTGATACGACGGCTCTGCGGGTGCAGGCTGTTGCATCTGTTTCCAAGATTCTTGACAAAGCCCAGAGGAAGACCCTCATGGCAGATCAGGACATATCCCTTCGGCGCATCAGGAATAGCGATAGCATCCCTGTGGAGATACTGCAGCGCTGTCATCCTGTCCACCTCGCAACGAGGAAACGCATCCTCTGCAAGCATCACAGAAAGGGCCATATCCGCATCCGGAACCAGGATCTTTCCCTTCAATGTTCCCACGGCACATCCCGCCGAAATCACATGCAGGAACTGTCGCAGCATAGCCGCATCACCGGCAATATGCTTAGGCACGGCCGTCACCGTCTCACCCTTCAGAGCAAAAGTCATAGGCCTGCTGAAATATCCGTCGAGTCCGTCCGGAAGCGCAGCGCCCTTCGCAGGTCTGTCACCTCCCTTCGGAGACTTGCCGCCCACGAACTCCACATCGGAAGTCTTCTTCAGAGATGCGCAATACTGTCCCTCACCTTCCACAAAACCGGGAACGAGACTGTAGCCGCACTCTGTCCTGATGACACCCTCGGCCTCATAGTCATTCGGAAGAATATCCGCACCGAGATTCTCCGCGATCCACTTCACATTGCCGTCATTCTCATATCTGTTGAATGTACATGTCGAATAGACAAGCACTCCTCCGGTATTCAACGACGGCCACACATCTGCGATGATTCTCCTCTGACGCGCCTCGCACAACGCCACATTGTCCGCAGACCACTGCTCGATCGCCTGTTCGTCCTTTCTGAACATACCCTCGCCCGAGCAAGGCACATCCGCCAATATGATATCGAAATATCCTGCGAGCGGAGCAAATGCACGAGGATCATCCGAGGTCACCACGACATTCGGGTCGCCCCACAACGCCACATTGTCCGCAAGAATACCCACCCTCGCCTTCATGACCTCGTTGGCCACAAGGATGAAATCATCCCCGCAAGCCTCACGCAACGACGCGGCAAGGTCTGTCGTCTTGCCGCCGGGGGCCGCACAAAGGTCAAGCACCCTCAACGGTCGGGTCGACGGTCTTTCCACCGAAGCGAGAATCTGTCGGAACACATGACCCACAAACATGGACGATGAATCCTGCACATAATACGCTCCTGCATGGAACAGCGGATCAAGGGTAAAAGAAGGTCTCTCCTGCAGCATGATTCCATGTCCGCTCCATGCCACCGGAACACCTTCATGGGCCGCACCCTTCTTGAACGGGTTCAGCCTGACCGATACAGAGGCCGGCCTTTCAAACGCAGAAAAAGCGACAAGGGCGTTTTCAGCGCCTATCGCTTCTTCAAGATATTTTCTGAATGTTTCGTTCATAGCATATGCTATACCTTCATCGATGACGGATCGAATCCCTCCGGCATACGTCCTTCCGACATATCCACCAAGGCGTCCACCACCTTGTCGAGTCCCTCCTGAAGCTTTGATCCGAGGACCATCTTCATCATGAAATTGAGGTCAGCATTCAACTCGATATGGAAATCCGTCTTGTACGGATCCGTAGCCGCATCGAAGAAAAGTTTCAGAGTAAAGTGGAAAGGAGCACCGTCGTCCGCATATTCGATCTTCGAATAAGGAGTACGCGAAGTTACCTTCACACCGATATTGAAACCCTGGACCTCAGCGTGGATCGAATCAAAATCCGCAGTCACACCCTCCTTCTTCTCTTCCGGAAGGAACTGCACGAAATTACGCATATCCACGAATGTCATATAGAGCTCATAAGGAGCCTTCGAGACAATACCTCTCTTGCTTTTGATCTCTACTGCCATCTTCTACTCAGTCTGTCCCCATGTCGAAGGTGAAACTCTCCACTCCTTGAGCACCTCAACGTCAGACTCCTTGATGTATCCGATCTCACATGCAGCCTCTACGAGAGCATCGTAGTTTGAAAGTGTTGTGAGCTCCACATTGTCATCCTCGAACGCCTTGCGTGCCTTGTTGAAGTTGTATGAGAAGATTGCAACCATACCCTTAACGTCGGCGCCCGCTGTAACGAGAGCGTTCTTCGCCGCAAGGCTGCTCATACCTGTCGAGATAAGGTCCTCGACGATCACAACCTTTGCTCCAGTCTCGAGAATACCCTCGATCTGCGATCCTGTGCCGTGATCCTTCGGTTTCGGTCTTACGTAGCAGAACGGAAGTCCGAGGATATGTGCTACGAGATAACCGTGAGCGATAGCGCCTGTTGCAACACCTGCGATAACCTCTACGTCAGGATACTGCTTTCTGATGATGTCAGCCATCCATGTGCATACGTTCTCGCGGATTGTAGGATATGAAAGGATTTTTCTATTGTCGCAATAAATCGGTGATTTCCAGCCTGAAGCCCATGTAAAAGGGTTCTCTGGTCTCAACATAACCGCCTTGATCTCCATCAGAGACTTGGCAACTGCTTTCTCTACTGATTCCATATATTGTAAAGTTTAAGTGTTTCTGACTATATTTGCAGCGCATTAATTTCATGCCGCAAACGCCTAACACGCAAAGTTAATAAAATAAAGTTCAAAATGCACAAATATTTGGAAGTAAACGCAGGAGGTGGTCTTGTGACCAACAGCAAGGGTGAATTCCTGCTCATCCGTAGAAGCGGACTCTGGGATCTCCCGAAAGGCCATCAGGAACCCGGCGAGCCTATTGAAGAGACAGCATTGAGGGAAGTGGAGGAAGAGACCGGACTTAAAGGCCTGATTCTTGGAAAGTTCATACGCGTGACAGACCACACATACTTCAGAAACGACCAGTGGCACCTCAAGCACACATGGTGGTACAACATGACCTGCGGATGTGACTGTGAATTCGTACCGCAGACAGAAGAAGGCATCACAGAAGTAAGGTGGGTACAGAAGACCGAACTCAAGGAATTCCTGCAGCAGACCTACCCTACAATCGTCGAAGTTTTCCGTTCTCTGGGACTTTCTGAAAAATATTTGCCAAGTGTGAAACAAAATTCTGAAAATCTCGTATAACATAATGATTTGCAGTGTTAACACATTTTACATTATATGAAACTTTCACAATTCCAATTCGCTCTTCCGGCAGACAGGATCGCTCAGGAGCCGCCAAGATGGCGTGACGAGTGCAAGCTCATGGTCCTGAACAAGACAACCGGAGAGATCGAGCACAAGATCTTCAAGGACATCATCGAGTACTTCGGCAAGGGTGACACCTTTGTCTTCAACGATACAAAAGTATTCCCTGCACGTCTCTACGGCAACAAGGAAAAGACAGGAGCGGACATCGAGGTATTCCTCCTCAGAGAGCTCAACCGCGAGCAGAGACTCTGGGACGTCATCGTAGATCCTGCAAGAAAAATCCGTATCGGCAACAAGCTGTATTTCGGTGACGACGAAAGCCTTGTAGCGGAAGTAATCGACAACACCACTTCAAGAGGTAGAACACTCCGTTTCCTCTACGACGGAAGCTATGAGGAGTTCAAGGAGACATTGTTCAGCCATGGACAGACTCCTGTTCCGGATTGGGTAAAGAAGACTGTAACTCCAGAGGACGCTGAGAACTTCCAGACCATCTTCGCAAAGAACGAAGGTGCAGTATCAGCTCCTGCAGCCGGCCTCCACTTCAGCCGCGAGCTCTTCAACAGAATGATCCTCAAGGACATCAACAAGGCGTTCATCACCCTCCACATGGGTATCGGACACTTCAGAGAAGTTGACGTCGAGGACCTCTCGAAGCACAAGATGGACTCAGAGAGACTCATCATCTCTCCTGAGACAGCCGAGATCATCAACAACACCAAGAGAAGAGGCAACCAGGTACTCGCAGTGGGAATCACCACCATCAGAGGTCTTGAGACATATGTCACTACCAACGACGAAGTGAACCCATACGACGGATGGACAAACAAGTTCATCTTCCCTCCTCACAAGTTCTCGGTTCCGACTGCAATCGTATCGAACTTCCACCGCCCAGGCTCGACAATGCTTATGTCAGTAGCCGCGTTCGGAGGTTATGAGAACGTGATAAAGGCATACAAGACAGCCCTCGAGATGGACTACAAGTTCGGTCCATACGGCGATGCCCTCCTCATCATCGGATAAGAAAAAGAAAAAAGCATAAGAAAAAGAAAAAATCTTACGCCGATCACATACAGCCAGCTTCCTACTATGGTTTGGAAGCTGGTTTTATTTTTACTTTGAGGCATGGAAAACATTGAAGAAAAAGCATGCCTCTGCGCATTGAACCGGATATTCGGGTTCGAACCCAGGATCGCACAGGCTCTGATAGGGCACTTGGGAAGCGCCACCGAAGTCTTCCGCCTCACACCCCGGGACCTGGAGGCAATCACCGGACCGTACTTTAAATACAAAGGACAGATCTGCAAGGCTGCGGCCGACTCTGCAGCGGAGGAACTCTACCGTCTCGAACGGCAAGGCATACAATTCTGCGGAATCACCGAAGACTCGTATCCCGGACTTCTCAAGGAATGCGAAGATGCTCCGGTCGGCCTATATATAAGAGGTATAACCCCGGCCGTGGAACTCTGGACCAGAAAGGAAAGCATAGGAATCGTCGGCACCCGTGACATAACGCCCTACGGAAAGGAATGGTGTATAAAGACCGTCCAAAGCCTCGCACGCACAGGACACCGACCGGCGATCATCAGCGGCCTCGCCCTCGGAGTCGACATAGAAGCTCACCGCACCGCCCTCGAAGAAGGTCTGCCCACCATCGGCGTCATGGCGACCGGACCGGACGCGATATACCCTATCCGCAACAGGGAGACAGCCGAAAGAATGGCGTCCACACCCGGTTGCGCCCTCATCACGGACTACCCTCCAGGTACTGCTCCCCTCGCCATCCACTTCCTCAGGCGCAACCGCATCATCGCCGGACTGAGTCGCTCCATCATACTCATAGAATCCAAAATCAAAGGCGGAGGCCTGATAACATGCCGCCTCGGCTTCTCCTACAGCAGGGACATCTACGCCCTTCCCGGACGCATAGACGACCTACGTTCGCAAGGCTGTAACCTATTGATACGAGAGAAGATAGCCGAACCCGTCACATCGCCGGAAGCCCTGCTGGAAAGCCTCGGAATGAAAGGGAAAAACAAGCGGAACCCGGAATCATTCCCAGACAGGCTGCGCAGCGTATTCGGCAAAACCCACACTCCGGAATACATAGACAGACTGCACACAATCCTGCTTGCAATCAGCCGCGAACGCGGCATAACCGTAGAAGACCTTTCCGTAAAAACCGGTCTGGGATACAGCCAGACAGCAGAAGCCGCCGCCATGCTTGAAATCGAAGGCTTCATCAGCATCGATCTGCTCCAAAGATGTAGCATTAATTACAAAAATGTTTAAATTTGCGGAATATGCGATTTATTGACACACATTCACACCTGTACGACGAGGCATTCGCATCTGAAGAAGATGCGGCGGTAGCAAGGTCTGTAGAAGCCGGAGTGGACAGAATCATCCTCCCGGACATAGATTCACAGTCACGCGATGCCATGTTCGCCCTCGCCGACAGACATCCGGGCACGATCTTCCCATGCCTCGGACTTCATCCTACGTCCATCGACGCGGGATGGGAGGCCGAAATGGAAAAGATGCAGGACTACGACACCCGCAATATCGTGGCTATCGGAGAAATCGGCATAGACTGCTACTGGTCAAAGGACTTCCTCGAGCAGCAGAAGGAAGCATTCAGAAGACAGCTCAAGACAGCCCACGAGCGCAATCTCCCTGTAATCATTCACTCAAGAGACGCATCGGCCGTCATCATCGACATCCTCAAGGAATGCCGCAGCCTTGATGTGCGCGGAGTGTTCCACGCATACAGCGGCAGCATCGAGACATACAGGGAAATAGCAAGACTCGGAGACTGGTACATAGGAATCGGCGGCGTCCTGACCTTCAAGAAGGCTTCCATCGCAGAGACCGTCAAGGAAATTCCGCTCGAAAGAATACTTCTCGAAACCGACTCCCCATACCTCACTCCCGCCCCGCACAGAGGCAAGAGGAACGAGAGCTCATACATACCGTTCATCGCTTCACGCCTGGCGGAACTCACCGGGAAAGACCTTTCCGAAGTCGCCGCACAGACCACAGCAAACGCAGAGAAACTGTTTGAAATATGATACAGAACAGGGAAAAATCATCCATCCTCCTTATATATACCGGAGGAACAATCGGCATGAAGGAAGACCCTTCCATTCAGGCCCTGAGACCGTTCGACTTCAGCCAGATACTTGCAGAAGTGCCTGAGCTACGCAAGTTTGCATACAAGATCGACTCGGTCACATTCGACCCTATCATCGACTCGTCCGACGTCGATCCTCAGAACTGGGTCACCCTTGCCAGCGTCATAGAGGAAAGGTATGACGAATACGACGGATTCGTCATCCTCCACGGCACAGACACCATGGCATACTCCGCCTCCGCACTCAGCTTCATGATCGACGGACTCACCAAGCCCGTCATCTTCACCGGAAGCCAGCTTCCTATCGGAGTGCCGCGAACAGACGGAAAGGAAAACCTCATCTCTTCTGTGGAAATCGCCGCGGCGAAAGACGAAGACGGCCATGCGATGGTACCGGAAGTCTGCATCTGCTTCGACAACGTCCTCATGCGAGGAAACAGGACCACCAAGATCAATTCCGACAACTTCAGAGCCTTCAGATCTGAAAACTGCCCACCTCTCGCAGAGGCAGGAATCAGCATCAGATACAACGAAACCCTCATCAGAAAACCAGAAGACTGGAGCAAAAAACCGGTTTTCCACAAGAATCTCGACACAAGAGTGTCTATTCTCAAGATACATCCGGGCATAACCCAGCAGGTTGCGAAGGGCATCCTCTGCGGCCAGGAAAGCCGCGCGGTCATCATGGAAACCTACGGTGCGGGCAACGCTCCATCAAGGGAATGGTTCCTTGAAATCGTCCGTGAAGCAGCCGGCATGGGAAAGATCCTGATGAACGTAACTCAGTGTCTTGCAGGCAGTGTGAACATGGACCTGTACGCCACTGGCAAGTGTCTGAAGGAGCTCGGAGTCATCAACGGATACGACAGTACGACGGAAAGCGCACTGGGAAAATTGTTTTTCCTTATGGGACTATCTTTATCGGACGAAGAGGTCAAGGCCGGATTATGCGACAATTTAAGAGGAGAAATATCAAAATAATTATTGCCGATTGAAATTTAATTGCTAAATTGCACCGAATTTTGAGTGAACATACAAAATCAATAACTTTATTAATCAAAACACACAAAAACAATTATGAAAAAAATTTTCATGTTTTTGGCAGTAATGGGCGTAATGGCCATTTCTGCACAGAATGCAGCTGCTCAGGACGAGGCTCCTGCTGCTGAACCAACAGCAACTGAGGTTGCAGCTCCAGTAGCTGATGACGTTCTTCCAGAGGAAGTTCCTATGCACCAGGCTCTTAAGACTAAGTTCATCGAGGGTGGCGCTGGCTTCATGGCACTCGTTATCGCTTGTCTTATCCTTGGTCTCGCTCTTTGTATCGAGCGTATCCTTTACCTTGCTCTCTCTAAGACTAACACTAAGAGCCTTCTCAAGAAGATCGAGGCTGCTCTTAACGCAGAGGGCGTAGCTGCTGCTACTGATGTATGCCGCAACACTCGTGGTCCTGTAGCTTCTATCTTCACTCAGGCTCTCCTCCGTCTCGCTGACGGTCAGACTCTCGAGGAAGTTGAGAAGTCAGTTGTTTCTTACGGTGGCGTTGAGTCAAGCAAGATGGAGCAGAACCTCTCTTGGATCTCTCTCTTCATCGCTATCGCTCCATCACTCGGATTCTTGGGTACAGTTATCGGTATGATCCAGGCGTTCGACGCGATCATGGTTGCAGGTGACATGTCTCCAGCAGTCGTTGCAGGTGGTATGAAAGTCGCTTTGATCACTACTGTAGGTGGTTTGATCGTTGCCGTTATCCTTCAGATTTTCTACAACTATATCCTTTCACAGGTTGAGTCCCTCACTATCGAAATGGAGGACGCTTCAATCTCTCTCATGGATATCTTGGTTAAGTATAAGGAAAACAAATAATTGACATTTCACTACAATGAAATACGAAAAAATCATTAAATGGGTTCTGGCTGCATTGTTCGTGCTGGGCGTCGTTTTCAGCTTCTACGGCTTCGCTGTAGGATTTGAGAGCAACGGTAACGCTCCAGTTGACAACATGCTCTACTGCGCCTATGGCTATGCCCTCGTAGCTATCCTCGCCGTTGTATTCGGCGTCGTAGTTATCGGAGGTATCAACAACCCTAAGAGCCTCCTTTGGCTTTTCCTGGGTCTTGTTGTGATCGCAGCCGTAATCGCAGGAGCATACATACTTGCACCGGGAACACCAGCCGTGGGTTACCTCGGCGAACCAGTGTCAGAAGGCACACTCAAACTGACAGACACAATCCTCAACCTTACTTACCTCCTCTTTGGAGCGTCTATCCTCTCACTTGTAGCTGGATGGATTATCGGTGCAACCCGTAAATAATTGACGACATGGCAAAGAAAACACCAGAAATCAACTCAAGTTCAACGGCCGATATGGCGTTCCTCTTGCTCTGCTTCTTCATGATGACTACCACCATGGATCAGGACAAGGGTCTTCAGCGCCGACTTCCTCCTATGCCTGACCCTAATCAGAAAGTAGAGGACCAGAAGGTTAATCGCCGCAACATCATCGTTGTGAAGATCAACTCTGCCGACAGACTTCTTGCTGGTACAGAGCCTATGCACGTCAGCCTCCTTAAGGATAAGATCAAAGAGTTCTTGTCAAACCCTGCTAACGATCCAAACCTTCCTGAGAAGGAGGAGATCGAAATCGAAGGCTTCGGTCCATGTATGGTTTCTAAGGGAGTTATCTCTCTTCAGAACGACCGTGGTACCAGCTACCAGGCATACATCGCAGTACAGAACGAGCTCGTAAAGGCTGTTAACGAACTCCGCGACGAGTTCGCAATGGCAAACTTCGGCAACGTGTACTTGAAGCTCGACGAGGATCAGCAGACAATTGTAAGAAAGGCAGTTCCTCAGAACATCTCTGAGGCTGAGCCTAAGGATGTCTCAAAGAAGTAACAATAGGAGAATCACATTATGTCAAGATTTAAACAGAAAGAGAAAAGGACTGTTCCACAGCCACCTTCAGGCTCACTCTCCGACATCGTATTCATGCTGTTGTTCTTCTTCATGGTGACAACTACAATGCGTGAGACAGAGTCTAAGGTAATGGTTACACTTCCTGAAGCATCAGAGGTGGCTAAGCTTGAAAGAAAGGACTTGACTTCATACATCAACATCGGTACACCTATCAGAAGCCTCCAGGCTCAGTACGGTAACGATTCACGTATCCAGCTCAACGACTCATTCAAGACTACAGCCGAAATTCGTGACTTCATCGCTGCAGAGCGTGACGCGATGTCTGAGGCCGACAGATCATTCATGACCGTTGCCATCAAGGCTGACGAAAGCACCCGCATGGGTATCGTAACAGACGTTAAGCAGGAGCTCCGTAAGTGCTCTGCGCTTAAGATTATGTACACTGCTAGAAAGGGTGAGTAACCCATTCCGAATATTTTAAGAGAGCAGTCCTTTCGAGGACTGCTTTTTTATTATGCACCACTGCGAAGTTTGTGTAAAATTCTTTATCTTTGTGGATTGTGAAAATTAACGAAAAACTATATATGGAAACAGTTATCAGAACCAAAGTAAAAGACCTGCTTGTGAGCGAGCCAGGCAAGGCAGTCCTTGCTAAAGGATGGGTTAGAACCAAGAGAGGAAACAAGAATGTAGCGTTCATCGCTCTTAACGACGGTTCAACAATCAATAATATACAGATCGTAGTAGACAAGACTCCTGAGAACGAGAGCGTTCTCGCAAAGGTAACCACAGGCGCATGTATCGCCGTATGGGGTAACCTCGTAGAGTCAATGGGCGGCGGACAGGCAACTGAGATCCAGGCTACAGAGATCGAGATCTACGGTGAGTGCGACCCAATGCGCTACCCTCTCCAGAAGAAGGACACTTCATTCGAGTTCCTGAGAACTGTTGCACACCTTCGTCCAAGAACAAACACATTCGGTGCAATCTACCGCGTGCGTAACCAGATGGCATACGCTATCCATAAGTTCTTCCACGACAAGGGCTTCGTATACATGCACACTCCACTCATCACAGCTTCAGACTGCGAGGGTGCAGGCCAGATGTTCCGTGTGACTACTCTCGACATGGAGAACCTTCCTAAGGACAAGAAGGGAGGCGTAGACTACTCCAAGGACTTCTTCGGCAAGGAGACAAGCCTTACAGTGAGCGGTCAGCTCGAGGGTGAGCTCGGCGCGATGGCACTCGGTGAGATCTACACATTCGGACCTACATTCCGTGCTGAGAACTCAAACACTCCACGTCACCTTGCAGAGTTCTGGATGATCGAGCCTGAGATGGCATTCTACGACATCAAGGACAACATGGACCTCGCTGAGGAATTCATCAAATACCTTGTACAGTACGCTCTCGACAACTGCCGTGAGGACATCCAGTTCCTTAACGACAGATATGACAACGAGCTCATCGCACGTCTTGAAAGCGTTCTCTCTACAGAGTTCGTACGCCTCACATACACAGAGGGTATCAAGATCCTCGAGGCAGCAGGCGTAGAGTGGGAGTACCCTGTAAGCTGGGGTACAGACCTCCAGAGCGAGCACGAGAGATATCTCGTAGAGAAGCACTTCCAGAAGCCTGTAATCCTCACAGACTACCCTAAGGATATCAAGGCATTCTACATGAAGCAGAACGAGGACGGAAAGACTGTACGCGCTATGGACGTACTCTTCCCTAAGATCGGTGAGATCATCGGAGGTTCTGAGCGTGAATCATCACTTGCAAAGCTTGAGGCTCGTATCGAGGAGACAGGCATGAGCCGCAAGGGTCTCGAGTGGTACCTCGACACACGTCGCTACGGTTCAGCTCCACACAGCGGATTCGGCCTCGGTTTCGAGAGACTTCTTCTCTTCGTTACAGGTATGAGCAACATCCGTGACGTGATTCCGTTCCCTCGTACACCAAAGAACGCAGAGTATTAAAATTTAATAAATCTCCCATTACTACGTTGGACTCATGAAAGTTGCGCCTTGTACTGGGAAGATTTATTGAAATTTTATAATAATAGTTATTATGATGATTATCGGAATAGCCGGAGGATCCGGTTCAGGAAAATCTACTGTGGTAAGGGCCATCACTGACCAGCTTAAGGAAAACGTGGTGGTCATCCCACAGGATTCATACTACCACGACCTCAGTCACTGCACAGAACAGGAGAAGCGCGACCACAACTTCGACCATCCTGATTCAATCGACTGGGACCTCCTCTGCGACCACCTCAAGGCCCTCAAGGAAGGCAAGACCATCGAAATGCCGGTATACTCATACCTGACATGCGGCAGATCGAAGGACGAGACTGTGACAGTGAAACCTGCAGACGTCATCATCGTCGAGGGTATCCTCATCTTCACATGCAAGAAGGTCCTCGAGCACATGGACATCAAGCTCTTCGTGGACGCAGACGACGATGACAGACTCATGCGAGTAATCTCGCGAGACATCGCAGAACGAGGCAAGACCGTGGATTGGGTCATCGAGCGCTATACCAATACTGTAAAACCAATGTATCTCCAGTTCATCGAACCGAGCAAGAGATACGCAGACATCATCATCCCACAGGGCGGCCACAACAAGGTTGCCATAGACGTGATCTCAGCTACTATTGAAAAATCTCTTCAAAAATAACGAAGACCGCGCAGGCCTATACATTACCATCATATTCCATATGGTGGTAATTATTGTATTGCTTGCCTATCAGATAGACTCCGCACTCAAACGTGAAGAAACCTTTGTCCTGGACTTCTCCAAGCAGGAGGAGATCGAAAAGAGGGCAAAAGAAGAGGCTTTCAAGGAGGATATCAGCAAGAGATTGGACGATCTCATCGCAGCAGCCAGAAACTCGTCAGAACCCCTTAGAAACATCGCTGTAGACGCCGGCAGTCAGCTCAAGGACGACAGAAACACCGACGCCGATCAGCTCTACAAAGACGCCGAAAGGCTCGCAAAAGACCTCAGGGACGGTCAAGCCATCCAGGAAGACGCACGCGAAGAAACCGTTGAGCTTCCGACTCAGCAGAAGGCAGATGACACAAAAAAGAAAGAGTACAGCGGTCCGTCCGTACTCTCATATACCCTCGACGGGCGCAAGGCCAGTCATCTCAAGATTCCGGCATACAGATGCTACGGAAGCGGTGACGTCACTGTGATCATCACAGTCAACAACGCGGGCATGGTCGTAGGCGCAAAAGTCCTCGATGCCGTCTCATCCAGCGACGAATGCCTCCGCAGCTTCGCCATCCGCGCAGCCCGCCTCTCCCGCTTCTCCGCCTCCCAGACCGCCCCGCCGAACCAGACCGGCGAAATCCTCTACCGCTTCATCGCGCAGTAGCTTGCGGATTCACCAGAAAGATATTACCCTTAACATATGCCTGTGCACAGAAACTAAACAGCCTTCAAAGCAAAAGCGAACTCAAACGGGATCGATTCTTGTGTCATACGACATTCTATCCAGGCATCTTCATCGTGACTAATACGGGAAATCTCTGATGATGGCATCGTCCCAAAACGGCTGCAGATCTCGTCTAGAATTTCTATCTCAAAACTTGTCAATTGATTTTTGTCCGGCATAAAGATGGACTGCAATTCGGTACCCTCCTTTTCACCAATGATTCTTGGCACCTGTATAATCTCATCAAACTGACTGTATATTCTGTCCCAATGTACAGGAACGGGACCATATTCCATTGCCCTATATGTAAGTCCGGTGATAGACATGCCACTTTTGCGATATGCTGCAAAATCAGCATAAAACAGCAGTTTATTCATCTTGGTATAGAACACATCCTTGCAGTTTCCAATCAGATACAGCAGAATATTTTTAAGATGATCCAACGACTGCCTTCCATAGCCATTTTCTTGACTTCTCTCACATGGAAATATTCTGGAGTGTGAATACCGACTCCACTCGTCCACCTTGCTGAGATTGGCAATATCTTCAATCTTCTTTACCAACTTACGGTATTCATTCTCCCCTAACAAATTCTTTGAGCTATGTACATAATCCAAAAAGGTCTCTGGGTTCATAATTGACCGGATCATCCTACCATTTGACACACTTGGTACTTCACCACTCTCATAATGTCGCCACTGATTGATACCAATACCGAGAATCTGCGACATCTTTGCAGCAGAGACTCCATACTTCTCACGCACTGCGACTACCTCATCTGTAAAAGGAATGCCATATCTTACTCTGTATTGATTTGTCACTTGCGCATATCCCACATCATCCATCTCATCAGTAGTGAATAGTTCTCCACTATCCTCGCACAGCCAAGCAGTATGAATATACTCATACTCCTCGCCTCTGAATTTCCATGTACGCTTCTCGCATACACGCTTCATCTCATTACCAGTAAACGGACTCTTCATAACCTCTAAACTTTATTTGAATGGGTATTTCAGGGGTTGTTCTGCAAGATGAAAGGAAATACATATCGTCTGCGGTACACGCTCGCTGATCATAATCTTTATATATACCTCCCTATTCTTGACATCTTTTCCAAAGACCCACAATTCTCCCAATTTATTGAGTGTATCAATTACCGGACCCTCAACATAATCATCAACTGATAGGCTCTCAATAACTATCTTCCTATACGAAGGGACTATCTCCAACTCTTCCAAAGTCTTTATGTTCTTCCCTCTGTCATCTCGATATATAATACCGAAAATCTTCATCTTTGCATGAAACTGCTCCAAAAAGCTTTGGACATCCTCTCTCTCTGCCATAATCTAACGCACATTATATTTACAATTGCAAATATAGATCATTATTCTTATTTTGCAACCATAAAGTTGCATTTTAAACCATAACAACTATTTATTATCACTTTCACATAAAATTATTCATCCACTCCCCCTAGCACACCGCAAAGGCAGCGTCACTGCGGATCATATTCGCACACTCCAGCTCGCTGGCCTTGATGTACTTCTTCAGCATGGCGATACTGCTGTGGCCCGTCACCGAACAGATATTGAACACATCCCTTCCGGCAAGATACATCAGCGTGGCACCGGTACGTCGGGCAGTATGCGTATGCACCAGCTCATACTTCGGCCGCGTCTGAAACGACACTACCCCACCCGAAGTCGTCTCCACAGTCACAGGCGAATCCACTCCCGCAGCCTTCGCCACCTCCTTGATACACAGATTGATAGACTGCTCCGTCACATGAGGCAATCGATAGTCATACTTGACAAGAATCCTCCTCAACTCCTCCTTCACCGGAATCGTCACACACGTGCCTGTCTTCTTCTGGCGCACGCGGATAACGATATTCCCGTCGGACTCCGCCACAATATTCTCCCGCGCGATATTGTTATAATCCGACACACGTTGCGCCGTATACACCCCCACCATGAATATATCACGTGCAAGCTCATGCTGCTTTGACAGATGAGAAATATCAGCCTCCATCATCGCCCGTAACTCCTCCTTCGTCAGATACACATTATCCACCTCCATCCTCTTCGCACGAAACTGCCTGCTCAGACATTTCACATTGCTGTGATACCCCTCCGCCTCCGCCGCTCCGAGAATCGTCACCAGCGTATTGATGCACTTCGCTGCCGTATTGACATTATACTTCTTGTCGCCGTAGAGATAGCTGAGGAACATCGTTCTGAAGCCATAGTCAATGTCGTTGAAATCATAGGTCCTGCCCTACTTCGCCTGAAACATCTCGAACTGCCTTCGTGTCAGGCGTATCGACTTCAGCGTACCAGGAGAAAAGCTCGTTCCCTTCTGCGTCCTCCTTATCCCCTGCTCCGCCTGCTCCTGATACTGCGCCAGATAAGCGCTCAGAGTCATCGACGGCAGCTCGCTCATCTGCTCTCGATACACCACATCATGGACAATCTGCCTCACCTGCTCAGCTGTCACCCTCACACCGCCCTTGACCTTCTTGTCGATAGTCAGACGAATCTCCTCCAGCTTCTCAAAAAGCACATGTCCCTCCGGAGAATACAGGAAGTTTCTGAAGTTGCGACTTGAACGCGAAAGATTCCATTTCGGAATAGACACAATCAGGTTCGTCGACTGACGAATATTGATCTTTAAGACAAAAGATTGGACCCTTATACAAACGGGCGCATATCCATTCTTCCTTTTTGTTCGCAAAAAGAATGTTGTTGCCATACAGATTGGAGTTAAAGAAATTAACTATTATACCGGCATTAATATGCGACAAAAACCTGATTTGAATGGCGGTCATATATTACAATCAGCCGCCACTACCAGGCATACCCCGGTAATGGCGGCTTACGTTATCTATCCGTCCTGCGGAAAGGCAGAACTATAGGCTTCCGATCTCCTCAACAGACATCCCCAAAGCATCTGCAATAATCTCCACAGAAATTCCTGCCGCTAACATCTTCTTAACAGTTTCTGCTCGTCCCAATTCGCGTCCGCGCTTCTCAGCAACCTCCGCAGTCGAAGCAATCACATTATCCAACTCGCTCATATTCTCTATTGATTTTTGGTACAGTTCGTATTCTTCGGGGGTAAATTTATGTATTTCCGCTAACATAAACAAGCGAGTGAACAACGGGTCGTTGAACTCCTTAGGGATTGACACCAGCTCATGCATGTGCTTGAGCAAGTACATCCACTTGTCAAACACCGTATGAAGCTCCCAGATTCGTTTCTTGAAACGTCCGAGTTCAAGGAAAACAAACCTCAACGCATCTGTCATCACATCATGGCAACTATCCTCTCGAAGGCGATAGGACGAGTGATACCTTTCCCTAGGCCAGCCTTCATCATGGTTGAATTGGAAATTCAGAACAGCAACGACCGTAACAGGCTTCAAATCATAGTCCCACTCAAACTTAAGATCGGATTGCATTCCCTCTGCTTCTGCTTGCGCCTTCCGCTTCAGAAACAGATCGTGCGCATGACGCCCCTGCTCGTTGATCGGATACGTCGTGTAATACAGAGCCCTTTTACGGAAATTCTTTTGGTAACCCCTCTGCATCTCAATAATGAACGAACGGCCATCTTTACA
>JBGVEY010000054.1:0-44203 GCA_045120635.1 Candidatus Cryptobacteroides sp.
CACCCGCGACCACGTAAGCGGGAGGGGCCCGACGCGTAGCGTTGGGAGGGATGGAGTCGGAACTTGTTCCGACGGAACCAAGCCAAACTTATCCCTACTACCGCGGCACCGCAACCTATAAATAGAGAAAACCGACTAAAACTCACTTTTTAGTCGGTCTCTTCTGTTGTGTCTATTTGTTATTTGTGTACAACTCTGTCTTTAAGTTCGGCAAGTTTTGCACTGTTCCAACGTCCTGTTGTACCGACGAGGTATCCTGTGATACGCTGAAGTTTGTCGATCTTTGTTCCCTTGCAGTGCGGACATTTCTCAAGGTTCGCGTCAGCGTTCTCATATCCGCAGTCCATGCAGCGGTTGCGGTTGTGGTTCACTGAGCAGTATCCGATGTTGTACTTGTCCATGAGGTCAACGATTGTCATGATAGCCTCTGGGTTGTGGGTTGCATCTCCGTCGATCTCCACGTAGAAGATGTGTCCACCACCGGTGAGTGCATGGTAAGGAGCCTCGATCTCAGCCTTGTGCTTAGGAGTACATTTATAATATACAGGCACATGGTTGGAGTTTGTATAGTAGTCCTTGTCAGTGATGCCAGGGATAACTCCGAACTTCTTTCTGTCTCCTCTTGTGAAACGGCCTGCAAGACCCTCTGCCGGAGTTGCAAGTACGCTGAAGTTGTGTCTGAATTTCTCGCAGTATTCGCCCACCTTGTCCTTCATGAAGGTAACGATACGGAGACCGAGTTCCTGAGCCTCGGCTGACTCTCCATGGTGTTTGCCGCAGAGTGCGATAAGTGCCTCGGCAAGACCGATGAATCCGATACCGAGTGTACCGTGGTTGATTACCGGCTCGATGCTGTCGTTCTCTCCGAGTTTCTCGCTGTCAAGCCAGAGAGCGCCCATGAGGAGAGGGAACTGCTTCTTGAGAGCTGTCTTCTGGAAGTTGAAACGGTCATTGAGCTGTTTTGCTGCGATGTCGAGAGCCCATGCGAGCCTGTTGAAGAACTCGTGGATTCTGTCTTCCTGGTTAGGAATGTTCATGCACTCGATCGCAAGCTTCACGATATTGATTGTAGTGAATGAGAGGTTGCCTCGGCCGATAGATGTCTTAGGTCCGAAACGGTTCTCGAATACACGTGTACGGCAACCCATTGTCGCAACCTCATACTGATATCTCTTAGGATCGTCAGCTCTCCAGAGCTCGTGGTGGTTGAACGGTGCGTCAAGGTTCACGAAGTTAGGGAAGAAGCGGCGTGCCGATACCTTGCATGCGAATTTATAGAGGTCATAGTTGCGGTCCTCAGGGAGGTAGCTTACGCCTCTCTTCTTCTTCCAGATCTGGATAGGGAAGATGGCTGTAGAACCGTTACCTACGCCTTCGTATGTTGTGTTGAGGATTTCGCGGATTACGCAACGACCCTCTGCTGATGTGTCTGTACCGTAGTTGATCGAGCTGAACACAACCTGGTTACCGCCACGTGAGTGGATCGAGTTCATGTTGTGTACAAATGCCTCCATTGACTGGTGAACGCGGCTTACAGTCATGTTGATGGCGTGCTGGATCACTCTGTCGTCACCCTGGATGCCTACGAGGTCACGTCTGAGGTAGTCGTCGATAGGAGTGTTGTAGAGTCTTGAGTAGTCCTCTCCGTTGATCTCTCCGATCTTGTCGAGCTCCTCCTGGAAAGAACGTCTTACGAACGGCGCCATGTAGAAGTCGAACGCAGGGATGGCCTGACCTCCGTGCATTTCGTTCTGTACGGTCTCCATAGAAATACATCCGAGAATACTAGCAGTCTCGATTCTCTTTGCCGGGCGTGATTCACCATGTCCTGCAAAGAAACCGTCTTCCAGAATCTTGTCGAGAGGATGCTGGATACATGTAAGGCTCTTGGTAGGGTAGTAGTCCTTGTCGTGGATGTGGATGTAGTTGTTCTTCACAGCCTCTTTCACGTCCTCGGCGAGAAGGCACTCGTCCACGTACGACTTGGTTGACTCAGAGGCAAACTTCATCATCATGCCGGCTGGTGTGTCGGCATTCATGTTCGCGTTTTCACGGGTGATCTCTGTCGCCTGTGCGTCGATGATCTCCTGGAAAATCTCACGTGACTTCGCCTTACGGGCGAGGTTACGCTGGTTACGGTACGCGATGTATTTCTTTGCGACTTCCTTGCGAGGACTGTTCATGAGTTCGTACTCCACATGATCCTGGATGTCCTCGACGCTCATATTTTCTGCGTCAAGCTTTGAGATCGCGTATGCGATTTCCGCTGCAAGGACGATATCCTCTCCTTCGTCGGTCACGTCCATGGCCTTGAGGACAGCGTCAACAATCTTTCTCTTGTCAAAAATAACGACTCTACCGTCGCGTTTTACTACGTACTTTACCATAATGGGATGAGTTTTTTTGCGTTCACGATCCTCTCGAAAACCGTGATCTGAGGTTAGTATTTCTATTGGGTTGACAAATATAATTCATATCTTCAAGAACGCATAACATATATAAGGTAAAAGTTATCAACAATCACGACAAACGCCTGTTAACTTGTTGGCTAACAGGCGTTTGTATGAGTATGTAATTTGGAAAAACTACAAATTGGTTAACATTTGTGTTTCCTGGGCTATCCTACAAGCCATACGAGAACATGGTGGTCGAACATCATGTATTCAAGCTCGAAATCCTCTTCGTGCTCGTCCTTGTGGATGAATGTAGCTTCAAGCTCTCCCTCCTTTCTCACGTTGAATTTCTCCACCTCGATCTGCTCTGCAAAAACCACTCTGTTCTGAGACATTCTCTTGAAGATCGCCTCCTTTGCACACCAGTAGATTGCGAGCTGCTCGTTCTTCTTCTCGTCATTGAGGTCGTCGATTTCGTCCTCTGAAAGTGCCTTCTTCTCGACCGCCGCAAAGTCCCTGTCGAGAGACTCCACGTCGATACCTACCTCCTCATCGTCATGGATGATGATGGCAACATACTTGTCGGTATGTGTGATGCTGATGTTTGTTGCGCAGTTCTCGAGGTACGGCTTGCCGTTATCGTGGTGGTTGAGGTACATCTTCTCCTCGAATACCTCGTTGATAAGTGCGCGTACGGCCAACTTCTGTCTTCTGTGGCTCTCGTTTCTGAACAATGAGATCTCCTCAAGCTCATCAGTCGGTACAGAGGTGATGCTCATCAGCTCTTCTTCGGTCTCCGTGACCTGCCATACTGCGATTTCTGCCTTGTTGTCTAATTTCTTTCTTAAATAAAGTGCCATATATTATTGTATTCTCTTTTTCTTCAACTGTGGACCTTTACGAAACTGTCGGATTCGGGGCGCCTACATACGACAAACCTGTGTGAGCGGACCATGCACACACGAAAAAACCTTCCTGACCTGTGTCGGAAGTTTCACCCATTATCATGTATATATTGCGGGACAACGGATCGTCAGACATCTGATCCGCAGAGATTTTCTTGGTTTCTAGTATAGGACTGGGAGGTTCCACTTGTCTTATCTCATTAAAATTCAGGTGCAAAGATAGCAAATGTTTTGATATTGTGAAAATTAAATTTTTGCAAAGCCATGATTGTCTATTATGTCGTATAAATTATTATATTTGCATGATTTTGAAATCAAATACTAACATTATAGATCTATTATGGAATTTTTGACTAACGACAAACTCGTGATCGTAGGTGCCGGTGGCGCTATCGGATCAAACATGGCTCAGACAGCTCTTATGCTCGGTCTTACTCCTAACATCTGCCTTTATGACATCTATGGTCCAGGCGTGAACGGTGTTGCAGAGGAATTGTACCACTGTGCATTCGAGGGTGCCAACATCACTTGGACAACTGATCCTGAAGAGGCTTTCACAGGTGCTAAGTACATCATTTCATCAGGTGGAGCTCCTCGTAAGGAGGGTATGACTCGTGAGGATCTCCTCAAGGGTAACTGCCAGATCGCCGCTGAGTTCGGTGACAACATCAAGAAGTATTGCCCGGATGTAAACCACGTGGTTGTTATCTTCAACCCTGCTGACGTAACAGCTCTTACAGCTCTTATCCGTTCAGGTCTTAAGCCAAACCAGCTTACTTCACTCGCTGCTCTCGACTCAACTCGTCTTCAGTCAGCAATCGCTAAGGAGCTTGGCGTTCCACAGTACAAGGTGGAGAACGCACGTACTTACGGTGGTCACGGTGAGGCTATGGCTGTGTTCGCTTCTAAGATCACTGTTGATGGCAAGCCGCTCGCTGAGTACAATATTCCTGAGGACAAGTGGGCTGAGATCAAGCACGCTACTATCCAGGGTGGTTCAAACATCATCAAGCTTCGTGGCCGTTCTTCATTCCAGAGCCCTTCTTACCAGTCAGTTCTCATGATCCAGGCTGCTATGGGTGGCGCTGAGTTCAACTGGCCTGCAGGTTGCTATGTAAACAACGAGAAGTACAAGAACGTTCTCATGGCTATGCCTACAGTACTCGACGCTACAGGCGTTCACTTCGGTGAGGTAGAGGGAACAGCAGAGGAGCTTGCAGCTCTCGATGCATCTTACGCACACCTCCAGGTTATGCGTGACGAGATCATCTCTCTCGGCATCATCCCGCCAGTAGAGGAGTGGAAGACTATCAATCCAAATCTCTAATAGTCGGATATCTGAAAATCTATGCCCTGAAACCGCAAGGCTTCAGGGCATTTTTCGTTGCTTTAAGTGGCGCTGATGGGGTAAAATGTAAAAAAAGCGCAAAATTTTTACAAAAAGTTTTGCACTTTTAAATTTTCCCTGTATATTTGCAGTCCCAAATGAGGGAAACCAAATAATCGGGGTGTGGCGCAGTTGGTTAGCGCATCTGGTTTGGGACCAGAGGGTCCTGTGTTCGAGTCACAGTACCCCGACAAGAAAGGCAACTATCAATTGATAGTTGCTTTTTTTTGTATACCTTTGAGCAAAAGATCGAGCTTATATGATACAGGCAAAAGGAATAGAAAAGTCGTTTGGTACCCTTAAAGTGTTGAAGGGGGTTGATTTCAATGTGTCCGAGGCGGAGGTGGTTTCCATCATGGGAGCTTCAGGCGCCGGAAAATCCACATTCCTTCAGATCATCGGTACATTGTCGACTCCGGATTGCGGTTCGTTGATGATCGACGGTGTGGATGTCCTCAGACTGAAGGGAGACAGACTCGCGGAGTTCAGAAACCGCAGGCTCGGCTTCGTATTCCAGTTCCATCATCTGCTTCCGGAATTCACTGCCTTGGAAAATGTTCTTATCCCTGCCTTTATCGCAGGCCGCTCAAGAAAGGAGGCTGAGGAGCAGGCCGTGGAACTCCTTAACGATCTCGGTTTGGGCGAGCGTCTGACACATAAGCCGTCGGAGCTTTCCGGGGGAGAACAGCAGCGTGTGGCAATTGCGAGAGCCCTGATCAATAAGCCGGCAGTCCTTTTCGCCGACGAGCCATCCGGCAACCTTGACAGCAAGACCAAGGAAGAACTTCATAATCTTTTCTTCCGTCTTCGTGACAAATACGGTCAGACCATTGTCATTGTGACGCATGACCCAGACCTCGCAAAGATGTGCGACAGGTCATTCTATATGGTGGACGGCCTTTTCGCTGAGTAGACCATGAGTACATTCCGATTCAAGCAATTCAGTGTGACAAACGAGCGAAGCGCCATGAAGGTCAATACCGATGGCGTGCTGCTCGGTGCTGCAATGACTGTAAGGCCGGGTGACCGCAGGATGCTGGATATCGGAACAGGTACGGGCACCATCGCTCTCATGGCGGCTCAACGCTCTTCCGGTACGGCCCGGATCGATGCCATTGACATAGACGAGCCTTCGGCAACTGAAGCCGCAGCCAATTTCAAGGCATCTCCGTGGGATTGCTCTCTTACAGCGCATCATACTTCCCTGGACGGATTCACGCCGGCTGCGGAATACGATCTCATATTTTCCAATCCGCCTTATTTCGAAGATTCTCTGACCGCTCCCGACCAAAGGAAAAGCACGGCCAGACATACCTCTGACGGACTTTCGTACCGAGATATCTTTGAGTTTGCCGTCAAGCATCTTGCTGCCGATGGCCGTGTATCCTTTGTCCTTCCGGCCGATCAGGAACTGCAGCTCTGCCGTTATGGAAGAATGAACGGATTCCATCTATTCCGCATTCTGCGCATCCGTACAGTTCCGCGCAAGGCTCCGACCAGGATAATTGCGGAGTTCTCACGCGCCCGTACAGACTCTCCGGAAGATACTGTCCTCACTATACAGAATGATGGACAGTATACTCAAGAGTATCTGTCCATCACTAAGGATTTTTATCTGTTTGCCTAAGACTTATTTTCTGGGTTCCGGTCTTCCTTCGCCGTGTCCGTGCGGCGCTCTCATGTTGCGTACCTGCTGGCGACGGAATTTTTCTTCAGCGACGTAGAGTTTTGCTACCTTTTTGTTGCTGAGAACCTTTCTGTACTGCTTGACTTCGTCCTTGTCAGCATCCTCATAAGCCTGTTTTGCTACCAGATAGCTGTCAAGCAGTTTCTCAATATCCTTTTCGGCTGCATTGGCGTCCACCGCCTTCACCATTGCGAAGTATGCGCCCATCATGACTTTCTGGGCCTCGAGTTTCTTTGCCTCGATTTCATTGTAGATCGGCCAGAACACCTGCGCCTCTGCAGGAGTAAGTGAAAGTTCTGAAGTTATGTGTGCGATTTTTTCGCTTTTCATCTTCTCCATCCAGTTTACCTGGTTTGAATTCTGAGGCTGTGCCTGTATGTCTGATATTGAGAGCAGTACAAAGTATGCCAATGCCGCTGCAAAAAATCTTAATGTTTTCATGATATATGTCTTTTAATATAATTCGTCAATGTCGATGTCGGAATATATAAGGTATTCCATGATGTCGTCCTCTGTTGCCACGTCTGCATAAAGATCGTCGGCATCGTAGATTATTGTATTGGTCAAATCTTCAGAGAACACGATGTAGTCTTCTTCGCTGAAATTCATTTCATTTTTTCTTTCCAGGAAGAATCCCCCGACTGCCAGAAGCAGTGCAAAGGCTGCGGCCAGTGCGATTTGAGGAGAGAATCGTCTGAATGCAGGTCTGTGCACAACCTCCGGCCTGCTACAGACTTTCATCTGACTTTTCAACTCGTCAAAATAACCCTCAGGCGTGCTGAACGGCATTCCTTTAAGACGAGGATTGTCTTTTAATATGTCTTTCTCCGTTTTCATACTGCTTTTAGACAATTTGTGTTTATAAAGGTTTAATTATCAATCAGTCTTTCTTCAAGTTCCGCCTTTATTTTATTGTATGCGTGGTGGTATGACGCTTTCAATGCTCCTACCGATGTTCCGGTGATTTCCGCGATGTCCTCGTATTTCATTTCGTCGAAATATCTAAGGTTGAATACGAGTTTCTGTTTCTCCGGCAGTCTCTGTATGGCTTTGTGCAGTTCGCGTTGGAGTGCGTCGCCATTGAAGTAAGGGTCCTCATCGATCTTTTTGATCATACGTTCGGTAGGGGAATCGAATTCGATGAATGACCTGAGACGGTGCCTGCGTATTGCATTCAGGGATTCATTTGTGGCGATGCGGTATATCCATGTGTACATCTGGGATTCGCCTTTGAATGACGGAAGGGCATTCCATATCTTGATGAATACATCCTGGACAAGGTCGTTTGCATCGTCATGACTGCACAGGAAACGACGTACATGCCAGTAGAGCCTTTCTGTATAAGACTCTACGATGGCGTTGAACGCCTTGAGATATTCGCCTGATCTTTGCAGTGCTATGATTTCCTTGTCATTCATGCAGAATTAGACCGTTTATGGGTCCTATGGTTTAAACAAAAATAGAAAAATTTAACGTATCTTTGCACGGATTATCGCTTTACAATGAAGAAGACTAGAAACTTTTGTATCATAGCCCACATCGACCATGGTAAAAGTACCTTGGCGGATAGAATGTTGGAGATCACAAATACCCTGACTGCCCGTGATATGGAGAACCAGGTTCTGGACTCTATGGATCTTGAGAAGGAGAAGGGTATCACCATCAAGAGCCACGCTATCCAGATGGACTATGTTTATAACGGAGAAACTTATACACTTAACCTGATCGACACTCCAGGTCACGTTGACTTCTCTTATGAGGTTTCACGTGCCATTGCATCCTGCGAGGGTGCCCTTCTCGTGGTGGATGCCACCCAGGGTATTCAGGCGCAGACGATTTCAAACCTTTATCTTGCGATCGAGCACGATCTGGAGATCATCCCGGTTCTGAACAAGATCGACGTGGACTCTGCAATGGTGGACGTTGTCACTGACCAGGTCGTCGACCTTCTCGGCTGCAAGCCGGAGGATATCCTCCTTGCTTCAGGAAAGACAGGCCAGGGCGTAAAGGAGGTTCTCGATGCCATCGTGGACCGTATCCCTGCGCCGGTAGGAGATCCTGATGCGCCGCTTCAGGCCCTCATCTTCGACTCTGTGTTCAACTCATTCCGTGGTATCATCGCATACTTCAAGGTTGTGAACGGCTCGATCAAGCCGGGCGACAAGGTGAAGTTCGTCAGCACAGGAAAGGAATATGTTGCGGATGAGATCGGTGTTCTCAAGATGAAGATGCATCCGCGCAAGGAGATTCCGTGCGGAAGTGTAGGATATATCATTTCGGGTATCAAGACAGCAAGTGAGGTGAAAGTGGGTGATACCATCACACACACTGCAAATCCTTGTACAAGTGCTATTGCGGGTTTTGAGGAGGTGAAGCCTATGGTCTTCGCAGGTCTCTATCCGGTAGAGACCGACCAGTATGAGGAACTCCGTGCTTCTCTCGAGAAGTTCCAGCTTAACGATGCTTCGCTCGTCTTTGAGCCTGAGTCGTCGCTTGCCCTCGGTTTCGGTTTCCGTTGCGGATTCCTCGGACTTCTCCACCTTGAGATCGTTCAGGAGCGTCTTTTCAGAGAGTTCGGAATGGATGTGATCACGACTGTGCCTAACGTATCATATAAGGTATATACTACCCAGGGCGAGTGCCTTGATGTGCACAATCCTTCTGGCCTTCCGGCGGCGACCCTCATTGACCATATCGAGGAACCGTACATCCGAGCGCAGGTGATTTCCCGTTCGGATTATTATGGTCCGATCATGAAGCTCTGTCTGGACAAGAGAGGTGTGCTTATCAATCAGCACTATCTTACTGCAGACCGTCTGGAGCTTACATATGAGATGCCGCTTTCTGAGATCGTCTTCGACTTCTATGACAAGCTCAAATCCATTTCAAAAGGATATGCTTCGTTTGACTACCATGTGGTGGGATTCAAGGAGGCAAAACTTGTGAAACTTGATATCCTTCTTAACGGTGATCCTGCCGATGCGCTTTCATCGCTCATCCATGCAGACCATGCATATGATTTCGGCCGCAAGATGTGTGAGAAGCTTAAGGAACTCATTCCTCGTCAGCAGTTCGATATCGCTATCCAGGCTGCGGTAGGTGCAAAGATCATCGCCCGTGAGACTGTGAAGGCTGTCCGTAAGGATGTGACCGCGAAATGTTACGGCGGTGATATCTCTCGTAAGAGAAAACTTCTTGAGAAGCAGAAGCAGGGTAAGAAGAGAATGCGCCAGATCGGAACTGTGGAGGTGCCGCAGAGTGCGTTCATGGCTGTGTTGAAACTCGACTAGTCGGATTACATACTATAAATAAAAAAAAGGGAGACCATCACGGCTTCCCTTTTTTTATACATCTCTCTGTCGGATTCATTTGGAATTGCACACATTTTTTGGATTGAATCCGAAGAGTCGACGAATAAGATTCTTAACCGAAGGCAAAGGTCGTGTTTTCGGCCTTATGCGCGGTTGTCGCTTACGTTGTTTTTCGTGTTGTTTTTGCTGTTGTAGTATGCTGAGACGTTGTTTTTGCGGATTACAACATAGGTTTATGGGACAGGGTCGTATCCATGGCCTCCCCAAGGGTGGCAACGGAGAATCCTCCTGACTGTGAGATAAAATCCCTTGAAGATGCCGTGCTTTCTGAATGCTTCCAACGCATACTGTGAGCATGTCGGTCTGAAACGGCATGCTGCAGGGGTGAGCGGAGATATGCACAGCTGATAGAATCTGATCATGAAGACGAACGGGAAGATCAGGATTCTTCTGAGGGTGACAGGTGTTTTCTTATTCTGACTTTTCATTGCTTTTCTGTGTGCCGTTCAATCTTTCAATGACTTTTTCTATGCACTCATATATTTCCTGATAGGTGAGTACTTCCTTGGTGGAATATATGATCAGCACATCCATGTGCTTTTCTGCTTGAAGGCCATGCTTGAGTCTTCGCCAGCTTTCACGGATGCGGCGTTTCAGAAGGTTGCGCTTGACAGCTCTTTTGAAAAGTTTCTTGGGAACAGAGACAAGAAGACGGTTTGTTTCCTGGCCGTTGTCTGCTGCGTAGATGAAGCGGATGTTACCCACGCTGCCATGTCTTCCTTTGGCAAGAAGTCTTTCAATGCCTTTCTTGCCGCACAATCTTTCTTTTTTAGGAAGAGTATTAGGCGCGTTTGTTTCCACTTTAGTTGTTTGTGAGATATATTTCAAGTGCCTTTGCTACAGAAGGCGCAGCGACTGTAGGAGCTGAGATCTCGATCGAGAGTCCTGCCTCCTCCATTGCGCTTGCAATGGACTTTCCGTATGAAACGAACTTGATGTCCTCCTGCTTGAAATCAGGCTGGTTCTCGAAGAGTGACTTCACGTCTGCAGGGTTGAAGAGTACAACCACGTCGTATGAGTGAAGGTTCACTTCCTTGAGGTCCTGTGATACAGGCTTCACGAACACCGCTGTCTCGAATGAATATGGAGAAGTCTCGAATACCTTGGTCACGGCGTCCTTGCCTGTTGAGCTGGCTGTCGCGATAAGGAAGTTCTCGCCCTTGTGCTTTGCGCTGATCAGACCGAGGATGGATTCAGGTTTTCCATCGCCGAAGAAGATCTTTCTCTTTCTGTACACGATGTGCTTCTGGAGATAGTTCGCCACAGCCTCGGATGTGCAGAAGTACTTCATTGTCTCAGGAACCTTCACGCGGAGCTCTTCGCAAAGCTGGAAGAATGCGTCGATTGTGGTACGTGCTGAGAAAACGATGGCGGTATGGTCAAGAATGTTTATTCTCTGAGCGCGGAACTCTCTTGATGAAAGAGGCTCGTTTTTGAAAAATGGAATAAAGTCGAAGTGAACTCCGAATTTTTCTGCGATGGTAGTATAAGGCGAAGCCGTCATCGGCTGCTGCTGTGAAATCAAGATGTTCTTAACGCTCATTATCTCTTCAAACTGTTTGTAAAAACACTAAAAAATAACCGCTGAAGCTATCAGAACTCCAGTGGGTAAAATTTCGAGGGCGCAAAGGTACAAAAAAGTGACGAATAATGAGCAAGAAGAATGAAAAATTTGTGATTTTCTCACAAGAAAGACGATGTACATAGCCCCTGATATCCAAAACATTGCGGTTCTGATATGTGCCAATGGGGCATCTGTGAGCGATGAAATGCCGCCTGTCACCATCATGAGGATTGTCAGGATGACAAAGTATGTCTTTACGGAGTCTGTCGCAGTTTCGTAGGTCGAATTCGGGGTCTTGTGGATTCGGAATGTGTATTTGCATGCGACGCGCAAGGCGATGTATGCTGCGAAGACCGCAAAGGTGAGACCGAGTCTGGCATCTTCGTTCATGCCTTGCATGAAGTCGGGACAGTACATCCTGAAGCGGTAGGCCGTCAGAACGAAAGGGACCAGCATTGCGGTTGCGAAGATATCCCTGTCCGTACGGGTCCTGAGGCTGTGCTGCAGAGTCAGGTTCTCCTTCCATCTGACCATGCACGACATGATCGACGGGAAGATGCCCACCAATCGTCTGATCATCGTTATGACGGTGAGAAGCGAAACGAGTACGAGTGCGTCGAATATCATATCAGTTGCCTCTTTTAGCCTTGTAGCCCATATCCTTGAGCAGGGTGACGATTCTGTCGCGGAAGTCTCCCTGGATGGCGATCTCTCCGTCTTTTGCGCTTCCGCCCACGCCGCATTTCACCTTCAGAGTGCGTCCAAGCTCGGCGAGGTCCTCATCTGTGCCCACGAAGCCTGTGACAAGCGTCACCTGCTTGCCGGCGCGTCCTTTCCTGTCGATGGATACGATGAGATTCTGCTTCGATGGCTCAAGAGTTGCTGTCTCTTCCTCAGCCTCTTCGGTGTATGCGAAATCGGGATTTGTGGAGAATACCACTCCGAGTCTTTTCTTCCAGTCGTTGTCTGCCATGGCTACGATTTATTTTTGCAAATATAGCGATTATATGTGTATATTTGTCAGTTTGAACATAATATATAATAATGAACAATAGAACATTCACACTCTGGAAAAGGCTTACTGCGACCCTTATGCTGGTCATCTCTGCAGTGGTCTATCTCATGACGATAGAGCCGACAGCATCCTTCTGGGATTGTGGCGAGTTCATCGCTTCATCATATAAGCTCGAGGTCGGTCATCCTCCTGGAAACCCTGTGTTCCAGCTTATCGCAAGGGTATTCAGTATGTTTGCGGAACCGGAGAATGCGGCTGTCGCTGTAAACGCGATGAACGCGCTCTGCTCTGCACTTACTATATTCTTCCTTTATTTGACAATCGTATTTTTTGCAAAGCGTATCGTAAAACCTTCTGCTGACGGCACTTACAGTGTTGCAAAGGCGGTGGCGATCTTCGGCTCAGGTGCCGTGGGCGCACTGGCTTATACATTCAGTGACACATTCTGGTTCTCTGCAGTAGAGGGAGAGGTGTATGCGATGTCGTCACTTGTTACAGCCCTGGTGTTCTGGGCAATGACCAAGTGGTATGATCAGGCTGACCAGCCTCACGCAAACAGATGGATAGTGCTCATCAGCTTCCTGATGGGTCTTTCCATCGGTATCCACCTTCTGAACCTGCTTGCGATCCCGGCTCTCGTGTTCATGTTCTACTACAAGAAACGCGAGGAGGGACATTATACAACCAAGGAGTACATCATGATATTCCTTGTGTCTGTGGTGATACTTGCCGTGATTCTCTTCGGTATCATTCCGTATCTTCCGAAGATAGCGGCATACTTCGACCTGTTCTTCGTCAACACGTTGGGACTTCCGTTCAACAGCGGTGCGGTGTTCTTCATGACAGTGCTTCTGGGAGCATGCTTCTGGGGTCTGTTCAAGACAATGCAGCAGGGTAAGGTGCTTGTAAACACTGCGCTTCTCTGCTTCACAATGATTGTCATCGGATTCTCATTGTTCTCAATCGTGATTATCCGTTCATGTGCAAAGACTCCAACAAACGAGTATCAGCCTGACAATCCGTTTACATTGGTACGCTACCTCGGACGTGAGCAGTACGGAAGCAATCCTCTCATCTATGGCCAGTATTTCGACGCTCCATATGAGATCGAGGCTACCAAGTACTGGGCGCCGATGGGCGACAAGTATATCCATGCCGACGGTCCGGGAGACGTGAAGTATGATGCTTCCGGCAAGATGCTCTTCCCACGCATGTGGAGCTCGGACGGCAGACATATCCAGTTCTATCAGTCATACATGAACGGAGGCGGTCACAAGGTGGCAGGCGCCCAGCACAGGAAACCTACATTCTTCCAGAACCTCGCATTCTTCTTCGACTATCAGATGAACTGGATGTACTGGAGATACTTCATGTGGAACTTCGCCGGTCGTCAGAACGATATCCACAGCCCGAATCCGGGAGACATCTTTGCAGGAAACTGGGAGAGCGGCATCGCGCCTATCGACAATCTCCGTCTCGGAGACCAGTCTGACGCGCCTGATTATCTCAAGAACAACAAGGGAAAGAACCATTACTACATGCTTCCTCTCCTTCTCGGTCTGATCGGACTCTTCTTCCAGTTCGCACGTGACAAGAGAGGCTGCTGGCTGACTTTCCTCATGTTCTTCATGACCGGTATCGCAATTGTCATCTATCTCAACCAGCCTCCATATCAGGTACGTGAGCGTGATTACGCATATGCGGGTTCGTTCTACTTCTTCTCCGTATGGATCGGCCTTGCGGTCGCTGCCGTATATTCATGGATCAGCGAGAAGAGCAAGGACAACACAGCGGTTGCGGCAGGTGTGACAGTGCTTTTCCTCGGTGTACCTGCTCTTATGGGTGCCGAGAACTGGGACGACCACGACCGCAGCAACAGATACACTGCAGTGGAGATGGCGAAGAACTATCTCAACTCTGTAGGTCCTAACGGTATTCTTGTTACGCACGGAGACAATGATACATTCCCGCTCTGGTATGCCCAGGAGGTGGAGAATGTGCGTCCTGATGTGCGTATCGCAAATACATCGCTTCTCGGAACTGACTGGCATATCGATCAGATGAAGTGGGCGATGAACGAGTCTGCACCTCTCGATCTTACAGTGGGACCTCGCCAGTATCTCTATGGTACCAATGAGTATGTACACATATATGATACACGCGACACGTCGTTCCTTATCTCTGATGTGATGCGTATCTTCAGGCATCCGGAGGCCAAGCTTCCTCTCACAAGCGGAAGGATGGTGGATTATATCATGTCGCGCAAACTCATCATTCCTGTCAATAAGGAGAATGTCATCAAGTACGGTATCCTTGACAAGAAGTATGAGGACATGATTCCTGAATACATCACTCTGACGATTCCGGAGGGTAAGGATTATCTCACAAAACCGGAACTTTTCATGCTTGACCTTCTTTCGAACTATCAGTGGGACCGTCCTATCAACCTTCTCAGCATGGGTGGAGACATCAACATCGGCATCAAGGAGTATCTGATGTACGAAGGATTCTCATACAAGTTCGTTCCTATAAAGAACAAGATGAAGAGTACGGATATCGGATTCGCCGATCCTGAAGACCTTTATCATAAGATCAAAAACGTGTACTCGTGGGATGCCCTCAAGCGTACGGACTATTTTGTGGATTATCAGAACTTCTATACTTTCTGCGGAGTGCTCTCGCAGCGCAGCCTGTTCGTGAATGCGGCCAAGGAAATGCTGAAGATCAATGACAGAGAGAGGGCGGTGGAGCTTCTGGATATGTGTCAGGAGTGCGTGCCGGAGGAAAACTATCCGCTGGATATCACATACCTTGGCTTCTCTAACGAATATATGGTGCTTGATATGATCGAGACATACTACGTTGCCGGAGCGAAGGACAAGGCTCTTGAACTTGCAAAGAAGTTCAGCGAGCAGATCTTCCCGTCGGCGGAATTCTTCCTCGGCTACTATGACTATGCCAAGAGGGAGTTCGATGCGTGCTACAACTGCATTTCATATATGGCGGAACTTGCCGACCATTTCGGCGACACGGACTTCGCAAAGGAAATCAGAGACCGTTTCAACGCGATGCTGGATCTCGCTAAATAAATGCAAACCGTAACTAATTGAGTTATATGTAATTACCAGTGCGAGGGTGGTCAAAAATGACCACCCTCGCACTGCTAATATGCTGATTGTCAGCTATTTCTGTAAAACGTTATTATCTGGCCAGTCGGACAAAGACGCTGAGTGGCAGATTCTTTCCGTATGAATCTCTGAGGACAAGTTCTCCGAAATCGAGTGACTTGTATGCTGTCTTCATGCAGAAGGCCTGCTTTACGATAGTCTCGCCGAGAACTGCAGAATATCCGTTTGAATATAGGTTGAGGACCATGAAGCTGTCCTGAGGTGCAAGGATTGCGGCAACGCACTGAAGCATTTCGTTGAGGCACTCGTCGAGTTTCCATTTCTCGCCGTCCGGTCCGTGGCCGTATGCTGGCGGGTCAAGGATGATTCCCTGGTATGTGTTGCCTCGCTTTGCTTCGCGGCGTGCGAACTTGAGTGCGTCCTCCACGATCCATCTGATGTTGTCAAGACGGCTTGCCTCCATGTTTCCACGTGCCCATGTCACAACCTGGCGCACAGAATCAAGATGGGTGACATCCGCGCCTGCCGCCTTGGCTGCCAGTGATGCGGCTCCTGTATATGCGAAGAGGTTCAGAACCTTTGGCTTCGGTTTGCCTTCGGCCTCCGCCTTCTCGACCAATGCGCGTGTCTGCTTGTATATATACTCCCAGTTTGATGACTGCTCAGGGAATACGCCTACATGCTTGAATGAAGTGAGACCGAGACGTAACGAGAAGTTCAGACCCTCCTGACCGCCGTTATAGCGGATGTACCACTGGTCGTCCATCTTCTTTCTTCGCTCCCATGTACCGCTGTCTTCTTTGCCGGCCTTTCCGAAACCTGCGCCTGTCTTGAAGCGGGTGTGTATCATCTTGTTCCACTCACCGTCAGACAGAGACTTGTCCCAGAGGGCCTTGGGCTCAGGGCGGGCCATGATGTACGGTCCGAATCTCTCGAGCTTTTCAAAGTTGCCGGAATCAATGAGTTCGTAGTCTTTCCAGAATGCTCCTGGGCTTTCAATGGTCATCATATTCAGATATTTTGGTGCAACAGCAGAATGCTGCCGCCTTTTTCAGCGGCAAAGATAGGTAAATTCTTGTATTTCCACGAAAATTGCTAAATTTGCCTGATTTTAAACCGAATTATCAACAAACACATTATAAATATTATGCAACAGTTTATTGACTCTTACGATTTCGCCGGTAAAAAGGCTATCGTCCGCGTGGATTTCAACGTTCCATTGAACGAAAAGATGGAGATCACTGATGACACACGTATCCGTGCAGCTATCCCTACTCTCAAGAAGGTAATCGAGAAAGGTGGTGCTGTTATTGTAATGTCTCACCTCGGCCGTCCAAAGGGCGTTACTGAGAAGTTCTCTCTCAAGCACATCCTCGGTCGCGTAGAGGAGCTCCTCGGCGCACCGGTTAAGTTCGCAGATGACTGCCAGGCTGCTGACGCACAGGTTGCTGCCCTCAAGATGGGTGAGTGCCTTGTACTCGAGAACCTCCGTTTCTATGCTGAGGAGGAGGGTAAGCCAAGAGGCGAGTTCGCAAATGACGAGGAGAAGAAGGCTGCCAAGGCTGCAGTTAAGGAGAGCCAGAAGGGCTTCGTAGCTAAGCTTGCTTCTTACGCTGACTGCTACATCAACGACGCATTCGGTACTGCACACCGCGCACACGGTTCTACAGCCCTCATCGCTGACTACTTCCCTAACGACAAGATGTTCGGTTATGTGATGGAAGGCGAGATCAAGGCTATCGACCACGTACTCAAGACTCCAGAGCACCCTGTAACTGCAATCGTAGGTGGCGCTAAGGTATCTTCAAAGATCACTATCATCGAGAAGCTCTTCGACGCTGTTGACAACATGATCATCGGTGGTGGTATGGTTTATACTTTCAAGAAGGCTCAGGGTGGTCAGATCGGTCGCTCACTTTGCGAGGACGATCAGATGCAGCTCGCTCTTGACACACTCAAGAAGGCAGAGGAGAAGGGCGTTAAGATCTATCTCTCTAAGGAGGTTGTCATCGCTGACGATTTCTCTAACGATGCAAATACAAAGATCTGCCTCAACTCAGAGATTCCTGACGGTTGGGAAGGTATGGACGCTGCTCCTAGCACTCTCGCAATGTGGGAGGAGGTTCTCATGAACTCTAAGACTATCCTTTGGAACGGTCCAGTGGGTGTATTCGAGATCCCTGCATTCGCTAAGGGTACAAACCGTATCGCTGAGATTCTTGCAAAGGCAACTGAGAACGGTGCATTCACTCTCGTAGGTGGTGGTGACTCAGTAGCTGCTGTAACTCAGATGGGTTATGCAAACAAGGTAAGCTACGTATCGACAGGTGGTGGCGCTATGCTCGAGTATCTCGAGGGTAAGGAACTCCCTGGTATCGCAGCAATCCGCAAATAATCATAAAGCCTGCGTCAAGCAGGCTTTTATTTTTTAAGGCTTATGTTGGAAGCATTGTACGTAAACTGGAGCGTCAATCCTGAAATATTGGCGATAGGACCGTTTTCGTTGAGATGGTACTCGATACTTTTCGTGTCGGGATTCATTCTCGGATGGTTCATATTCAAATGGTTCTTCCAGAGAGAGGGAGTGCCGGTGAAACTTCTGGATCCGCTTCTCTACACCTTGCTTATCGGAACGATTGTCGGAGCCCGTCTGGGCCATTGCCTGTTCTATCAACCTGATTATTATCTTGGCAGTTGGGACGGCTTCTGGGAGATTTTCATGCCATGGAAAGGAGGTCTCGCCAGTCATGGAGGAACAATCGCTCTGATATTTGCAATGATATGGTTTGCAAGACACTATGGCAGGAAGCATGACTTCGATTTCATGTGGATCATGGACCATCTTGCGATTGCGGTATGCTTTGCGGCAACTTTCATCCGTCTTGGCAATCTCTTCAATTCGGAGATCTACGGAGATGTGACAACCCTTCCTTGGGGATTCGTCTTCGAACTTCGCGGCGAGACATTGCCTAAGCATCCGACACAGCTTTATGAAGCTCTCAGCTATCTTCTCTTAGGTGTTCTTCTTGTTTCATTGTACAAGTTCAGGTTGGACAAGACCTACAGAGGAACATTCATCGGTCTCTTCTTCATAGGTTGTTTCGGAAGCCGTTTCCTGATCGAGTTCATTAAGGAACCTCAGGTCGGATTTGAGAATGAAATGGTACTTAACATGGGACAGTGGCTCAGCGTTCCGTTTATCCTTATAGGAATCGCCTTCCTTGTGTATGCTTTTGTAAAGAGGCAGCCTGCAAGGGTGGTTCATCCGGAAAGGCCCAAGTCAAAGCCTACTCATTACGCAAAGTCTCTTGCTTGATATTCAACTCTCCCGGTCGTAAGGTCAGGAGAGTTTTTCGTAATGTCTGCCTGTATTTCATTGGAGATGATCCGGTGTGCTTCTTGAAGAATTTTCCGAAAGAAGACTGATCGGAGAAGGACATCATCTCAGCTATCTGCTGGATGGTGAATTTCGGGTCTCTAAGCAGTCTGGATGCGGTTTCAGTTCTCATCGTGGAGAGAATTCGCCCGGCGGTCACATTAGTCTTCTCCTTGACTATAAGCGAGAGATACTGTTTTGAAACGCACAGTTTTTCCGCATAGAAGTCAAGGGATGATTCTGTCATTATGTGCTGTCCGATAAGTTTTGCAAATTCTTTGATGATGCTGTCTGAACGTTTCATTTCAGTCTGGTGCGACGGACTGCCTTCTCCGTATCTGTTCCACATCATATTCGCCATGTCGGTAAGCAGGATATAGAAATATGCGTAGTTGATTTCTTCTGCGAACCTGTGGTCTTTCTCCGACAGGGAATCAATGAGATTGCTTATATCTTTCCGGAGTATCTCCAGATCTCTTGTGTCTGTCATCCGGCCGCCCAGACTGTGCTCGACAGTGAACCGGAAATCAAGTGGAAAAGGATTTCTGTTTCTGAAGATGTCCTCTATGAGACTTCGGTCTGTCGCTGTCACCATTGCGTGAAAATCATCATCATAACGTATCTCATATACATCGGCCCAGGTCGGAAGATTGATGTACGAACCCTGGTCGAAATGGATTGCATTTCCATTGATGATCATATCTATCGAACCCTGTATGACGATGATCACAAGGTGGTACCTTGGTCTTCTAGGTCTGGAATATACGATATGGTCTCCGCCCTTGATCTCGCAGGCGAAAATATATTCGTCGATGTATCCGACCCTTGTTACGGTGTTTTTGCCGAAAAGCACGGCCGGCTTCGCACCTTTAGTCTTTTTCTCTCCCATTGGTCCTGTTTTGGTCTACAAAGGTACTTAAATTATAATAATGGACCAAATATATATAATAATGGACCAAAACAACCTTCAGAACAGCACGAAATTTGTACTAATTTTGCAGTTTGGAAAAAATTGGACTCCGACGCGGATATTCATCCCCGTCAGCAGATTAAATAATTAATATTGAATGAAAAGTAAAACAGTAAAAACGTTGGTTCTTGCAGCTATGGTTTTGCTTCCTGGCTCTGCGTCTGCACAGTACAGGGACAAGGCTGCAGAAGAAACTCCAAAGACAGAGGCCGACCTTATTCTTGAGCAGGCGGAGAACGCTCAGGAACCGGTTGTCATTACATTGGAGCAGGCTCTTGAAATCGCACTCAGCGAGAATGTTTCCGTCAAGGTGGCGGATCTTGAAATCAAGAGGACACAGTATGCAAAGAAGGGAGCGTATTCGGCTCTTTTCCCTCAGATCGATCTTTCTGCCTCTTATCAGAGAACTATCAAGAAGCAGGTCATGTACATGGATATCGACATGAGCAAGATCATGGGTGGTATGGGTGGAGGAACCCAAGGCGGTGAGACTCCCGAAATTCCGGAGGGTGTGACTACGGCTCCCGAGACAGGTTCGACACCGTCGATGTCAGACGGAATGGAAGTCGGTCGACTCAATACTCTTAACGGTGGCGTTACAGCAGCTATGCCGATCATCAACGCACAGCTCTGGAAGGGTATTCAGATTTCAGCACTTGATGTCGAGCTTGCAGTAGAGAAGGCCAGGGCATCACGCCTTGACATGGTGACACAGGTGAAGAATGCATATTTCGGCATCCTCTTCGCAAAAGAGGCCTTCAATGTATATAAGGAGGTTTATGAGAACGCAGTAAGAAACTTTGATGAGACAAAGAGAAAGTATGATGCTCAGAAGGTTTCTGAATTCGAGCTCATCAGAGCAAAGACTACCGTGGCGAATGCAATCCCTAATGTGTACAATGCCGAGAGTTCAGTGGTACTTGCATTGTGGCAGCTCAAGGCGGTTCTTGGTGTGGATCTTGATCTTAACCTTGATGTCGCCGGCAAACTTGAGGATTGGTCGCAGCAGATGTTCTATGATATCCATCAGTACGATGGCGCTGACCTGGAAAACAACTCGACAATGAAGCAGCTTGCTATCCAGACAGAAGTTCTTGCACAGAATATCAAGATGCAGCAGTATGCATGTATCCCTTCTCTTGCGGTAGCATTCAACTTCAGCATGAATACAATGGCGAACGACGTAAGCTTCAGTGAATTCCGCTGGACGCCATATTCATATGTAGGTCTCAGCCTCAATATTCCGATCTTCGCAGGTGGAAAACGCCATCAGGCTATCCGTCAGGCAAGAAACCAGTATCAGCAGGTGCAGCTTCAGGTGGATAACACAGAAAGGCAGCTCAAGATCGCCATCCGTCAGAGTCTTAACACAATGGAGACAAATATGAAGAGCTATTATGCTGCACAGGATGCCGTGGCAGCCGCTCAGAAGGCTTATGATATTGCTGAAGCCGCATATAAGGTAGGTCGCAGCACATTGATAGAGCTTAACGACGCACAGCTTGCTCTTACACAGTCTCAGCTCGCTCAGTCTCAGGCAGTCTATAACTTCATCACTGCAAAGTCTCAGCTTGAGCAGACCCTCGGTCAGGATTTCGTTGAATAATAAAAATATAACAATATGAAGACTATTTTCAAGACAATGTCTATTGCTGCATCTGTGCTTATTGCAGCAGCATGTGGCAATAATGCCGGAAAGCAGGCAGCGCAGGTGGAAGAGACTGCGGCTGTTCAGGAACTTCCTACAGTTTCAGTAGTAAAGGTGTCCGTACAGGATGTACCGCAGCTTGCTACATATACTTCTACAGTGCAGGCTTATGCAAAGAACAACATCGCACCTCAGACAGCAGGCCGCATCACTAAGATCAATGTGGAGATCGGTGATAAGGTAAGAAAGGGTCAGGTGCTTGCAGAGATCGATAAGTTCCAGCTCCAGCAGGCTCAGCTCCAGCTTCATAATGCCGAGGTGGAACTCGGACGTCTCAAGGCTCTTTATGAGGCAGGCGGAATCTCGAAGTCTGACCTTGATGCGGTTGAACTCCAGTATAATGTGGCTAAGACACAGGTCAACAATCTGATCGAGAACACTACTCTGCTCTCGCCGATCGACGGTGTCATCTCTGCCCGTAATTATGATGAGGGAGATATGTATGCAATGGCGGCTCCTATCTTCACAGTAGAGCAGATCAAGCCTGTGAAACTTCTGGTCGCTGTATCTGAGTCAGATTATTCAAAGGTGAAGAAAGGCGGTTCTGTTACAGTAAAGGCTGATGCATTCCCGGACCTTACCTTCGACGGAAAAATCGAAAGAATCTATCCTACGGTCGACCCGACTACACGTACATTCAATGTGCAGGTTGTGATTTCAAATGCATATGGAACTCTTCGTCCGGGTATGTTCGCAAGAGTTACAGTAAATTTCGGTGTAAACAAGAACGTGGTTATTCCTGATGTGGCTGTAGTGAAGCAGCAGGGTACAGGTGAGAGATTCGTATACATCCTCAATGAGGACGGTACAGTGTCGTATGAGAAGGTTGTGCTCGGTCGCCGTATGGGAACCGAATATGAGGTTCTTTCAGGAATTGCAGACGGAGCAACAGTTGTAACCGGCGGTCAGATCCGTCTTAAGGATGGTATTAAAGTTCAAGTAAACTAGCAGTAAGATGAGTATTTACAGAAAAGCGGTCAATAATCCGGTTACCACAGCGCTGGTCTTCATCGCTATGGCCATATTCGGAGTCTTCTCGCTGATTAATATCTCACTGGACAGGTTCCCTAAGTTCGATGCGAACGTGATCATGGTCATGTCTTCGTATCCGGGTGCCAGTGCCGAGGATATAGAGACCAACCTGACAAAGGTTCTTGAGAACTCATTGAATGGTGTCAGCGACCTTAAGAATATATCTTCAACATCAAAGGAGAATATCTCGCTCATTACACTTGAATTCGTGGAGGGTGTGGATATCGACGTTGCGACAAATGATGTCCGCGACAAGCTGGATATGGTGAACTCAGTCCTTCCTGACGGAGCATCTCTTCCGCTTATCTTCAAGTTCAGTGCAGACGATATGCCTATCATGATCATGGCTGCGACTGCAAAGGAGAGTCTTCCCGCCCTTGAGAAGATACTTGACGACAGAGTGGCGACTCCGCTTGCCCGTGTTTCAGGTGTGGGTACAGTATCTATCGCCGGTGCTCCGCAGCGTGAGATCCAGGTTTATTGTGATCCTAACAAGCTTGAGGCATACGGACTTACAGTGTCGGGTATCTCCGGAATCATTGCGTCTGAGAACAGAAACGTACCGTCGGGTACAATCGATATAGGTTCGAACTCATATGCACTTCGTGTCGAGAAGGAGTTCACCAGCGCAGAGGAGATGCTGGACATCGTAGTAGGCTACAGAAACGGAAATTCAATTTATCTCCGTGATGTTGCCCGCGTTGTGGATGGTGTCGAGGAAAGATATCAGGAGGCTGTCATCGACGGCGTCCAGGGTGCTCAGATCGTGATCCAGAAGCAGGCGGATGCCAATGCGGTGAATGTGATCCGTGGTATCAAGAAGGAGATGAAGAAGATCGAGAAGAATCTTCCTTCAGATATTGTCATCACAACTGTGATGGACAGTTCGGATAACATTATCAACACTCTCAACTCCCTCAAGGAGACTATCCTTGTTACCTTCCTGATCGTGATGCTTGTCGTTTACCTCTTCCTTGGAAGATGGAGATCCACATTCATCATCGTGCTTGCGATTCCTATCTCCCTCCTTGCATCATTGATGTACCTTTGGGCTACAGGAAACACATTGAATATTGTGTCCATGTCTGCCCTTTCGATTGCGATCGGTATGGTTGTGGATGATGCGATTGTGGTTCTGGAAAATATTTCGACACACCTTGAAAGAGGCGCGAAACCTAAGGAGGCTGCTGTGCATGCCACACAGGAAGTGGGTATTTCTGTTATCGCTTCGACATTGACGATGCTCGCGGTGTTCATGCCGCTCACCATGGTCAAGGGTATGGCAGGTATCATGTTCAAGCAGCTGGGATGGATCACAAGCATCATCATGATTGTCTCTACAATCGGTGCGCTTACCCTCATTCCGATGCTCTGTTCGAAATTCCTTCGCTTCAAGCCTAAGACAGGTAAGATTCATGACCTCATCTTCGGTAACTTCAGCAAGTTCATCGACCTGATTTCAAGAGGTTACGGACATCTCATCGGCTGGTGTATCGGCCATAGAACAATTGTAACCCTTGTGTCTATTGCTGTGTTTGTGGCTACTGTAGGCGGACTCGGACCAAAGCTCAAGACAGAGTTCTTCCCGGCGTCAGACCAGGGACGTATAACACTCCAGCTTGAACTTCCGGCAGGAACAGGCCAGGACATCACCAGAACCCTCGGTTATGAAATCTATGACAAGTTCGTGGCGCAGATCCCCGAAATCGAGAGTTGCGCGTTCTCATTCGGTCAGGCGGATTCGGACAACGCTTTCGCTTCAATGCAGAACAACGGTACTCACGTGCTTTCATATAATGTGAATATCGGAAGTATGGAGGACCGCGAAAGAAGCCAGTCAGAGATTGCTGATGTCATCCGTGCAATACTTGCGGATTATCCGCAGTTCAAGAAGGTCAAGGTTACTGAAGGTGGCGGCGGCATGGGAGGCGTATCTTCAGTGGATGTGGAGATCTACGGCTATGACTTCGAGACTACAGACCGCATTGCAAAGGATATCCAGACTAAGATGCTTGCTTCCGGCAAGTGTGCCCAGGTGCTTCTTAGCCGCGATGAGTATATCCCTGAGTATCAGGTGGATTTCGATAGAGAGAAACTTGCTGTAAACGGACTCAACACCACAACAGCTGCAGGATTCTTCAGCGCTGCGATGAATGGAGCGACACAGTCGTTCTATCGTGAGGACGGAGATGAGTATGATATACGCGTGCGTTATGCTCCTGAATTCAGAACCAGCATTGAGGATATCGAGAATATCATGATTTATAACAATGCCGGCAAGGGTGTCAGAATCAAGGAACTCGGTACAGTTGTCGAGTCGCTTACACCTCCTGCCATCCAGAGAAAGAACCGTGAACGTCTTATCACAGTATCTTGTGTGGTAGGCACAGGAGTTCCTCTCTCGGATGTCGCAGCGGCGGCGGATGCGGCTGTAAATGAGACAGAAATCCCTGCAGATGTGGCGGTCAAGCTTGCGGGATCGTTCGAGGACCAGCAGGAGACATTCGGTGACCTCATCATGCTCCTTATTATGATCATCATCCTTGTATACATCGTGATGGCATCACAGTTCGAGTCATTCATGAGCCCGTTCGTGATCATGTTCTCGATTCCGTTCGCGTTCGTGGGAGTGATCCTCGGTCTTACCGTTACAGGTACACCTCTCGGTGTTATGGGTATGATCGGTATCCTTATCCTCATGGGTATTGTTGTGAAGAACGGTATCGTGCTTATCGACTACACAATCCTTATGCGCGAGAGAGGTTATACTGTCGCTGAGGCGAGTGTGATTGCGGCGAAATCACGTCTTCGTCCTATCCTCATGACAACATTGACCACTGTCCTCGGTATGATTCCGATGGCTATCGGCAAGGGTGAGGGTTCAGAGATGTGGCGTTCGCTCGGTATGGTAGTGGCTTGGGGTCTTTCGATCTCGACACTCGTTACCCTTGTGATCATCCCTACAGTCTACGCTTCAATGGCCTCATGGCAGGAGCGTCGCGCTGCCCGCAAGGCGGCCCGCAAAGCCATTGCCAATTCATAGGGAAAAGGTTAATCAGAACATAAAACATCATATAGATATGAAGGGTATATTTGTAGCATACGACCAGGCATATAACATGGATATCGCGGATATGCTCCAGAAACTTGGAGTCCGCGGTTTCACAATGTGGCATGATATCGCAGGACGCGGAAGCGAGACAGGTGAACCGCATCTCGGTACACATGCATGGCCGGCAATGGATGACGCTCTCCTTACATTCGTTCCGGATGACAAGGTGGACGACATTCTTGCGGAACTCCGTGCAATGGACGAAGAGACACCGGACCTCGGTCTTCGTGCGTTCGTGTGGAACGTGGAGAAATATTATTAATTAAAAATACGGCGGGAATCATCTTGCGGTATTGATATTGTAAATCCAGTTGCAAAGTTTTATATTTGCGACTGGATTTTATTTTTTAGACTATGGCAAAAGCTATCACAGATGCGAATTTCGCAGAGACCTTGAACGCAGAAGTTCCGGTAGTAGTTGATTTCTGGGCAACATGGTGCGGTCCATGTAAAGCTATCGCTCCGATTGTGGACGAGGTGGCAACAGAATATGAAGGAAAGGCACTTGTCTGCAAGTGCAATGTGGACGATTGCGATGATGTTCCTATGACATATGGCATCAGAAGCATTCCTACCATTCTTTTCTTCAAGAATGGAGAGCTTGTTGACAGACATGTTGGTGTAATTGCAAAGGCAGACCTGGCAGCTAAGATCGACGCTCTTCTCTAATATTTGAGAGATGAAGAAAATGATTGTTGCAGCGGCATTGTTTCTGATGTCGCTTTGTTTTGGTGAGAATATGTCTGCCGGAAATTTTGGTGTTGTCGGCGGTGCAAATTTTCATACATATGAGATAAAGAATATAGGTTCGCATACACTTACCCAGTGGCATGCGGGACTTACATACAAGTTCAATCTTCCCGTCGGATTCCAGATCCAGCCGGCGTTGGTCTACAGTGTCAAGCCTGCTACAAGTGACGTGGGAGAACTGGATTTCTCCGTGGGTCATATCGAGCTGCAGGCCGGCGTGCAGTGGGGAGTGGACCTGATCCTTTTCAGACCGTTCCTTGAGGTGAGTCCGTATGCCGGTTATGCTGTGAACGGCTGGGGAGATATGGGATTCTGGGACAAGACTGACAGATTCGAGTATGGTGTCGGTCTCGGAGGCGGACTTCAGATATGGCGTTTCCAGCTTTCAGCGAGATATAACTGGAATTTCCACGATATGCTTAATGCAGACAGTAAAGGCAGAAAGGTGTTCCAGGATTCAAACTTTGATGGTGTGAGCCTTTCGCTTGCATATTTCTTTTAGAAATGGATATAAAGAGTGTTAAAGATTATGTAGGAGCAGACTGGTCTGCTGTTGCGGAGCGTATTTCAAGTGCGCTCAAGAGCGACATCACCCTTCTGAATTCGACAAACGATTCAATACTGTCTCATTCGGGCAAGCAGCTGCGTCCGCTTCTTGCGCTTTTGTTCGCCAGAGCATGTTCGGGTGGCAAGTCGACGGAGGCTACAGTGCGATATGCCGCTTCTGCAGAACTTCTTCATAATGCGACGCTTCTGCATGATGACGTGGCCGACGAAAGCGAACAGCGCAGGGGGGTACCTACGATCATGTCTTTGATGGGCCCTGCGGTATCCGTGCTTATCGGTGACTATTGGCTTGTAAAGGCTATGGAACTCATCCTGGGTGACGGCGAAGGCGATACCAGAGTCATAAGGATATTCTCCAAGACACTCAGCGACCTTGCCGAGGGAGAGATGCTCCAGTTGCAGAAGGCCCAGAACGGTGACACGAATCAGGATGATTATCTTCGCATAATATATAACAAGACCGCATCGCTCTTCGAGGCTGCATGCCTTTCTGCCGCTGTGTCGGTGAAGGCCTCTGCAGAGTTGGAAAAGGCGGCAAAGGACTATTCTGTGGCGTTGGGACTGGCGTTCCAGATCAAGGATGATATTCTTGACTACGACGGAACGGAGTCGGTCGGAAAGCCATTGGGAGTGGATATCCTTGAGCAGAAGATCACCATGCCGTTGCTTGGAGCCATGGAGAATGCCGGCGAGGCTGAGGAGATGCGTATCAGAGGCCTCGTGAAGAATATCGTCGGTCATCCTGAGTACAGAGACGAAATCGTGGCATTTGTGAAGCTGAACGGGGGATTGGAGTATGCCGCTCAGGTCCTTGACAGGTATGTGGATGAGGCTGTAAGCGCCTTGGATGTGCTTCCGGAGTCTTTTGAAAAGGATTGCCTGAAGGAACTTGCATATTTTACTGCGAAAAGAAACAGATAATGAGGTTTGCGGATGTAATAGGAAACGGGACGGTTGCCAAGGCACTTGTGTCAATGGCGGACACAGGCCGAGTTGCTCATGCGATGCTGATGTATGAGAACGAAGGTTGTGGCGCATTGGCGTTGGCATTGGCGTATGTCCAGTATCTCAATTGCAGCAATCCCGCAAACGGAGACTCCTGCGGCGAATGTCCATCATGCCGACAGATGTCTAAACTCATACATCCGGATGTACATTTCGTATTTCCGGTGAATAAGGGACCGAAGGCTTCAGATGACAAGCCGGTTTCCGATTCGTATCTCAAGTATTGGCGTGAGCTGGTGCTGTCGGATGCCTATTTTTCGGAAGCTGACCTGCAGAAGGCTATCGGAATTGAAGGAAAGGTGGGACTTGTTGCTGTAGCAGAGGCGAAGTCCATCATCAGCAAACTGTCATTGGCGTCGGTGTCTGACGGCTACAAGGCAGTGATATTCTACCTTCCGGAGAAGATGAACCAGGAAACCGCGAACCGACTCCTCAAACTGGTGGAGGAGCCGCCGCAGAAGACATTGTTCCTGTTCATCACACATGCTCCCGAGAAGGTGCTTCAGACCATATTCTCGCGCTGCCAGAGCATCAGGGTGTTGCCTCTGACAAAGGAGGAGGCTGCAAGGGTGGCTGCGTTGAGACCAGAGACAGACAAGGAGGACTACAATCAGCAGATGGATCTGTTTTCGGATCTTATGAATGCAATCATTGCGCGTGACCTCATGGGAACCCTTGAGTGTGCGGAATCGATGGCGGCATTGGATTCGAGAGAGAAACAGAAGGCATTCTGTACATTTGCTGCTGAAGGTCTTAGAAAGATATTCATGATTCAGCAGAATCTGCGTCAGCTTGCCGACATTGCTCCGGAAGAAGAGGAATTTTATGAAGGTGTGGCGGCGAAAGTGGCGAAGACTTTCTGCTCAAAAACTATAACCAATATAGAGAAGGCGGTGGGATTGATCGAAAGGAATGTTAGTTCCAAGATCGTATTCTGCGACCTTGTCAACCGTATGTTTTTAAGTATATGATGGAATCAAAGAGATATGACTGCTCACGTGGATGTGTCGTAGAGCATGCCGAGACAGGCGAGGTGGAGTGCACCTATCGCCAGGGATGCTGCAAGCTGGAGGTCTACAACTGGCTTCCGGGAGTCACTCAGGAGCAGTTCAAGGATTATTTCGAGGTACGTTTCAAGAACACCCGCAAGGGTATCTACCGCAATGCTTCAGGTCAGAGCATCAAGACCGGAGACTTGGTCATCGTCGAGGCTGCAAACGGACACGATCTCGGTATCGTAACTCTCGAGGGCCCGATGGTGGGAAGACAGATGAAATGCAGAAAGATCAATCCGGAGACTTACGAATTCAAGAAGATATATCGCAAGGCAAAGCAGTTCGACATCGAAAGATGGCAGGAGGCGATTGCAAGGGAGCATGATGTGATGATCCGTTCACGTCAGATCGCTGAGGAACTCGAACTCGACATGAAGATCGGTGATGTGGAGTTCCAGGGCGACGGTTCAAAGGCGATTTTCTACTATATAGCAGACGGAAGAGTGGACTTCCGCCAGCTCATCAAGGTCTTTGCCGATGTGTTCCGTATCAGAATCGAGATGAAGCAGATCGGTGCACGTCAGGAGGCCGGACTCATCGGTGGTCTGGGAGTGTGCGGACGTGAGCTTTGCTGTTCAAACTACATCTCCTCGTTCCAGTCGATCACAACTTCAGCTGCGCGCGTACAGGACCTTTCGCTTAATCCGCAGAAACTCGCGGGACAGTGCGGTAAACTCAAATGCTGTCTCAACTATGAGACTGCCGCATATATGGATGCGCAGTCACGTATTCCTAAGGTACACAATCCACTTGAGTTCAAGGACGGTCTTGCGTACCTGATGAAGACGGATATCCTCAGAGAGGTAATGTACTTCTCATATGATCCGTCATCGCTTGCGAACCTTTACCCTCTGTATGCCGAGGATGTATGGGATATCATCAGAATGAACCGCAACGGTGAGAAACCTGATTCACTCAAGAGTGACGCTGCACCTGCAGCTCCTGAGTTCGTGACAGCGGTGGGTGACGACTCGATCACACGCTTCGACGAGGCACGCAAGCGCAAGAAGAAGAAACGTAACAACAAGGGCAAGAAACCACAGCAGAAGAAGTCAGAATAATATGGGAAAGGACAAACTCAGAAAATTCCGTGAAAACGAGACATTCAGATGCATGATCCAGCCGGCTACATCTGAAGTGCTCCGTTGTGACCACCCGTTGAAAGGCAACTGGGGACGCGACTTCTTCGGAAACGACAAGCCGATCGTGCTTGAGCTCGGTTGCGGCAAGGGTGATTATACAATCGACCTCGCGGAGAGAAATCCGGAGTTCAACTATATAGGAGTGGATATCAAGGGCGCACGTCTGTGGAAGGGTGCCAAGTATGCTGAGGAGCATGGCCTTAAGAATGTGGCTTTCCTCCGTACACGTATTGAATTCATCGAGTCGCTTTTCGCACCGGGCGAGGTGTCTGAAATCTGGATCACATTCGCTGATCCGCAGATCGGACGTGAGAAGAAGAGACTCACAGCTCCTTTGTTCATGTCGCGCTACCGCAACTTCCTGAAGGCAGGCGGTATCGTACATCTCAAGACAGACAGCCGCTACCTGCATGAGTACTCACGTGCCATGGCAGAGCAGAACGGCCTCAAGATCCTTGCATGCGCTACAGACATCTATGGTGCAGACAGGGAGCGTCTCTATGAGAGCGGCCTTTCTTCTCTTTGCGGACGTTCGGCAGTGGATGCGCTCTTCGAGGTGCAGACGTTCTATGAATCTCAGTATCTTGCACAGGGATTTCATATAACATACCTCTCATTCCTCGCAGACCACGATGGTGACTATATCAGTCCGGAATGGGACGAGGATACATACAAGGATGAGAATCATCACTTTGTGATCGCTTCAGGACTGTCTGTTAAGTCCAAGTTTTATGATATTTAGTAGTAGTGTAGAAAGATGAAGATAGTATTTGCAACCGGAAACATGGGTAAATTGCGCGAGGCTTCCGAGATTCTCGGAGAGGGCTTCGAACTTGTTACCCCAGCGGATTTCGGTATTACGGAAGATATTCCTGAAACAGGAAACACATTGATGGCCAATTCATTGCAGAAGGCACAGTATCTTTATGAAAAATGCAGCTGTGACTGTTTTGCGGATGATACAGGTCTTGAGGTAGATGCCCTCGGTGGCGCACCGGGCGTATATACGGCAAGATATGCCGGCGAAGGCAAGGACTTCAATGCCAATATGGACAAGGTGCTCTATGAACTAAAGGTCCGTGAGACAGAGAGGAATATTGCAGCCGGAATGGGCCTCAGCATGAAGGAGTTTACACGCCGGGCACGATTCAAAAGCGTGATCACATTGATGATCGACGGCAAACCACGCTTCTTTGAGGGAACCCTTGAGGGTGTCATCGCGTATGAAAAATCCGGAAACGGCGGTTTCGGTTATGATCCGATTTTCATTGCGGATGAATATCCCGGTCAGACGTTGGCAGACATCACAGAAGAACAGAAAAACGAGATTTCACACAGGGGCAAGGCGCTCCGTGCAATGGCAGCATGGTTGCAGGCACAGAAATAATCGTACTCCATACAACGAAAGTAGGAGAAAACTATATCGTCGTCCATACCCTCAGCAGGGAATACGGGCGACGTAGTTTTCTTGTGAAAGGTGTCCGCAAGGCATCCATGTCCCTTTTCCTGCCGCTCAATATCCTGGAAGCGGAGATCATCGAGTCGCCAAAATCAAATCTTTATACGGCAAGGAACATATCCTCTGCCTGTTCTCTGATCGGTATACGCAACAGTATACTGAAGAACTCCATGACAATGTTCATCAGCGAGGTGCTTTACCGTGCCATCAAGGACGGTGCTGTGGAGCCTGGACTGTATGAATGGTGCAGGAAGAGTATACTGATGCTGGACGCAATCGAGTCGGATTTCAGCAACTTCCATATCCGTTTCCTTCTGGAACTCGCCGTGAATCTCGGATTCAGCCCCGAAATGCGCGATCTGCAGCCTTTTGTTGGCGACCATTACAATGTGATCGAAGCATTCGTGCAGAAATCTCTGGTCGAATCCATGCTGATTCCTCTTAATGGAGCCACCAGAAACGAAATAGCGGAGGAAATCCTCCGCTATATAGAATTCCATACGGAATCGAGTCTCAATGTAAATTCACTGAAGGTTCTTCGTGAACTTTTCGCTTAGGCCTGCTCCTGCCAGATATATACCTTGTCGCTTCTGCGGAGTCTGTGCTCTTCGATGGCCTTGCATGCAGCCTCGTCGCAACCCTCGCCGCAGAGGTTGAGCTCCTCCTCGCGTGCTCCCGGCACTACCTTTGACCAATCGATAGGAATAGAGCAGTATGTGCCTTTTGTAACCTCCTGTACAGGAATGAAGTCCACGCGGATTTCAGGTACAGTGTATTCCACACATCCCGAAGTCGGTCCGAGGATGAGGATCTTGTCGCCGACCTTCATGCTGTGCGATTCGATCAGAACTTCGGCAACGCCAAGCTTTCCGAACCAGTTGGTGATCTTGCCGCTGTAAACCTTCTTTCGTGTAGCGGTGCTGCCGTAGACATCGCACCATTCTCCAAGTCTTGCTCCCTGGTAATAGCCGTCCCAGAAGCCTCTGTTGAACACCTCAAGAAGCTCAGCCTTCATGGATGCTCCGAACTCCGGTGTATATGTTCCGTTGCATACGGCGTCAGCTGCACGACGGTAGCATGAGGATACTCTCTTTACATATTCAGCCGAACGTGCACGGCCTTCGATCTTGAATACGGTCACGCCGGCGTCGATGATCTTGTCCATGAATTCGATGGTGCAGAGATCCTTAGGCGACATGATGTATTTGTTGTCGATTTCCAGCTGCATTCCTGTCTCCCTGTCCTCTACCTTGTATGCGCGGCGGCAGAGCTGGAAGCATGAACCGCGGTTGGCAGATGCGCCATATTCGTGGAGGCTGAGGTAGCATTTGCCAGAAATCGCCATGCAGAGTGCTCCGTGGGCGAACATCTCGATCTCGACGAGACGTCCTGAAGGACCGCAGATCTGTTCCTCATCGATAATTCTCTTGATTTCCTTCACCTGTCCGAGGTTGAGCTCGCGGGCAAGTACGATGACGTCAGCGAACTGGGCATAGAATCTGAGCGAGTCGATGTTCGAGATGCTGAGCTGTGTTGAGATATGTACTTCCATGCCGATCTGGCGGGCATACATGATCGCTGCCATATCTGCCGCAATCACAGCGGTGACACCGGCTTCCTTCGCTGCCTCGAGGGTACGTTTCATATCCTTGATGTCCTCGTTGAACACTGTGATGTTGAGGGTTAGATATGTCTTTACGTTGTGCTCAGAGCAAAGACGCACGATCTCCTTGAGATCGGTCATCTTGAAGTTGTTTGCGGAGTGCGAGCGCATGTTGAGCTTCTCCACTCCGAAATATACTGAATCGGCACCTCCCTGGAGAGCAGCCATCAGACACTCGAAATTGCCGGCCGGAGCCATGATTTCAAGACGTTTCCTATTTGTTTCCATATTATCTGTTCCTTCCTATTAGTGTCGAGGCGTAATTGTGGAGGACGGCCTCTGCCTCCGGTGTAAGATTGAGCTGGGATACATATCCAAGCGCCTGGGTATGCAGCCTTGCTATCTCCTGCTGTGCCTCCTTGCCGATTTCAAGGGCGTCATAGATTCCCTTGACAGCCTCGATCTTGGCGGCCTTGTGTTCGTCAGATGTCACAGGAATGTCCATTGCGGCGAGAAGGTCTGCACGAAGGTCGCCTGCCTTTTCGAATGCTCTGGTAAGCAGCCATGTCTTCTTGTTGTTGAGGATGTCACCTCCGATGGCCTTTCCGAACACCTTCACGTCTCCGTATGTGTCAAGCCAGTCGTCGGCTATCTGGAATGCAAGTCCAAGGTTGTATCCGAACTTGTAAAGCAGGTCGCAATGTTCTGCCGGTGCACCTCCGATGATCGCTCCCATCTTGGCCGAGCATGCAATGAGGACTGCAGTCTTGAGGCCGATCATTTTCAGGTAGTCTTCCATGGGAACACTTTCCATGCTTTCGAAGTCCATGTCGTACTGCTGGCCTTCACATACCTCTGCGGCTGTCTTCGAGAAAAGCTCCAATGCCTCCGGAAGCACCTTTGCAGGCGCTTTGGCGATGAGTTTATAACTCTCGATCGACATTACGTCACCGGAAAGGATGGCTGTGTTCTCGTTCCATTTCTTGTAGACGGTAGGGACGCCTCGTCTTACCGGGGCCTTGTCCATGATGTCGTCGTGGATCAGAGTGAAGCTGTGGAAGACCTCCAAGGCCGCAGCGGGGTAGAGTATCTCATCGGAGAAGGAATCGTTGTACAACGAATACGTCGAAAGACAGAGACGTGGCCTGATTCTCTTACCTCCGATTTCCATCATATATCTCAACGGATCATAGAGTCCTGCAGGCTCTGCAGTGAACTTCAGATCGGCGAAAAGCTCTTTGATGGCACTCTCTATATGTTTTTCCTGTATCATGTTTGCGCAATTTGGACAAAGATAATTCTTTTAATTCATTTTATATATCTTTGCATTATGATTATCAAAGGACAAGCTACAGTTGTTAAGCATACGGGAAGCCATTATATGCTGTCCCGTCTTCCGCAGTGGGAACTGTTTCCTGCAGTGTTGAGGGGTAAAATACGTCTGAAGGGAAGCAACGCCACCAATCCGGTCGCGGTGGGTGATGTCGTCGATTTCGAGGCGGAGGTTGCGGAAGAGGGAATGACTCCGGAGTGTCTTACTCTCGAGAACCCGGCAGCCATTACAGCAGTACGTCCACGCAAGAACTATATCATCAGAAAATCCACCAATCTCTCCCGTCAGTCGCATATCATAGCGGCAAATCTCGACAGGGCGTTCCTGGTGGTGACATTGGATTTTCCGCAGGTGAAACTGCCTTTCCTCGACAGACTTCTTGTCACTTGCGAAGTATATAATGTTCCTGCGACAATCGTTCTCAACAAATGCGATCTTTACGGCCCTGAATATGACGATATGAGGGCTGCATTCCATGAGATCTACGAGGGCGCAGGCTATCCTGTGGTCGAGGTTTCCGCACATACGGGTCAGGGCGTCGATGAACTCCGTGAGATGATCGCAGGTTCGGTTTCGCTGTTCTCCGGTGTGTCCGGCGTGGGCAAGTCTTCGCTAATCAAGGCGGTGGATCCGTCTCTTGAACCACGCGTAGGCGATATTTCAGACGCTCATGAGCAGGGACGCCATACGACAACATTCTATGAGATGTACCATGTCCAGTCCGGAGGCTTCATCGTCGACACTCCCGGTCTGCGAGGCTTCGGTCTTGTGGACTTGAAGAAGGAGGAGATCGCACTCTATTTCCCTGAAATGCTCAAGGTTGCAGAGAACTGCCGTTTCGCACCTTGTACGCATACTCATGAACCCGGATGTGCAGTGAAGGAAGCGGTTGAGAACGGAGAAATCAGCTACGAACGTTACTCTTCCTACCTCGGCATGCTGGACGAAGAAGGTAAATACAGGTAGTGGGTATCAATAAATCCATATTGAAACTGGCAGTTCCGAGCATAATTGCCAATATCACCGTACCGCTTGTAGGTATGGCGGATGTCGCCATTGCCGGTCACCTGGACTCTGATGCAGCTACGCTCATCGGCGGTATCGCCATCGGATCGATGCTCTTTGACCTGCTCTACTGGAACTTCGGCTTTCTGCGTGTCGGAACCGGAGGTCTGGCCGCACAGGCGTACGGACGTGAAGACAGGAAGGAGTGTGCCCGGATTTTGGCTCGTGCTCTTGCAATGTCAATGGCTATTGCTGCCGTTCTTCTTGCAATACAATGGATATTTGTCAAGGCGGCGTTCCTTGTAGTCGACTGTACGCCCGAAGTCCGTGAACTCGCTTCGCAATATTTCTTCATAAGAATCTGGGCTGCACCGGCCACCTTGTCACTGATGGCTTTGAAGGGCTGGTTCATAGGCATGCAGGACAGCGTGTCCGCAATGATATGTGACATTACCGTCAATGTCGTGAATATCGCAATGAGCGTATTCCTTGCCCTGGGTCTGACAATAGGGGGTACATCGGTTATTCCGTCGATAGGTTTTGCCGGCATTGCGGCAGGTACGGTCACAGCTCAATGGACAGGACTCGCTACCGCCCTCTCAATAGTGTTCTTCAAGTACAAAAGAAAAACAATCTCCCATCTGGACAGGAGCGATCTCAAACGGATTTTCGACGGCTCCGAGACAAGACGTTTCTTCTCGATGAATTCGAATCTTTTCGTCAGATCCCTGTGTTTCATCGCGATATACATCGGCTATACAGTCATTTCGGCACGTTATGGCGACACCCTTCTTGCGGTGAGCTCGATCCTGATGAAACTTCTAATGATATTCTCATATTTCACAGACGGTTTCGCATACGCAGGAGAGGCTCTTACCGGCAGGTATATCGGTGCTGAGGACGCTCCAAATGTACGCGCCACCGTAAAATGGACCTTTGTCTGGAGCATGGGACTTGCATTGCTTTTCATCGGAATATATCATTTCGGCGGCAATGGTCTGCTTCATGCGATGACTTCCGATGAGTCTGTAATCGACGCTGCAAGAGGATATATGCCGTGGCTTCTGCTTATGCCGGTGGTAGGCTGCGCCGCCTTCACATGGGACGGTATATATATAGGAGCGACAGCTGCAAGATATATGCGTAATTCGATGCTCTGGTCTGTGGCTGCCTTTGCGGCAGTATATTTCTCCGGAGTGTTGGTTCTTGGCCATGTGCAGACGGCCGAATATGAAAAGACAGCCATGCATTTTCTGATGGCTGCATATTTCGCCCATCTGCTGGCGCGTACTGTTTACCTCACTATGAGGTGGGGTAGGATAGACAGGAATCTGGTGTGTAAACAGAATATGTAAATCTGATAATTATGAAGAATATCATTTTAAGATTGATGCTCGTGCTGTCTATCGCAGTGACAGCCCTTGATTCATGTGACGGAAAGGAGCCGGAAACACCACCTGCTGAAGAACCGGATAACAGTATCAGGATTCTGGCTATTGGAAACAGCTTTTCAGTAGATGCCATGCAATATCTCTATGGCATTTTGGAGGATATAGGATATGAAGAAATCACTCTTGGAAATCTTTATATCGGTGGTTGTACACTTGAAACCCATTCGAAGAATTTCACAAATAACAGCGCAAGCTATACATATTATACAAATACCACCGGTTCATGGAATGAGGTGTCTTCTTACAAGCCTCATGATGCTCTCAAGAGCGAGGAGTGGGATTTGATCACAATGCAGCAGGGCAGTCCGGTGTCGGGAGTGCCTTCGTCATACGATCCATATCTTGCTTCATTGGTGGCTTCGGTGAGAACCTATTGTGCGGATGCCGAATTAGCATGGCATATGACATGGGCATATCAGGCTAGTTCGACACATTCCGGTTTCGCAAACTACGGAAAGGATCAGATGACAATGTATAATGCGATTTTGAGTGCCGTTCAGACTAAGGTCGTGCCTACCGGATGGTTTGGAAAGGTGATTCCGAACGGAACCGCAATACAGAATCTGCGAACAAGTTTTATCGGAGACAATCTTACTCGTGACGGTTATCATATGTCTTATGACAAGGGCCGTTATCTCACAGCCTTGACTTTTGCACAGACACTTACAGGACGTTCAATTGCAGATGTGACTTATATCCCTTCCGGTTGCACCCTGACAGAGAAAGAGGTGCTTGCAATGAAAGAGGCTGTGGAGAATGCCTGCAAGACTCCGTATGCTGTGACGGAGTCATCCTATCCTCCTGACGAGAACTTCAACCCGGCTACAGCAACACCGACGGAGATATTGGAGTATAATGGATTCAATCCTGCGGACTATACGCAAATGCAGATTGAATTTACAGACTTCGCATATTACAATTCTTCGAATTCAAACTATAAGTCCAAGATGTATACGGTGGAAGGTTCAGGTTGGAATACTACTATCTGCGATTTTGTGACCACGCCGATATACACAAAAGAGGACCTTCCTAATGGATCTCTCATTGTGCAGAGGACGGGTAATATGTATCGCCCTGAGGGATGGAAAGCACTTGATGCGGTAAATACAAGCGGTGCCCGTCCGGGTAATGTTACTTCAAATGTGGTGAAGATTGATGACGCCTGGTGGGGCAGCTGGAATTTCAGGGCCTTCAATCTGGCATTTGCAGACAGAACCGATCTGGGTCAGAATCCTATTCAGAATCCGAATGCGGACAATCTCTGCGGCAAACTGAAAGAAGGCTTTGCGATATTCCTTCCGAAGAAATGATAAAACGCCATTGGAACGTTCTCCAATGGCGTTTATATGTAAATGTCCGGCTTATTTGATGCCGTATTTTTTCAGGATCTTGAGAAGCGGCTTCTGGATTGATTCTGCCCAGAGAGAGTAGCCGTAGTCGTTTGGATGTGTTCCGTCAGCTGATGTGTCCTGAAGCTTGTTTGAAGCGTTTGTCTGGATGAAGTATACATCCTTGTACTTCTTACATGCGATCTTCATCATCTTCTCTGCCATATCCTGCTTTGCCTGTTCGTCGCTGTCTCTCTTGAGGTCGAAGTTGCGGTTTTCGCGGTAGATTGTCTGCTGGAAAATGATAGGCTTGCCAGGGTGTGCCTTCTGGAGCTGCTCGATGAACGGGAAGACTCTTTCCTCGATCATTGGAGCGAAAGGATTTGAGAATGCGTCCAATACGAGAGCGTCGAATTCAGCATCGCAGAGAACATTTCCGAAATACGGCTGCATCTTGCAGTTTCCGCTGCAGCCGAGGCTGAGGAACTGAAGACCTGTCCATCTCTGAAGCTGCATAGGGTAGCTCATCGCCGGACGTGTAGTGCTGATACCATGAGTGTAGCTTGAACCGAAGATCGCGATTCTGTGGCGGAATGGCGACTCGATGGCCTCGAGGACAGAACCTTCCTCGACTCCGATCTTGAGTGAGTAAAGTTCGCTGTAGATAGGGAGGTAGAGCATGCACTCCTTCTCTCCCTCAGGCATGTTTTCGATCAGCGAGAGTTCCTTGTTCTTCTTCTCGCCTCTGTCGGCGCAGGCAGTCTTGGCGTAGATCCATCTGCCGTCCTTCTTTATATAAAGGTCAAAACCTCTCATAGCCTGAGCCATGGTGCGGTTCGAATCTCCAAGATAGCCGAATTCAGGCTGGAGCTTGATGCTGCTTGATGTGGTCTTGAAGAGTACTGCAAGGCCGGCAGAACATCTTACCTGGATGTTCTCGCCTTTTGTGAAGCCTTTGTACTGCACGGTGTCTACTCTGTGGTAAGGGTTAGGGGTGTCGATGATCTTTCCGATCAGGTTGAGATCGGATGCCTCTGTGTATACATACTTGGCGTTCTTAGGCGTCTGTGCGCCAAGATGGAGTGACAATGTCACGAGTGTGATGATGGTTAAAATTCTTTTCATGGTCATGTTATTATTATTCTGCAAACTTACGCAAAATTCCAAAATATATTACCTTTGTTCTACAATTCACAGTGGATGGGACTATATAAATTCTACAGAATAAGCAAGCCTTCGAAAGAGATGGTAGCCGAGAGTGAGGTGAGAGGGCAGTATAAGACTTTGCGCAACAGGACATTCTGGGGCGCAACCGCTGCGTATAGCCTCTTCTATCTCTGCCGCCTCAGCATGGGCGTGGTCAAGAAACCTCTGATCGATGAGGGCCTTTTCTCGGCTGCGGATCTGGGTGTGATTGCATCCGCATTCTATTTTGTCTATGCTATAGGAAAGTTCGTCAACGGTTTCATTGCCGACTATTGCAATGTCCGCAGGTATATGGCGACAGGCCTGATCATCTCGTCTGTTATCAATCTCCTGATGGGACTCATCGGACTGAGCAACGGCTATGTGGGATTTCCGCCGTATGCTGTCTATCTGATCTTTGTGCTTCTGTGGGGTCTGAACGGCTGGGTGCTTTCAATGGGCTCGCCTTCCGGTATCGTGAGCCTCTCGCGTTGGTTCCCTCAAAGCCGTCGAGGCACATTCTACAGCATATTCTGCTCGACTCCATATATCGGTGAGGCACTTTCGATGATCCTTACAGGCTCGATTGTGGCTGCCTTCGGTTGGGAATATGGTTTCATAGCGTCCGCCTTCGGAGGATTTGTCGGCGTCGGACTGATATTGGCCCTGGTTTCGGATACGCCTCAGAGCAAAGGACTGCCGTCGGTGCAGGAAATGTCCGGAGAGGAGGTGAAGCCGGTGGACAAGCTTCCGACAAAGGAAATCCAGAAACTAGTGCTCCGCCATCCGGCGATATGGATCATTGCGATTTCGTGCGCATTCATCAATCTTACAAAATACGGTATCATGGAATGGGGTGTGCTCTACCTTCAGGGTGCGCGTCACTATTCTCTTGAGTCGGCAAGCTGGATTATCGGATTCTCGGCAATCTTCGCCATTGTGGGAACTGTCGGTGCGGGTTGGCTCTCCGATACTGTATTTAAAGGTGATAGGGTGAAGCCTGCCCTCATTTCGGGATTCATCAGCCTTGCAACGCTTGCGCTCTTCCTTCTTGTGGACGGAAACCAATGGGTGATGGCTGCCTTTGTGTCGGTCTTCAGCCTTGCAGTAGGCGTGCTTTATTGCATTGTCAGCGGACTTATGGCTATCGATATCGTGCCGCGTAAGGCTACCGGTGCAGCTCTCGGAATCGTCGGCATATCAAGCTATATGACCATTGGAATACAGAACATTGTCAGCGGCCAGCTGATCGACAGATATGCAGTGGAGACCATGGAAGTGGTGGACGGTGTGTCGAAGGCCGTGACCCATTATAATTTCGTGCCTGTCGCAGTGTTCTGGCTGTCGGCAGTGCTTATTTCTTTCCTGCTTCCGGTGTTCAACTGGAAACGTATGAAAAAATAGTGGATGAAGGAAAATCATTGCCGTTCGTCAGAAAAATCGTGCAATTCGTCGGGAAAAGGGTGCCGGAGGGTATGATATCACAACGGCTTTCATATATTTGTTATCAAAACATTGTATTATGCGACTGAATGTAAACATAGAATACCATACTTCATGGGGCGAGGAGATTGTCCTTTGTATCGGAACCGGGCGTTACCCTATGTCCTATTCCGGTAACGGCCTCTGGGAGACAGAGATAGCCAGGCTGACCTTGAAAAAGGATATCGAATACTCTTTCGAAGTGGTGCGTGACGGTCAGACAGTGCGTTCTGAATGGAAAAAGCATGTGCTCGTACTTCCTGAAGGTGCATTGCCGAAAAAGATTACGTTGAATGCAAGATGGAAAGACCGTCCGGAAGACGCTCCATTCTATTCTTCGGCATTCACGAAGGCGATATTCGGACGCAAAGCCGATGCGGCTGCGAGACCGCTGACAGACGGATCTGCGAATGTCCTTCTTCAGGTATCTGCGGCCAATGTACGTCCGAACGAAATCCTGGCCCTCTGCGCAGGTTCACAGGAACTTGGCTCATGGTCAAAGATCATCCCGTTTGACGGAACGGCTTATCCTCTCTGGACACTCTCGCTCAATGTGACAGAACCTTTCGCTTACAAGGTCATAGTCGCTGATAAGGATACTCTTGTACCTGTAGTGTGGGAGGAAGGAGAAAACAGATGGTTCGGTGCTGTTCCGCAGAAGGGCGAGCTTGTTGTAGAGGCAGATATTCCGGCCTCTTTCAGCGGAAGGAACTGGAAGGGGGCAGGTACGGCGATACCGGTGTTCTCGATCCGCACTGAGGACGATTTCGGAGTGGGAGAGTTCTATGACCTTAAGAAGATGGTGGACTGGGCGGCATCGACAGGCCAGGGCATACTCCAGTTGCTTCCTATCAACGACACCACGATGTTCGATACATGGGAGGACTCATATCCCTACAATCCGAACTCGACCTTTGCCCTTCATCCTCAGTACATAAACCTTCCTGCTGCCGGTGTGAAGGAAGATGAAGAATACAAGACCCTCCAGGCGGAACTCAACTCCCTGGACCAGATTGATTATGAAAAAGTAAACCGCTCGAAGATCGCCCTCCTCAAGAAGGCGTTCTCAAAGACATTCAAAAAGATTTCTGCAACAGAAGGATATAGGAATTTCATAGACAGGAACTCTTCATGGCTTCTCCCTTATGCGGCGTTCTGTGTGCTTAGAGATCAGAACGGAACACCGGACTTCTCAAAATGGAAAGGCTATGCGAAATATTCAAAGAAGAAAATCGCGGAGTTCTGTACTGCCAACCAGACAGAGATCGATTTCTGGTGTTTTGTCCAGTATCATCTTGACAGGCAGCTCTCTGAGGTCTGTGACTATGCTCATTCAAAAGGAGTGATATTCAAGGGAGACCTTCCTATCGGTATCAGCCGTACCAGCGTCGATGCATGGCTCTATCCTCAGCTTTTCCATATGGACTCTCAGGCAGGAGCTCCGCCTGATGCATTCTCTGCAGACGGACAGAACTGGGGTTTCCCTACATACAACTGGGAGAAGATGTCCCAGGACGGATATGCATGGTGGAAGGCCCGACTTGCAAAGATGTCCGAGTATTTCGATGCATTCCGTATCGACCATATTCTCGGATTCTTCCGCATCTGGGAAATTCCTCTCCGGTCAAAGAGCGGACTTGACGGTTACTTCAATCCGGCTCTTCCGTTCCCTGCACACGAACTCACAGACAAGGGACTTGATGTAAATGACAAAGGACTGTTCATCGAGGATCCGCGCAAGGAGGGACACTTTCATCCACGTATCGGAGCGAAGGCCAGTCTGTCGTATTCCGTTCTGGACGGATATCGTCGTGCTTCATTCGACAGACTGTACGAGGACTTCTTCTATCGCCGCAACAACGAGTTCTGGAAAGAGATGGCGATGCAGAAACTTCCTGCGCTTCTGGACTCGACGGGAATGCTGGCATGTGGCGAAGACCTCGGCATGATTCCGGCTACAGTGCCGCAGGTGATGTCGGACCTGCGTATCCTATCGCTCGAGATCCAGCGTATGCCTAAGGAATATGGAGTGCAGTTCGCGGATCCAGCTGACTATCCGTACTTATCAGTCTGCACGACATCCACACATGACATGAACCCTATACGTGCGTGGTGGGAGGAGGATGAGAATGTGACCGGCAGTTTCTACCATAATGTGCTTGGTGGCAAGGAGGAAAAGGCTCCGGAGGCATGTCTCCCGCAGGTGTGTCGTCAGATTCTCCAGCAGCATCTTGACTCACCGGCGATGCTTACGGTGCTTCCGCTTCAGGACTGGCTTTCAATGGACGGTTCCCTCCGTAGGGAAGATCCTCATGCAGAGCGCATCAACGAGCCTGTCAATCCTCGCCATTATTGGCGTTACCGCATGCATCTGACGGTAGAGCAGCTTCAGGCGGCTTCAGATTTCAATGCATCGGTTTCCGAACTGATCAAGGCGTCGGGACGCAGGTAATCGTACGGATTGATGGCAGCAGGCTATCGTTCCAGCCAGTTGAGGAAATCCTCCACGCGGGAACGGCTGACAGTCATATCAAAAGATGGTTCCGGGCGGGCGGTTATGCGAAGGCGGCCGCCCGCCTGTTGTACGCCCAGCATGGGCATGTTCTAACGGGTGAAAGTCCCCAATGCGCCCCAATGACGGGAAGCATATAGCCAAAGGCAAGGGTGTCCATCGTGAGGTGGAATCTGAAGGAAGCTGGCGGCAAAAGTCTGGCCTGACGAACAGAAATCGCATATAAGGCCTACATGTAGGGTAAGACTGCAATGGAAGTCAAAGCCCGATAGTCATTCGGAATACATGTGGGTAAATGCGGCAGGCATAAGGCGGAAAGAGCATGTTCTTATCTGGGGAGGTCTCGCAGACGAGCCAATAGGCAAGTAGTAACAACGAACTGCGAGAAGTCAGCCGAAGCCATAGTACCCGAAAAAAAAATCGGCATGTTCGGGGAAGGGCAGAACCTTATATAAACAAGTGCCGTGAATGAAGACCCTATGACGGAAGAAATGCAGAAAACGAAAGGCTGCCTGCAGAAGGATAGGACGGAAACCAAAGAGTACGCAGGAGTGCAGACCGTAATAGGCATATCACATGAATCACTTGTGGAAGTGAACTTGAGTAGTGAGATGCTGTTGGAAACGGTAATGTCCCGTGGAAACATGAACGCGGCATATAAGCGCGTCATGTCCAACA
>JBGVEY010000055.1:0-7905 GCA_045120635.1 Candidatus Cryptobacteroides sp.
TACAATCAAGAAAACGGGCATTTTCTTGATTGAAACACCGATTTTCCGCCTAAATACGGCTAAAACAGGACTTTTGGAGAGTTACGATCAAAAAATATGCGGATTTATTGATCGTAATCCAGGCAGAGAGCTGTATCCTGACACAGCTCTATAGCACAAGGCACCACAATGAGAGCATCTCCCAAAACCCTGCTTATCAAGCACTTAACTGTGCGAGGGTGGGTGCTTTTGACCCACCCTCGCACAGTTATCTATCAATATATCAAGCTGTTACATCATAACTGGCACAACAGCCAGACCAAATCTCCGCTCGATATGGTACAAAAAAAAATGAGACGCGTCACTCTCGTGAGGCACCTCATACTAACCACATAATTAATAACACTAAAACTAATAACCGGGTGCAAAGATACGGACATTCCGCACACCCGCAATAGTTCAAGAGTTAAGAAAATGTTAAACCGCATTAACACCGGTAAAAGCAAGTCCATAGACACATCTATGCCATCGTTCCACCGACAAGATCAAGAATTTCTGCTGTGATCTCCTGCTGGCGGCCCTTGTTATATGCAAGGGTGAGTTCGGCGATAAGGTTCTGGGCGTTGTCGGACGCAATCTGCATTGCGATAGTACGGGCAGCATGCTCAGCTGCATTGGCATCCAGCAGTACAGTATACATCTTAAGACGGAGCACCATCGGGAGGAGTTCGCGCGCCAAAGCGAGAGGATCAGGCTCAAGGATATAGTCGATCGGATCAGCCTTGTCAAGATCATGCAGAGCCAGCGGGAGATAGTTCTCACGGATTACAGGCTGAGACGCGGCTGAGGCGAAATGACTGTAGATGAGCACTACCTGGGATACTTCTCCGGATATATAACTGTCGACCAGAACTGATGCCAGCTCGGAAGCATCTTCGTATACAGGCTTGTCTGCCATCTCAGAAAGATCCGCCTCAAGTTTAAGGCCGGCTTTTACTGCAGCATCAGCAATCTTCCTGCCTATGGCATACACGTCGATATCTGACGCCGTATACCCACGTTCTGCAAGCACAGACATAGTCTGCTGGAACTCCTTGATGACGTTAGTATTGAATGCACCGCAAAGCGATGAATTTGAAGAAAAGAGCACAAGAGCAATTCTACCCGCCTCTTCCTTTGAAGGATACTCGTCAAGGTGGATATCCTGAAGTGTCACAAGAGGAGTTTCAGGAGATCCCAGACCGAGTTCATCATGAATAGCCTTCTGGAGGTCATCATCTTCAAGCATTCCGGCCAGGGTACGACGAAGCTGCTGCTCATAAGGCAGTTTGCCCCCTATGGCATTCTGCGCCTTATGCAGTTTTGCTGCAGCCACCATCTTCATCGCCGAAGTGATTTTCAGCGTATTTCTGACGGATGCTATTCTGGTCTTTATTTCCTTTAACGAACTCATATCTATTCTGTCATACCGTGTACGATAGACAATGCCTCACGTTCTATTGTTTCGAATATCTTAGGATCTACAGATCCAGAAGCCAGGGCATCAAGTACACCTACCTGATGGAAAGCCCTCATCTTGCTGAGGAAGGTCATCTGGAAATCATCCACCTGATCTATATGCAGATCCCTCAGCAATCCCTTTGTACCGCAATACAGAATCGCCACCTGCTCACCGACAGGCATAGGAGAATACTGCTTCTGAATAAGAAGTCTGTTGTTCTTTCGTCCCTTGTCAAGCGTCATGACTGTGATAGGGTCCATATCGCTGCTGAATTTCGAGAAAGCCTCCAGCTCACGGTACTGGGCCTGGTCTATCTTGAGTGTTCCGGCCACCTTCTTCATACTCTTGATCTGCGCACTGCCGCCGACTCGCGACACAGATATACCGACATTGACAGCCGGACGGAAACCCTGGTTGAACAGGTCTGCTTCAAGGAAGATCTGACCGTCTGTGATGGAAATCACGTTAGTCGGAATGTATGCAGACACGTCACCCGCCTGAGTCTCGATAATTGGAAGCGCCGTGAGCGAACCGCCCGGCTTCACCTTGCCTTTAAGCGACTCCGGAAGGTCGTTCATATTCTCAGCAACTTCCTTTTGGCCGATGATCTTTGCTGCCCTTTCAAGAAGTCTTGAATGGAGATAGAAGATATCTCCCGGATATGCCTCACGACCTGACGGACGACGAAGGATCAATGACACCTCACGATATGCCACGGCCTGCTTTGAAAGGTCGTCATATACTACAAGAGCATGTCTTCCTGTATCCCTGAAATACTCTCCGATAGCCGCACCTGCGAAAGGAGCATAATATCTGAGGGCCGCAGTATCTGCCGCGGTAGCCGCAACGACGATGGTATAGTCAAGGGCGCCCTTTTCCTTGAGGGTGTTCACAATATTGGCAATGGTCGAACCCTTCTGGCCGATGGCAACATATACACAATAAACAGGATCACCAGCCTCATAGGCACTTCTCTGATTGATGATCGTATCCAGAGCAATCGCGGTCTTGCCGGTCTGACGGTCACCGATGATAAGCTCGCGCTGTCCCCTTCCGATAGGAATCATGGAATCGATTGCCTTCAATCCGGTCTGCAGAGGCTCTGTTACCGGCTGACGGAATATCACACCCGGTGCCTTCCTTTCCAAAGGCATCTCCACAAGTTCTCCGGCAATCCTGCCCTTGCCGTCGAGCGGCTCTCCGAGAGGGTTCACCACACGGCCGAGCATGGATTCGCCGACATTTATTGAAGCGATGCGACCAGTACGCCTGACTGTCATACCTTCCTTGACCCTGTCGGTCGGTCCGAGAAGCACTGCACCCACATTATCCTCCTCGAGGTTCATCACAACGGCCATGATACCGTTATCGAACTCGAGAAGCTCTCCTGCCTCGGCATTCAGCAAACCGTATATGCGGACAACGCCATCGCTGACCTGCAACACCTTGCCGACCTCTTCATAATGTAGTTCTGCGCCTATTTCCTTCAGCTGACTGAGCAGCACATCCGAAATTTCCGACGGACGAATTGTATTCATATCTATACTATCCTGTTATTCTTTTCCACAAGTTGACGACGGATACGGTTCAGATGAGTTTCCACACTGGCATCCATACGATATCCGTCCAGTTCAAAGACAAAGCCGCCTATGATATCAGGGTCGACTTCTTCGCTGAGGTGCACTTCAGCTCCTGTCCTGTCATGAAACATTTCCTCAAGACGGTTCCCGAGGTCGTCATAAGGAACTGCTGTTACCACCCTGCCTACCTTGATGTTGTTTGCAGAACGGTATTGCTCGATGAATGAGAGCAGCATTCTATGGAAATATTCCTCTCTGTTGTTGGCGGTGACCATCTTCAGGAAATCCGAGATAGTCGCCTCGACAGGAGCATCCAATGCAGCGGACAATAACGAAAGTTTCCTTTCAAGAGAGACATCCGAACTGTCCTCAAGGTACACCTTCATCTGAGGAAGTTCCCCGATTACGCGTGCAAGCCTGCAGACCTGGGAATAGACCTTATCCCCAGATCCCGCTTCCTGAACATACTTCAGGAAAGCCTTGGCATACCTTGAAGCTATTAATCCTGCATTCATTTCACAGTGCCTGACATCTCATCCACAAGCTTTTCAATCAGCTGCTTCTGGCCTTCATCCGTCCCCAGTTCCTTTCGGAGGACCTGCTCGCTGACAGCAAGTGACAACATCGCCACTTCCCTTCTCATGTCCCTCAAAGCGTCCTCCTTTTCCTCTTCAATCCTCATCTTCGCCTCGTCCATGATCTTTTGAGCCTCGACCATGGCCTGTGTCTTTGCCGCAGCAATCATCCGTTCACGTTCTGCTGCAGCCTCTTTCATCAGTCTCGCCTGCTCAGCACGTGTCTCCGCCATGATACGTTCCTGTTCCTGACTCAGATGGGCGATTGCTTCCTCCGCCTTGCGGGCAGCCTCTATAGCATCCTCGATCCTCGTCCTGCGCTTCTCGACCATACCTGTGATCACAGGAAAGCCGAACTTCGCAAGCACGAAGAACACGATGGCAAAGATTATGGTCATCCAGAAGAGGAGACCGCTGTCCGGTAGCAAGAGATTCATATTACATTACGATTGCCATCAGACATGCAATGATTGCGAAAAGGCAGGCACCCTCGACAAGCGCTCCGATGATGAGCATCGCTGTGCGGATATTGCCGGCCGACTCCGGCTGACGTGCGATTGATTCCATCGCTGAAGAACCGATCTTACCGATACCCCACGCCGCTGCAAGAGCTGCAATACCAGCGCCCAACGCACCAGCGACTTTTCCCCATACGGCCAGTCCTGCGGCCTGAAGTAAAATTGTTGAAAGTAACATAGCTATAGTGTTTTATTGTTAATGTTCTGTCTGTCTGGACATGCCGATGAACACTCCCGAAAGCATAGTGAACACATATGCCTGGATGAATGCCACGAGCAGTTCAAGGCAGTCCATGAATACTCCGAAAAGCATTGTCACAACCGTCATGGAGCCGTTGATCACAGGTCCGAGCTTGGCTGTCACGAATATCACCGACACCAGTCCTAGGATCATCGCATGTCCCGCCATGATATTGGCGAAAAGTCTGACCATCAGCGAAAACGGTTTGGTGAACATTCCGAAAATCTCTATCAACTGCATCAATGGAAGCGGAAATTTCAGGAACACCGGCACATCAGGCCAGAGGATTTCCTTCCAGTAATGCCTGTTTGCAAACATATTCACAGCGAAGAATGTACACAGGGCGAGTACCATCGTCACTGCAATGTTTCCCGTAACATTCGCTCCTCCCGGGAAGAACGGAACTATACCCAGAAGATTGCTAATGAATATAAAGAAGAATGCAGTCAGAAGATAGGGCGCATATTTCCTGTATTCAGGTCCTACTGATTCCTTGATTATATCATCGTTGACCATCATCACCATCATCTCCACAAGTCCCGCAAGACCTCCCGGCGCCTTTTCGCGCGCGTCATTCCTTTCATACCAACGCCTTGCCGAAAGCACGAGGACAATCAGCAGAATTGCGGTAAACATGAGCGAGGCGACGTTCTTTGTTATGGATATGTCAAACGGTCTGATCAAGGTCCCGTCAGGTGTCATCTCCACGATCTTGTCCTTATATCGTCCCTCGTCAGCGATGAACAGACCCTCATATGAATGTCCATGCTCTATATGCGAGGACATGAAGAAATGCCATCCTGTCGAACTGTATACTATGCACGGAAGCGGGATGGTGACATGCTGACCGTTCCAGTCGGTTATATGCCAGCCGTATGAGTCTCCGATATGGCCGAAAAGCATATGGGCTACATCGACAGACTCCTCCTGTGCAGACGCATGGGAATCCTCTGCACGACTCAGTAAGCCTGCAGTCATAAGCACAATCGCCAATATGTACTTAGTCAGTTTCATACCTCGGCACAAACTACCACTTCATTATCGCTTACACGGACAAAGCCCATACTGATTCCAATCCGTGATTCCACTCCCTCAGATGTATAGACAACATAACCCTCTGACAGCGATGAAATCACCGGCGCGTGATTGTACAGGACCATGAAACGGCCCTTGTCACCCGGCAGATCAACCTTCTCCACATGCCCCTCGAAGAGGGTACTCTGCGGAGTCAGCACAAGAAGTCTTATGTTGTCCCTGGTCTTCATATCAGTTTGCTGAAACCACTGCAGCAAGGATTTCCTCTCCCTTTCTGATGGCGTCTTCAATAGGACCTACATTGAGGAATGCCTGTTCCGGAAGGTCGTCTACCTCACCGTCAAGAATCATCTTGAAGCCCCTTACAGTATCCTCAATCGACACCATTACACCTGGAATACCCGTGAACTGCTCAGCAACCGAGAACGGCTGAGAAAGGAATCTCTGCACCTTGCGGGCGCGGTTTACTGTAAGTCTGTCCTCATCGGAAAGTTCATCCATACCGAGGATCGAGATGATATCCTGAAGTTCCTTGTTTCTCTGAAGAATCTGCTTCACCCTCTGGGCTGTCTCATAATGATCCTTTCCGACCACATTAGGATCGAGGATACGTGAAGTGGACTCAAGCGGATCGACGGCCGGATATATACCAAGCTCAGCAATCTTTCGACTCAATACCGTCGTAGCATCAAGGTGGCTGAAGGTTGTCGCGGGCGCCGGGTCAGTCAAGTCATCCGCAGGCACATAAACTGCCTGTACAGAAGTGATGGAACCATCCTTTGTAGATGTGATTCGTTCCTGCATCTGACCCATTTCTGTGGCCAAGGTAGGCTGATAACCCACAGCAGAAGGCATACGGCCCAGAAGTGCAGACACCTCAGAACCCGCCTGTGTAAATCTGAAGATATTGTCTATGAAGAAAAGGATATCCTTCGGACCTGAAGCATCCTTGCTGTCCCTGAAGGATTCAGCCAATGTAAGTCCTGAAAGCGCTACGGAAGAACGCGCTCCCGGAGGCTCGTTCATCTGTCCGAATACCATAGCCACCTGGGACTTCTCCAACGCAGAATAATCGACCTTGGACAGATCCCAATGCCCCTCCTCCATGCTCTTCAGAAAGGCCTCTCCATAGTCTATTACGCCGGATTCGATCATTTCCCTGAGCAGGTCGTTTCCTTCGCGGGTACGTTCTCCTACACCGGCAAATACCGAGAAACCGTTATGCTTCTTTGCGATATTGTTGATCAGTTCCTTGATAAGGACTGTCTTTCCTACACCGGCACCTCCGAAAAGTCCGATCTTACCGCCTTTGAGATAAGGTTCAAGAAGGTCAATAACCTTGATTCCCGTGAAGAGCACCTCCTGCGAAGTAGTAAGGTCCTCGAATTTAGGCGGCTCGCGATGGATAGGGAATGCTCCTTCCCTATCGAGTTTATTCATTCCGTCGATTGTATTGCCGGTGACATTCATCACTCGGCCTCTGATCTGCGCACCGACAGGCATTGTTATCGGTCCGCCGGTACAGTTTACCGGAAGACCTCTCTTAAGTCCATCTGTTGAATCCATCGCTACGGTACGGACTGTATCCTCACCGATATGCTGCTGGACTTCAAGAATGAGTTCTCTGGAGTCCTTGCGGGAAACTGTCAATGCTTCGTGGATAGCCGGAAGATTCACCTGAGCCTGATCAGGTATCGTGAAATGAACATCGACCACCGGGCCGATGATCTGGGAAATATGTCCTACCAGTCCTGACATCATGAAACTATTTAATCCTGCAATCAAAACGAGTGCAGGGATTTCAAAGTTAGACAAATTTCTCAGAATAACAAGCAGATCACTTATGCGTGCTCAGGGCCTCCTTGTCCTTCATAACTTTACGATCTATGAGATAATCCACGCTGTAGCGTCCCGGACCTGTCACAAAAAGGACGAAAAAGACAATGAGATAGATCAGAGAGAGTTCACCTTCCGGCATCATACCGTCATGTATGTCAAAGAATGCAACCGCCATCGAAACAACCATAGGTATAAGAATGATACGGGTCAGCATTCCCACCATCAGGAAGATAGAGCAGGCAAATTCACAGAAAATCGACAACATGAGTGTGGTATAGCTACCCAGACCGAAGACGCTCGGATATGTGACAGATAGCTGATTGAAGTTCATCATCTTATCCAAACCATGCATGAGGAACAATGCACCGAAGAAGAGCCTGACAAAGAGAATCATGAAAGAGACACCTCTCCCTCTCAAATACTGGGGAAACAGAAAATTGTAAAACATAGCAAGTTCATTTTATTGCCCGCTAAATTCCAATATCCGTTCCAAACAGTATATAACGAAACACCCCGTCATCGTATGATGACAGGGTGTCGTTAAGAGCGTGGCAGCTACCTACTCTCCCACCTGGTGGGGCAGTACCATCGGCGATGGTGAGCTTAACTTCTCTGTTCGGAATGGGAAGAGGTGGAT
>JBGVEY010000056.1:0-31449 GCA_045120635.1 Candidatus Cryptobacteroides sp.
GTCATTGATAGGATACTACGAAAAGTATCATCGGATATAAGGAACCGCCGTATGCGGACCCGCATGTACGGTGGTGTGAGAGGTCGGTAAACGAAAGTAGGAGATAAACTCCATTACTTTCGTTTACCTCCTACTCGATTACTTTGCAATCGGCATAGACTTGAACTCTACGAGATTGTTCTGCTTGAGAATCTTCTTGAGAAGTTTGCTTACGTCCTTAGATGTAACGCTGTTGATTGCATCTTCATACTCCTTGTTGTAGTCGATGCCGTAGTCGTTCCAGTTCTCAAGAACGCTCATCCAGTATCTGTTGTTGATACGTGACTCAGGGAGGTTCTTCTTAAGGTTCTCCACAGCCATTGAGAGCTCCTCTTCAGTAGGACCGTTCTGAGCGAACTCGATGAGTTTTGCCTTTGCGATCTCTCCGAGTTTCTCTGCCTGCTCAGGGTTGGTGTCGAACTGGATCTGGATCACAGCTCTCTTCTGTGGATGTCTGTTGCCTGACATTGCAACACCTACACCATATGTGCCGCCTTCCTTCTCGCGGATCTCCTTTGTATAGATCATATCCACGATGTACTTGGCAACGCTGAGTGTCACGTTTGTCTTTGTGTTTACAGGCATATATGCGCTGTAGAACTTGAGTACGCTTGACTTAGGTGTCGCCATATCGAGTTCGAGTGTGTTGTCGATCTGACCCTTTGCGAACTGGATAACCTCTTTCTTGTTCAGCTTGAGCTCCTTGCCTGTAGGGAGTGAACCGAAGTATTTCTCTACCATCGGCTTGAGAGTCTCAAGATTGATGTTACCGATGATGATGAGGGCCGCACCGTCAACACCGCTGAAGAGCTTTCTGTAGTTCTTCTCGATAGTTGCGAGATTAGCCTTTGCAAGAACCTCGTCGCTGAGTGAGATCACTCGTGGGTTGTTACCGTAGAGAACCTTTTCAAGCTCGACACTGTACTTGTAGTCAGGTGTGTTCTTGATGTTAGGGAATACTGCCTCGATCTGCTGGATACCTACGTTGAACTCCTCCTGGTCAAAGCGTGGAGCTGTGTAATAGAGGTATGCGAGCTGGAATGCAGTCTCGATATCCTTAGGAGCGCTCTGTCCGCTGATGCCGTGAGAGTATCCGCTGATGTATGGACTTGCTGAAGCACGCTTTCCTGCAAGCATCTTAGGAAGCTGGGTGCCTGAGAACTTTGATACACCTGTGTTCGCAAGGTAGAGTCCCCAGATGTTGTCCTCGAATGATACGAGGTCTTCCACTGGAATGTTGTTTTTACCGCCGTCCATCTCAAGAGTGAACATTACCTGATCCTTCTTGTAGTCGGTAGGGAGGGCGATTACCTTGAGACCGTTTGCAAGAGTCCATACTGTTGAACCGTGGATTCCTGCCTTTTCCTTCACTACAGGGCTTCCTGCGAGTTCCTCGCTGATGAGAGGCTCGTTGAGGTTTTCCTCTTCGTTAGCCTGAATGTCTGCGTTCTTTACAGTCTCAAGTACAGCAAGCATTTCCTGCTCTGTAGGGTTTGCAAGACCTTCCTTCTCAGGACCTGTATAGATCATAAGGAGGTTCTCTTCAGGGATGAGCTGAGATACGATCTGCGAAAGCATAGGTGCAGTAAGCATAGAGCAAAGCTGCTTGCCGATCATCTGCTCAGTCTCAGGCTCCAGGTATGGCTTGTTGTCGTAGAAGTTGTTGAGGAGTGGCTTCACGAAGTCTGCGTTCTTTCTTGTAGAAGCTGCCTCTACTGCTCTTTCGTATGAGCTGAGGAGGTTTTCTGTAGCACGCTTTACCTCACCCTCGGTGAATCCGAATCTCTTCATCTTCTCGAGTTCGGTCATGTATGCTGTGAGTGCAGGGATAGCCTCACCGTCCTTGAATGCTACGTTTCCGAAGATTGCGTCAGAAGTGTTGCAGAGGCTGCCGACAGCGAAACTTGCGCCGAGGAAAGGTGAACCTGGCTTGGAAGTGATATCAGAGAATCTCTCTGACATGATGATTCTGATGTAGGCCTTGATGACGCTCTGCATGTATGCCACGTCAGTATTCATGTACTGCTTAGGGAGTGGCTCTGTCTTCCACATAACCTCGATTCCTGAACCTTCAGCCTCAGGGTCTGTGATAACAGCTACGAGAGGCTCGACGTTACCGGGGAGCTTATGTTCGATCTTTACTGTTGGAGTTGCAGGGGCAGGGATGTCGCCGAAGATGGTCTTGATCTTGTTCTCCATCATGTCTACATCGAAGTCTCCTACTACGATAACAGCCTGCATGTCAGGGTTGTACCACTTGCGGTAGAAGTTTGTGAGGCTCTCATACTTGAATGTCTTGAGCTGCTCTTCTCCTCCGATAAGGGTTCTTTTTGAATAAGGAGTATCGCCGTAGTAGTATGGAAGCGACTTCTCGAACATTCTCCAGCCTGCATCTCTTCTTGTTCTTCTCTCCTCAAGGATTACGCCTCTTTCAGAGTCGATCTCCTTAGGGTCGCATGTCACGAAATGTGCATAGTCGTGAAGTACGAGAAGGCAAGAGTCGATGATGGACTCTCTTACGATAGGAATGTTGTTAAGCATGTACTGAGTCTGCTCGAAACCTGTAGAAGCGTTGATGTTTCTACCGAACTCGGCACCGATGCTCTGAAGCCACTCAAGAAGCTTCTTCTCAGGGAAGTTCTTTGTTCCGTTGAAGCACATATGCTCGAGGAAGTGTGCGAGACCGTCCTGGTCGTCCTCTTCCTGGAATGCTCCTACGTCTGTTGCAAGATAGAATTCCGCTCTCTGAGCAGGCTTGTCGTTCTGACGGATGTAGTAAGTCAATCCGTTCTCAAGCTTTCCGACCTTTACAGCAGGGTCGTTAGGCAATGCCTGTGGCTGCTGTCCGAAAGCTGCAGTTGCGGCAAGAATAGCCGCAATCAAAATGATTATACGTTTCATGTTCAGTTAGATTTTTCAAACTTTTTAATCCACAAATATACTACATTTATTGTATATTTGCGAAAAAAATTAAGGGCTATGCAGGAGGATTTCAGACTGAGAGTTTTCGTTACGGTTGCAGAAATGAAGAGTTTTTCAAAGGCAGCCGAACTGCTTCATATATCCCAGCCTGCAGTAAGCCAGCATATTTCCGAGCTTGAACGACAGCTTGGTGTCAAACTTTTCGAGAGACAGCGTGGAATGACGGCCCTCACTCCAGCAGGTGAAGTCTTTGACAGACATGCACGTGAAATCCTGTCAGGATATGCCAGAATCCAGATAATGTACGCACTCCAGCAGGAGAGGGTAGTAAAGGTATCTGCTTCCGAAGAGGTCTATGACTATATGATGTCGGAACTTCTGGCAGACTTCATAGCTGTACATCCTGAAATCATATTTGCAAAATCCTTCCCTGATGATGCCGACATCCAGGTCAATCTCCTGCCGGCATACGAAAAAAGAGGGACTTTTGCACTCGGCTTCAGTCCCTCTGAATCATTTGCTGTATCCAGACTCTGGAAAGTGTTATCTCAGATTCTTGAGCCAGCGCTCAAGTGAGTCGTAGAAATCTTCACGGGCATATGCGAATCTGTCCTTGCCCTTTCCTACGAACTTCTCGGAAGAGAATCCCCATCCATGACCGCCTGTCGGCCAAATATGCATTTCTACAGGAACCTCCATCTCAACAAGTCTCTCATAGTATGCAATGCTGTTCTCTGCAGGAACAGTCTTGTCGTCTGATGCAAGGGCGATGAATGTAGGAGGACAGTATCTGCTTACCTGTTTCTCCATGCTGTATTTGTCAATGTATCTTTCCTGTATCATCCTGCTTTCGCCGAGGAGATTCTTGTGTGTGCCGTGATGGGTCGTGCCCGGATTCATTGTCACGACAGGGTAGATGAGGACAGAGAAGTCAGGACGTGTCTCGGCGTCATCCCAGAGACATGTGGCTGTGGCAGCGAGATGTCCTCCGGCCGAGAATCCCATGACACCTATTGTCTTCACGCCCCATTTCTCCGCATTGGAGCGGCAATATCTGAATGCGTTTGCAACATCGGAATACGGTACCTTGTGGTTGTAGTTCGGCATTCTGTATTTTACAACGCAGACTGTGAGTCCCTGCTCGAGCATCCATTCCGCAACATAAAGGCCTTCGTTATATGATGATACGATGGAATATCCGCCGCCCGGACATACGATGATCATCTGTCCGTTAGGTTTCTTAGGGAAGTAGAGGTCCATACGCGCGAGGCTTGAGATGTTTCCGAGATTGCCTGACGGAGCCATCTGTTCCGGACCGGTCAGTTTGTTGTCGTGTTTCATCTCGAATCCGGCATAAAGAATATTCTTTCCGTAAACCGGATCAATGTTTCCTTCAAATGAATCTGCGTAGAGAAGTACAGTCTCGTCTGGTCTGAGGTCGGACTTAGGCTGAGCGAATGCGATGCCTGCTGCGAAAATGGCTGCCATTGTTGTGATGATTCTGGATTTCATTGTATCTGAATTATTTGATGTTTACAGGATTTTCTTCTTTCTCTATGTGTGATCTGCGCACAAGTGCCTCAAGGAAGTAGTAGTCTGCATAGTTGAGAGGTACATCGACGTTGCCTCCGTTAGGATTCTTTTTCAGACCTCTGTATGTATGTGGAACGCTTCCTGTCGAATGCATGAGCAGGAAACCACCGTTTTCTCCAACCTGGGCTCTATATGCCGGGCTTGAGAGGCTTTCCATAATCTTGTCGGCCTTTTTCCTGTAGAATCCGTTATTTGTGTGCCAATATAACTCATACAGTGCGGAAGCAGTGATGGCTGCGGAAGAAGCATCTCTGATTTCCAGATAAGGCAGCATCGCCTCCTTGTCTCCGAACAGAGCGATCATCTCTGTCGTATCGTTGGCATACTGCACGACATCGAAGTCCCAGAGTGGTACAAGGTCTGCAGGCATATTGTCCTCGTCTACAAGGAGATAATGTGCAATGTCTTCCGCCCTCTTGAGGTATCTTTCGTCTTTTGTATATCTGTAAGCTGCGGTGAAGCCATAGATGGACCATGCCTGTCCGCGTGCCCATCTTGATTCATCTGTAATGCCCTGGGCAGTGCATTTGCCGCGCACTTCACCTGTCTGGTCGTCGAAGTCGACTACATGGTAAGTGCTGAAGTCGTCACGATAGTGGTGCTCAAGGGTCTTGTCAGCATGACTGACAGCAATATTCCGGAAAGTCGGGTCTCCCGTTGCTGCGCTTACTCTGAACAGCAGTTCAAGATTCATCATGTTGTCGATGATGACAGGACATTTCCATCCTTGTTCAGCCTGCCAGCCTTTTGCTATGTTCCATGACTGGATGATTCCTGCGCCGGGGCGGAAGCGTGTCGAAAGCGATTTCGCAGCATTGACGAGTACGGTGTCGTATCCCGGGATGTTCTTCAGCCTGAGTCCGTTTCCATAGCTGTTGTTGATCATGAAGCCTATGTCATGGTGGGAGGTCAGGTATTGGATGTCATGAAGGAGCTCTGTATGCTTCTGAGCCTTATCTGCATAGTACTCTTCTCCCGTAAGTTCATACATGTACCAGAGCGAACCCGCAAAGAATCCGCTTACCCAGTCCTTTGCAGGAACGAACCCCACTTTGCCGTTCTTGAAGGTTGAAGGGATTCTTAGGGTGCTGCCTGATTCGGCGGCGTCAATCAGAAATGCCAGCTGTGCCTTGGCATTGTCGATGTTGTCCTGGACTATATTGCTTCTGTCGGTGCAGCCTACGGTCGCTGCAAGAAGCAGGATGGAAAGCAGACGTGATTTCATCGTGTGATGTCTTTTAGGTGCGAATCCTTGCAAATTTATGAAGTGTGGACCTAAAAACAAAACTTTTTTCTGTCGGCACAATGGTGCTTTTGATAACAATATGATTAAATTTGTAGGACATCACAACTATATAATGAGTATGCTGAAACTGAAATCCATTCTGCTTGCACTTGTTGCCATCTGCGTCGTTTCACATGCGCAGGAAAGGTCTGTAACTTCCTTGGAAGTCCTTTATAACCAATATGATTGTGAAGGAATCCTTCCGAAGGATGCTTCATGGTTTCCGTATCCAGCATATTCAGACAGAGATTCATGGACAGAGATTCTTGGCTCTCAGGCTGAGTATCTGATCGGTTTCGGAGAGAAATACCTGGATTATACCTGGCAGAGTGTGGATGCAACGGCATATCTTGCCTATGAGAGGACAGGAGACAGACAGAGCATGGAGAAGCCTTTGAGGGAGAACAGAGTCGCTTTGAACGCATTGATGTTGGCAGAGCTTGCTGAAGGAAAGGGACGTTTCCTCGATCAGTTGATCAACGGTACATGGCATACTGCTCACATGCCTTCATGGGTCTTGTCGGCCCATCTGCCCCGTCAGAGGACACGTCGGACCTTGCCCGATCCGGATCAGCAGATAATCGACCTCGGCTCAAGCCCTCTTGGAGCTCAGATGTCTGCGGCATATCACTTCTTCCACGAAAGTTTCGACAAGGTGGATCCGGTGATATCGCGAGTGATAAAGTCGGCCGTGAAGAAGCAGATTCTGGATCCGTACCTTGATCCGTCAAACTATAAGGCTCATTGGTGGCTGGGCTTCGAACTGAAACCGGGAGCTGTGGTAAACAATTGGAACCCTTGGTGCAATGCCGAAAGTATCCTGTGCTTTCTCCTTCTTGAAGATGATCCGGAACGTCTGGAGCAGGCAGTGAAGCAGTCGCTCAAGTCGGTGGATAAATTCATTGCATATGTGAAGACGGACGGTGCCTGCGAAGAAGGACCTGCATATTGGGGACATGCTGCTGGAAAGCTCTTTGACTACCTTCAGATAATGCATTATGCGACAGCCGGAAAGATACCGTTCTTCGAAGATGCTCTTGTCAAGGATATGGGAGAGTATATATCGAGGTCTTTTGTCAATGACGGATGGGTCGTCAATTTCGCGGATGCCGGTGCGAGAATGTCGTTCATACCTTCCCTTATATATAATTATGGTAAGGCGGTTTCAAGTGAGGAAATGCGGGACTTCGCCATATATAACCTTGGCAGGAAGCAGGAAGGAAGATTCGCTCTGCCGAAGCCGATAGTCGGTAATGACATCTTCAGATCTCTGGAAAGCATCAGACTGTTGGATGAGATGACCGGTCGCGTCGATCTGTTAAATAATGAAATTTCTTCAGGCAAGCCGTTTGATGCTGTTATTGACGGGCTGAGGGCCTCTGTACCCGAACACACATGGTATCCGGAGACCCAGTTCTGTTATCTCAGGAATGATTCTGACTGGTTCTTTGCAGCAAAGGGAGGACATAACAATGAGAGCCATAACCATAACGACATCGGTACATTCATCCTTTATAAAGGTGCTGTTCCTGTATTTGTCGATGCCGGTGTAGGAACATATACCAAGTCCACATTCGACGGCAACAGATATACCATCTGGTCAATGCAAAGCAATTGGCATAATCTGCCTCTCATCAATGGAAAGGCCCAAAAGAACGGAGCGAAATATAAGGCGTCGGATATCTTTGTGAACACAAAGGGGAAAACCGCTTCGTTCAAACTTGATATAGCGGGAGCGTATCAGTCGGATGCGTGCTGCAGGACCTGGACAAGGGAGTACAAGGTTACAGATAAACTGCTGACTATAACAGACGATTACGAGTTCGAAAGCCGCAATGCAGCTGATGTTGTGAATTTCCTCGTCCAGGGAAGCGTCAGTGAACAAAAGGACAATGAGGTCGTAATCGAGAATAAGGGTATCTCTTTCAGACTTGTATATCCTGCTGGTATGACCTTGTCTGTCGAGGAGAAGGAATTGGATGATCCGAAGCTCAGCAATGTCTGGGGCACGTCGCTTAGACGACTTTCATTTACCGGCTCTGACTCTGCTCCATTGAAAGGAAAATATGTCTTCAGAATTTCAGAGCTGTAAAATAAGGTGGCACCGTATATATACTTTTGCGTTCTATCTACGGTGTTTGGAGATATGGTACATGTGTCCTTCCCGGTTATGATGTGACCCTAAAAGGGAAGGGCATAAAAGGTAGCATCTCTTTATGAATTTCAGTAAATTTCTTTCAGATTTTCAACCTCCTGCTGCAAAGTCTGGACTGCATCAATAAGGACAGGTATCAGAGACGTATAATCTACGAGTTTTCTACCTTGATCATCAGTATAAACAAGATTCGGCAAAATATTTTCTACTTCTTGTGCAATGAGACCGATTTCAACATTATTACCTGTGAATTCATTTGATGGTGCACTTCTCTTCTGGGTTCCTAAAAAATTATATGAAACAGGTCTAAGCCGTGTGATAACCTCAATGCCACTATCGAAACTCTTGATGTCAGTTTTCGCCCGAAGATCAGAATAATGTACGATATGGGCAACCTCGATGGCATTCATAACACCTGTAGATGCATTCGAGAACATAACGACATTGTTATACCCGGCTATACATGGCCCTGTGATTGGAGTAATGTCCAATTGAAAGAAATTATTACCTCCTCCCATGAAGTATGCACCGCTAAGATTTGCAGTTATACCATAATGATAGTACGGAGTAGCCACATCACCTATGGTAATACCACCATCCATATATTTAATTTGCGCAAAGGATTCAGTCAACGATGAAAACGCCAACACCGCAGAACATAGAAGAGATACAATATATTTATTCATAATCTTAGGCTTTAAATAACACTATTTAATGAGAAGCTATATCCTGATCTGTTATAGTGAACACCCATGTGGGCTCGCCTATATCATTTCTATAGCACTTCCATGAAGTTACATCAAAAATTCGATGTTTTAAATCAAAAATGCCACAATTAGAATCCGATACACTGCCGTCACTATCAACGACACTTAACGCTATCGCGCCAACACTGAGAAAATCTTCAAAACATGGAGGAGTATAAGTATTGGTACCCCACGCCATAAAAAATCCTAGGGAATCTCCGGGAGCAATATGCGCACTCCTTATTGATTCGGCAAACAATTCAATGTTGACATTAGTCCCGTTTTTCACCATCCAGATACCTTTCATATTAGGTATTGGACCGCGATCCAGAGATGGGAAACACGAGGAAAACATAAAACAGATAAAGGGGAAAAATAGAAATCGCTTCATACATCTAACCTTAATTCAAATCAACATTTTCCAGTCTATATACCCACACATAATTATAACACGTTCCTACAGGTTGATAAAAACTCCATGAATCTCTTCTATATATTCTATGTCGTGATTTTCGGTCAAGAATCACAAGTAGCTCTTTGCTTACATCGCACACATAGATTGAGTCTACTCCGAAAATATCAGCAAACATAGTTTCCTGATCCGGAAGTTTGCTTGCAAACCCCAAAGAAAGACCTGGATAAAAACTTATTGAGTCTCCTGGCTCAACTGTATGCTCTATCATATAATTGCTACTACCTAACATACTTTTGTAAGATATATTCAAAGTATCGTCAGTCATATTCTTAATCCACCAATATGACGCAATCGGAATACTGTCTACACAAGATGTCAAAAGCAACAATAACATTGACAATATAATATAACGTTTCATATCCACATCAATTTAACAACTATTAAGGTGCTTTGTTAATTATCATTTCTGCATTCTCATGAACAATAAACGGTTCATCTATTACGACCACTTCACCTGCATTTAATCTGAAAATCGCATTATCATAAACAGTAGTATTATTAACGTAAACATATTCTCCTGCATATAATGTAGATTGTCTGATGTCCTGATTTATACATGCTGAATCGAAAGAAAATCCATATGATACCGGCTCAATATGACTAATGTCCATATATGTGCTGAAAACTGACGCTATGCGCTCCTTTTTCAGATAATACACAGCGTACATTCTTGATACCAATTTATCGATCGTATCCACATTGAACAGAAGACAATCGTATATATCCTTAAGAGAAATACCTGCAGTTTTATATAGATCCCAAAATATTCTAGGATATACCCAGTCAGGAATACCTTTTGATGCAGTACCGCACACTGCAGGAGGTGGCGTGGACGTCATATATCTAACATCTTGTTGTAGATATCCTATAAAATATCCCCACATCTCACCTATGGCGCACAATTGAGCATCCTCACCTGATCCATTTCCATAGCCTAAATTGTTAATTATATAATCTATATATCTTCCCCAAAAATCGCTTCCAACTTGACTGTAATGACTCGCATGTGCTAATTCATGATTAACTACGTTATATATTGAAGAATAATCTTTTAAATTAGATCCAGAATCTTCCTTAGCTCCAATTGTTATATCAGGACAAACGCTTAATAGTCTCTTCCATACCCAAGAAACTTCCATGCTTATCTGATCACCAATAGTGTTTTCGAAGAATTCCAATCCTGCGTTTGGGCGAGAAATGCACCTAAGCATTGGTGTAGACGAAACATCAAGAAACTTCCATACCCATATCTTTAAATCCGATGGTGGCGTAAGAATGCCATTGGTATTACACATTTCATAGTATTCATATGCAGCATTATTTACAACAGCCCATGCCCAAGCCTTACTATCCGTAGATATTGATTCTGAATGGCCTGCATTACTATGCCACCCCATGTTGAAATTTGCACATGCCAAAGGTCCGTAATTTCCCCAAATGTCAAAGTCCTTGATGTTATCGAAGACTATTGAATAATGTGGTTTAAAACGAAATGGTTTATTCATCACATAATGGCCATTTGCATCCGTATATGCAGTTGCCCACTTTACAATAGTATGACACCTGACTTTGACACCCTTTACCGGGACATTAATATTTCCAGTGTTGTCGTACACTTCTATATCACCCTGAGGGGTGACAAGAGTCCTTGTCTGAGGGACCGTTACCTGCTCGTATCCTACATATGCAAACGCCATATCTTCAACATTGACAATTCCTGCCTTAGTCGGACTTCCGATAGTCTCATCATCTGCTGGGATGTAGCACTCCTCTAAAATTTCATATGGAATATTATTGGGGAATGTAAAGTCAGGTTTGACTGTTGTATACAGCCAAACTAAATCAGTTTCAGGCAAATTGGGATTAACATATTCTTCACCGCCGTCAAGTTGCAAATCGAGTGGATAATCAAATAATTCCAATTCATAATTATAAATCAAATCGCGAAGTTGGGCACTGTCCTGAGGCATAAACTTCACATACAGATCTGTAGCGGATAACACAACTGGTATTTCACTAAAATCATTATATACCCTTTGCATTACACTCAAAGCATACGGATTAGGAAGCGTATCATAATCCGCTATTTCTGATGTAGATTTCCTCAAAGGTTCTGTCGCAATTTTTATTTCTTGAGTTTCTTCAAAACTCCACATCTCCGACAATGATTTTTGCACACACGAAGTCATTATAGCGACAGCCAACATCATCGACAAACATAAACTGTTGCTCAAATTGTTCATAAGATAATTATTTCATACAACTATTTCATATTTGCTTTTACCTTCAGAGCATCTACTTCCTGCTGCAAAGTCTGAACGGCATCAATAAGGACGGGTATCAACGATGTGTAATCAACCAATTTCCTACCCTCATCATCGGTATATACAAGATTGGGCAAAACTTTTTCAAGTTCCTGTGCAATAAGACCAATTTCTACATTATCCCCGGTATATTGATTAGACGGAGCTGACCTATTCTGTGCTCCTGTAAAATTATATGAAACCGGTCGAAGACGACTAATGACATCTATGCCACTATTAAAACTCCTAACATTTGTTTTTGCTCTCATATCTGAATACACATAAACTTGCCTAGCAGCAACAGCATTATACACACTAGTAACAGTATTATAAAATACAACATTATCATTATGTCCTGAGATTCTCGGAGCTCCATATGCAGTTACATCAAGCTGAAAAAACCGATTATTTGTTCCCATGAAATAGATTCCATTTGTGTTTGCTGTTATTCCATAATATGAATAAGGACCGGGAACATCGCCAATCATAAGTCTACCATCAATATACTTTATTTGAGCCGAGACATTTATGACAGGTAAAACATGCATAATACTAATGAATAGTAACAAAAACTTATTCTTCATAAATAACAGATTTAAGTAACTAAATAATTAGAAAATAAGATTCTGTGTTGAGGCTATGTCCGCCATGCCGGACGGCATCTTACGGCTGCGGAATCACAGAGAAGAAGAAAAGACGCCCTCTGCTAACAAATATACTAAAAAATATTTACAAACAAAGTGTTTCTGAACAAAACCCCCGAAAGTTTTGGGTCTAACTTTCGGGGGTCAGGTCACCTAAACGGTTGCCACATTATTATCAAGTAAAGACTATATTACTTGTTGGCGAGTCTCTTATAGGTTTCAAGACGGATCTTTGCAAACTCCTCTGTCTTCTGGAGAAGCTCCTCAGCCGAGTCCGGATACATCTTGTAGAGTGAAGCGAAACGTACCTCGCTCTTGAGGAAGTCCTGGAACTTGCTCCAATCAGGCTCCTTGCTGTCGAGTGTGAACGGATTCTTGTCAGTTCCCTCGAGCATAGGGTTGTATCTGTAGAGGTGCCAGTAACCGCACTCCACTGCAAGTTTCTCCTCCTTCTGGCTAAGACCCATACCTGCCTTCAGACCATGGTTGATACATGGTGCGTAAGCGATGATGAGTGACGGTCCGTCGTAAGCCTCAGCCTCCTTGATTGCGTTGAAGTACTGTGCCGGAGATGCGCCCATTGCAACCTGTGCAACGTATACGTAACCGTAGCTCATCGCCATCATACCGAGGTCCTTCTTGCGTACGCGCTTACCCGAAGCGGCGAACTTGGCGATAGCACCTGCAGGGGTAGCCTTTGATGACTGTCCGCCTGTGTTAGAGTAAACCTCTGTATCGAGGACGAGGATGTTCACATTCTCACCTGAAGCGAGTACGTGGTCGAGTCCGCCGTATCCGATGTCGTATGAAGCACCGTCACCGCCGATGATCCACTGGCTGCGTGCAGGGATGAATGTCTTGTACTCTACAAGGCCCTTGCAGATGTCGCAGCTGCATGCCTCGCAAAGAGGAACGAGCTTGTCAGCGACCTCGCGTGTAACCTTCGCGTCGTTCTTGTTCTCAAGCCACTGAGTGAAGAGAGCCTTCATCTCGTCTGTGCAGCATGAGCATGCAAGGCCTTCCTCCATGAGTTTGGCTACAGTCATACGTGCTCTGTCTGAACCGAGTTTCATACCGAGACCGAATTCGCAGAAGTCCTCGAAGAGTGAGTTTGCCCAAGCAGGTCCGTGACCGTTGGCATCCTTGCAGTAAGGAGCAGCCGGGAATGACGCACCGTAGATTGATGAACAGCCTGTTGCGTTGGCGATCATCATGTGGTCACCGTAAAGCTGGGTGATTGTCTTGATGTATGGTGTCTCACCGCAGCCTGCACAAGCTCCTGAGAACTCGAAGAGCGGCTGAGCGAACTGAGCGTTCTTGACGTTAGCAGTCTTAGGCTGGATATTGTCCTTGTAGCCTACGTGAGCGTTGAGGTAGTCGAAGTTTGCCTGCTCTGCCTCCTGAGTTCCGAGCGGCTTCATTACGAGAGCCTTCTCCTTTGATGGACATACGTCGGCACAGTTGCCGCAACCTGTACAGTCAAGAACTGATATGCTGAGAGCGAACTTGTACTCCTTGAACACTGCCTTGCCCTGCTGCATCTTGAGACCTTCAGGTGCGTTTGCAGCTTCCTCGTCAGTGAGGAGGAACGGACGGATTGCAGCGTGAGGACATACGAAAGCACAGTTGTTACACTGGATACAGTTGTCTGCCTGCCACTCTGGAACCTTCACTGCGATACCACGCTTCTCGTAAGCTGTTGTACCTGCCGGGATTGTGCCGTCTGCCTGATCCTTGAATGCGCTTACAGGGAGAGTGTCACCTGCCTGTGCGTTGACGATGTCGGCGATGTGCTTTACGAAGTCAGGGGCAAGACGTGCTGCGTTAGGGTTCTCGAACTTCGCTGTGATGTCCTTCCAGTCAGCCGGAATCTCAACCTTGGTGTACTCGCCACCGCGGTCAACAGCTGCGAAGTTCATGTTCACGATGTGCTCACCCTTCTTGCCGTAGCTCTTCACGATGGCCTTCTTCATGTAGTCGACAGCCTCCTCGTAAGGAATGATGCCTGTGATCTTGAAGAATGCAGACTGGAGGATGGTGTTTGTACGTCCGCCGAGTCCGATCTCAGAAGCGATCTTTGTCGCGTTGATGATATAGAGGGTGATGTTCTTCTTGCCGATGATAGCCTTCACGTGGTCAGGGATTCTCTTGAGAGTCTCTTCCTCATCCCAGAGGCTGTTGAGAAGGAGTGTGCCGTTCTGCTTGATGCCCTTGAGCACGTCATACTTGCTGAGGTATGAAGGAACGTGGCATGCAACGAAGTCCGGTGTACCTACAAGGTAAGGAGCCTTGATAGGGAGGTCTCCGAAACGGAGGTGTGAACATGTGTAACCGCCTGACTTCTTTGAGTCGTAGTCGAAGTATGCCTGGCAATACTTAGGAGTATGCTCACCGATGATCTTGATGGTGTTCTTGTTCGCACCTACTGTACCGTCTGAACCGAGGCCGAAGAACTTGCACTCTGTCGTGCCTGGCTTCACGATCGAGAACTCCTCCTTCAATGGGAGTGATCTGAATGTAAGGTCGTCCACGATACCGAGGGTGAAACCGTCCTTAGGCTCCGCCATCTCGAGGTTCTCATATACGGATACGATCTGTGCAGGGGTGGTGTCCTTAGAAGAGAGACCGTAGCGTCCGCCGATTACGAGCGGTGCGTTCTCCACTCCCTGGAAGAGGGCCTTGATGTCAAGGTAGAGTGGCTCTGCGAGTGCACCCGGCTCTTTTGTTCTGTCGAGAACAGCGATTCTCTTCACGCTGTGAGGGAGTGCCTTCATGAAGTATTTTGCAGAGAATGGTCTGTAGAGACGGACAATCATCACGCCGACCTTCTTGCCCTGAGCTGTCATGTAGTCGATAGTCTCCTTGATGGTCTCTGTAACAGAACCCATAGCAACGATGATCTCCTCAGCGTCCTCAGCTCCGTAGTAGTCGAACGGACGGTACTCGCGGCCTGTAAGCTCGCTGATCTCGCCCATGTAACGTGCAACCACGTCAGGAACTGCATCGTAGTACTGGTTGCAGGCCTCACGTGCCTGGAAGTATACGTCTGCGTTCTGTGCTGTACCGCGTGTTACAGGAGCGTCTGGTGAAAGAGCCTTTGCACGGAATCTCGCAAGTGACTTCTTGCTTACCATTCCCTTGAGTGCCCCCTCGTCGATAAGCTCGATCTTCTGGATCTCGTGTGATGTGCGGAATCCGTCGAAGAAGTGGAGGAAAGGAACACTTGACTTGATTGCAGCAAGATGTGCGACAGCCGCCATGTCGAGAGCCTCCTGTACGGAAGCAGAAGCGAGCATTGCAAATCCGGTCTGGCGACATGCCATGACGTCCTGGTGGTCACCGAATATAGAGAGTGCGTGAGATGCAAGTGCGCGTGCAGACACGTGGAACACTGTAGGGAGCAGCTCACCTGCAATCTTGTACATGTTTGGGATCATCAGGAGGAGACCCTGAGATGCTGTGAATGTTGTTGTGAGGGCACCTGCCTGAAGCGAACCGTGCACTGCACCGGCAGCACCGCCTTCACTCTGCATCTCTGTTACCTTCACTGTCTCTCCGAAGAGATTCTTCTTGCCCTGGGCAGCCCACTCATCGACATATTCTGCCATTGTCGACGATGGGGTGATCGGGTAGATCGCTGCATGCTCACTGAAAAGGTAAGCAATGTGCGCCGCCGCCCAGTTACCGTCACATGTGACGAATTTTTTTGCGTTTGCCATATCAGTTTAAATTTATGTAGTTCGTTATGTAGTAGTAAATGGTACCCTCGTGCGGAATCGAACCGCAACCGTCAGAACCGGAATCTGAAATTCTATCCATTAAACTACGGGGGCGTAGAAACCGCAAATATAATGAAAAATCTACACCAATTGACTATTTTCTACTTATAAATTTCAGTGGCTTTCCTGAATTCGTCCGCGACAGCCTCTCTCAGATCGGCCGGTGAGATGATTTCAACTTTGCTGCCGTACCTGCAGAATTCCATGAGCAGGTCGTTGTAGAATTTGCCGTTTTTGTCCTTGGTGCATACGAATATGCTGAAAGTCACGTTCTTGCCGTCGTTCTTCTCTTCGCACTGACTGCTGTGGATAGGGAGGTCGCGCAGGTATTGTGCTTCTTCGCATGACGCACGGAAGGTGACCTTCTGACCTTTGCCATCCGGGAGATAGATGCCGAAACTTGTCGAGAATAGTTCGTCAATGTCGAAGTTTTTAGGCATTTTGAATGTGCTGTCTTTGATTTTCAGAGACCTTACTCGGTCGAGTCCGTAGACGCGGAGACCTTGGCGTTCCTTGCAGTATGCGATGAGGTACCATCGTTTTGCGTTTTCCTTCACGGCATAGGGATGCAGGGTCAGGATTTCCGAGACCTTGCTAGTGTACTTCCTGTATTCCACTTCAATTACATTGTCTCCTGTCATTGCTTCGAGGACAGATGTCAGGTGCTGATGGCCGGAAGGGATGTTTTCCACCGAAACTCTTCCGGACATGCGCTCCCTGCCAAGTGACAGTACTCTGTTGACAGTGAATGTGTTGATAAGCCATGCCGATTCTGCATTCACGTCGGCAACGTCGCCGGGGTTTTCGATGAAGTAGGTGTTTGTGCTCCTCCTACAGTCGATGAAGATTCCAAAGACATCTTCTACCTCCTTGCGGTGATTGTTGAATGTGCGCCGTGAATATGCGCTGCCGAACCTTCTCTCCCATTTGTCGGATATTTCCTGAAGGGTGAGACCGCTTTCTCCGGCTCTGATGAATGTCTGCACGAGCCAGATGTATTTTTCCAATAATTCAGATACCATCAGCTGATCTTGCTATAATCTTTGATTTTATATATCTCTTTTCTTAACTCTTTTCTCAGAAGCTGGTTCCGGTCGGAGGTCAGTGTCGGATCGTTGTCCAGAACGGCTTCTGCAGCTGCACGTGCGGCGTTCAGGATGAGTCCGTCCTTTGCGAGCGAGGCGATGTTGAGGCTTATAGGAAGACCGCTCTGCTGGGTTCCTTCCAGGTCGCCGGGACCTCTCATCTTCATGTCTTCCTCCGCGAGTTCGAATCCGTTTTCTGTTGCGCACATGAGGTCGATTCTCTGCTTTGATTCCTTGCTCAGCTTATGACCGGTCATCAGTACGCAGTAGGATTTCTCGCTTCCTCGTCCCACTCTTCCCCTGAGCTGATGCAGCTGGCTGAGACCGAATCTCTCAGCGCTTTCGATTACCATCACAGAAGCGTTAGGCACATCTACTCCGACTTCGATCACCGAGGTGGCAACCAGTATGTGTGCCCTTCCTGCGGCAAAGGCGTCCATGTTGAACTTCTTCTCGTCGTTGGTCATCTTTCCATGAACGACAGCCATCTTGTATGGCGGGAAAGGGAAGGCCTTTACAATCTGCTCAATGCCTTCTTCAAGACTTTGGTAGTCAACCTTTTCCGTCTCAAAGATAAGAGGATATACTACGAAGACCTGTCTGCCGAGCGCAATCTGGTCACGCATGAAGTTGTACATTGCAGTCCTTTTTCCTTCGGTCGCATGTATGGTCTGCACCGGTTTTCTTCCCGGAGGAAGTTCGTCGATTACGGATACGTCAAGATCGCCGTAAAGCGTCATTGCGAGCGTTCGTGGAATAGGGGTCGCTGTCATTACGAGCACGTGAGGCGGAGCTCCGCATGCAGACTTTTTCCAAAGTTTCGAGCGTTGTTCCACTCCGAACCTGTGCTGTTCGTCAATGATTGCCAGACCAAGATTCCTGAATACGACATTGTCCTCTATCAAGGCATGCGTACCTACTATTATATTGATAGATCCGTCTTCCAGCCCTGCGTGAATCTCGCGCCTTTCAGCCGTCTTTGTGCTTCCGGTGAGAAGCGCGGACTTCATTTCTGTCGGTGCAAGGAACTTCTGGATATTCTTATAGTGCTGCTGCGCAAGCACTTCCGTCGGTGCCATGATGCAAGCCTGGTATCCGTTTCCGGTCGCGATAAGGGCTGTCAGTACAGCAACCATTGTCTTTCCGCTACCTACGTCACCCTGCAGCAGACGGTTCATCTGACGCCCGCTTTTCATGTCGTCGCGGATCTCGGTGATCACCCTTTTCTGGGCGCCGGTCAGGTCGAAGGGGAGTGAAGAATAGCACTGATTGAATGCTTCTCCTACCTTCGGCATGTGGATTCCGCGCTCTTCGCGGCTTCTGACATATTTCTGCTTCAGGAGAGACAGCTGGAGGTAGAAAAGTTCCTCGAATTTCAGTCTGTATCTGGCTTTTTCGAGAGCGTTGATGTCCTTCGGGAAATGTATGTTGCGGAGGGCGAAATGAATAGGGACAAGTCCGTATTGCCTGAGTATGTATTCCGGCAGTGATTCCTCCACGTCGCCGAGGCATTTGGTGAGTGCCGCCTCCATGAGTTTGTTCATCACCTTGCCGGTGATGCCGCCGTTCTTGAGGCGTTCAGAACTTGTATATACTCCGGTCATTGTACCGCTTGCGCTGCCGGGGGTTATTATAGTGCCGGCGATCTGTTTTCCTGCAACTGCGTCTACTTCCGGATGTACGATGTTTATGCGTCCGTTGAATGCTGCGGGCTTTCCGAAGAATATGAATTCGGTGCCTGGCTTGAGCCTTTCATACATCCACTTGATGCCTTTGAAGAATACCATCTCCATCTCACCGCTGCCGTCTCCGACCCATACGCTCATTCTACGTATTGTATTGAATTTCAGGTTGTCACTTGCCTGTATAGACTCACGTGCAGCCGAATTTCCGTACAGGTCCACACGAAGGACCTTCGCCTTGATCTGGATGTATGCCATGTCCGGACGGGCGTCAGCGATACGTACGAATGAACTCTTGTCTATATGCCTGAATGGATACAGTCTCAGGAGTTCTCCTACCGTGCTGATGCCTAATTCCTTGCCGATCAGCTCCGCTCTTTTGGGGCCGACTCCGGGAAGGAACTTGATGTCCATATTTAGTCCGTCATGTGCCATACTTCTGCAAATATAGCATTTTTTATTTCCATTAAAGATGTTATATTTGTGGGATTTTTAATTGAAAATACGATATGTCAAGAAAACTAATAGTCGGCATCACGCAGGGTGATGGAAACGGTATCGGATATGAGGTGATCATCAAGGCTCTTGCGGATGAGAGAATTCTCGATCTCTGCACTCCTGTGATCTACGGTTCTTCAAAGATCTTCGGCTTCTACAAGAAGCATATTCACGATATAGAGAATATTAATACAAATGTAATCACATCTGCCAAGGATGTCCATCAGAAGAGAGTCAACATCGTGAACTGTCTTCCTGACAATGTCTTCGTAGAGCCCGGACAGCCTACTCCAGAGTCGGCAAAATCCGCAATGACATCTCTTGCGAAGGCGGTGGAGGATATCAAGGCGGGACACATCGATGTGCTCGTGACGGCTCCGATCAACAAGAAGGCTATGTCAAGCGAGGGTTTTGCATATCCGGGTCATACAGAATATCTTGAGAAGGAGTTCGGTGTCGATGAAGGCGCAATGATCATGGTCTGCGATCATCTCAAGGTGGGTGTGCTCACCGGTCACATCGCTCTGAAGGATGTGCCTGCGCAGATCACTGTGGAGAAGATTCTGAAGAAACTCCGTCTCATGAAGACGTCGCTTCAGAGAGACTTCGGTATCGATGCTCCGAAGATCGCGGTTCTCGGTCTTAATCCGCATTGCGGTGACGGAGGTCTTCTCGGTGACGAGGAGAAACAGGTTATCCAGCCGGCTGTCATTGCGGCAAATGAGGAGGGCATCCTCGCTTTCGGTCCATATTCTTCAGACGGATTCTTCAGCCTGGGCAACTATTCGAAGTTCGATGCGGTTCTCGCAATGTATCACGACCAGGGACTCACACCGTTCAAGGCTCTTGCTTTCGAGGATGGAGTGAACTTTACAGCGGGACTTCCTATCGTAAGAACATCTCCTGACCACGGTACAGCATATGAGATGGCAGGTCGCGACCTTGCTGATCCACGTTCGATGAAGGCGGCTATCTATGCGGCTATCGATATTTTCAACAAGCGTGAGCAGTACGACGAGCTTCTTGCAGGACGTATGACCATCAAGATGCCTGATACCGAGATCAAGCCGAAGGGAGGCAGAATCATAGAGTAATGGAACAGAAACCCCCGATCTATCTTTATACAGACGGAGCTTCAAGCGGAAATCCCGGCCCAGGCGGCTATGGGGTGGTCTTGAAGTGTGCCGGCATGGAAAAGGAGATGTCGGAGGGGTTCTCCCTCACGACAAACAACCGTATGGAACTTCTCGCTGTCATCAAGGGATTGGAAGCCATAAGATGGGAGAATGCGGAAGTTCATGTGTACAGTGATTCCTCGTACGTGGTCAATGCGATAAACAAGGGCTGGCTTGAAGGTTGGCAGCGCAAGGGTTTTGCAAAAGTAAAGAATCCTGACCTTTGGATGAGATTCTCTGCGGTCTATAAGCGTCACCGTGTCGCCTTTCATTGGATCAAGGGCCATGCCGGCCATCCGGAGAATGAGAGGTGCGACCGTCTTGCTGTAGCCGCAGGTGCGGGTGCGGTTGCTGAAGGCAAGACACTGCCGTCGGATCCGGGCTATAAGCCCGAAGAACCGTCGCTGATATAACTGTTTAATAAAATGATGAAAATGTTCTGCATGTCTGATATCGCAGAACATTATTTCAATTATCTGGTGAATATGAGAAAATCTGTGAACTTGTTTCTTTGTGCTCTCATCTCCGCTTCAATGATGACATCATGTTGCGGTAATGCAGAGGTTGTCGGAAGTAGAACCCAGGCTTTGGACTCTTCGGTATGGGAGAATTCCGTGTGGATTTCAGCTGCGGATGCTGAGGTTGTGACAGGTCCTGTAGCCAAACAGAACAGGCTTGCCGCAGATGGTTGCAGCTGGTTCGTTGCAGATGTGGAGAATGATAGGAAAGTTACATCTGCGGTCTGGATGACATCTGGATTGGGCGTATACGATATATATGTGAACGGACGTCTCATAGGTGAGGAGGTCTTGAAGCCGGGATTTACCCACTATGCGAAGACAAGATTTTCATTTACATACGATATTACCGAAGCCTTCAATACCAGGGCCGGTGCGACGAATCAGCTTTCTGCACAGGTCACTCCTGGCTGGTGGGGAGACAAGATTGTCACTCCGCACAGGCATGACGGTATGAGAGGAAAGAAGTGTGCCTTCCGTGGAGTTCTTGAACTTACATATGCGGATGGTACCAAGGAGTATTTCGGAACGGATACTGCCATCTGGAAAGCCGGTGTCGCAGGACCGGTGAAGCATGCGGGAATATTCGACGGTGAACGTTATGATGCCCGTGAATTGCCTGGATATGCGACAGTTGAGAAACTTTCTGCGCCGGAGGTCAATACTGAGTTTGTCGGTGATATTTTTCCTTCCGAGGGAGCTGAGGTCTATCAGCGCAACGACCTTTCGCTTGCACCGGTTCAGGCATATATATGGAACGGAATCGAAGGCGCAAAGGACGAAGAATTCGGTAAGGTCATCATTTCAAAGGAGTTCAAGGACGGAGAAACAATCCGTGTGCTTCCGGGAGAAACCCTCGTGGTGGATTTCGGACAGAATGCTGCGGCAGTGCCTTCATTCCTCTTCAAGGCGGCTGAGGGAACTGTACTTACATGCCTTCCTTCAGAAATCCTCAATGACGGCAACGGAGCCAAATCTCGTGGTATGGATGGTCCGGAGGGCAGCTGTCACAGACAGAATCTCCGCATGGGTGATATTGCCATGATCCTTGAATATACGTTTGCAGACAGCAGGAGCTTTGTAAGGTACACTCCGAGATGCTCATTCTTCGGATACCGTTATGTGAGCATAACAGCGACAGATGAGGTGGTGATCAAGTCTGTTGAATCGATTCCGGTTACCTCGGTCACAGCAGAGCTTGAGGCCGGTAAAATCACCACAGGAAACGACCTCATCAATCAGCTTGTTTCCAATTCGCTCTGGGGCATGTATTCCAACTATCTGTCGATTCCGACTGACTGCCCTCAGCGCGATGAGAGACTTGGCTGGACCGCGGATACACAGGTCTTCGCAGAAACCGGTACATTCTTCGCCGACACAAGGGGCTTCATGCATAAGTGGATGCGCGACATGAGGGACAGCCAGACAGAGGTCGGATCGTATCTGGGAGTGGCGCCGCTTGCCCAGTATGGAGACAATCAGATGCGACTCGGATGGGCAGATGCGGGAATCATTGTTCCATGGGTCATCTGGAAACAGTATAATGACACGGAGATTATAGATCAGAACTGGGAATCCATGGAAAAATTCATGGATTATGTAAATGAGACCAAGTATGATCACAAGAATATCGCATCGCTCAACGGAAACTATCAGTGGGCGGACTGGCTTAGCTATGAACCGTTGGAGAGTTCGTCAGGCGCAGCCTTCACACGTGACCAAAAAGGTAGGAGAGTGCCGCTTCCTGAATCGGTGGGATATTGGAACTACCTCGCTCTTAATTATTGGATGACAGACGCGGAAATGATGCGTGATATGGCTGCAGCGACAGGTCGTGACACGGCAAAGTACGCAGCTATGTACGATGAGGCGAAATCACTTCTTCTTAAAGATCATATCAATACAGACGGAACTTTCAAGACCGATATTCTGAATACAATGCAGACTCCGGCTTTGTTCGCATTGAAGAATAAGCTCGTTGTAGGAAAGGCTAAGGAGGATATGATTGCAAGACTTCGTGAGAACTTCAGACAGCATGACGATTGCCTTCAGACAGGCTTCCTTGGAACATCTATCCTGATGTCTGCATTGACTGACAACGGTATGGTGGACGTCGCTTACAATCTTCTTTTCCAGAGGAAGAACCCGAGCTGGATCTATTCTATCGACAACGGTGCAACCACAATGTGGGAGCGCTGGAATAGCTATACAATCGAGCACGGAATGGGCCCTAAGGGAATGAACAGTTTCAATCACTATGCTTACGGCTGCGTCTGCGAGTGGATCTGGGAGACCGCTGCCGGAATCGCATGTGATGCAAGTGCACCTGGTTTCTCTAAGGTCATCATGAAACCTGTACCTGATATGCGCCTTGGTTTTGTCGAGGCGGAATACAAGTCTGTCGCCGGTACAATCAAGAGCGCATGGTATTATGAGCGAGACCGGTGGATATGGAATTTCACAGTTCCCGAAGGTGTCGTCGCTGATGTGACAGTGCCAGGTCAGCAGGACTCCAAGGAATATCCTGCTGGAACATATTCTATTACAGTTCCTATGGATGAACTGTAGTGTCATCAATGATGTATTTAATAAAACGACAGATATTTATATGAAAAAGATTTTACTTGCAGCTGCAGTATTGTCTGCCATCTTCGTGACTTCATGTGGAAAGTCTGACGAACTTAAAGTTATGTCTTATAACATCCGTCTTGATCATCCGAAGGATGGTGATAACGCATGGCCTAACAGAAAGGAGGCGACCATCGAGATGATCAATACAGTAAAACCGGATGTGTTCGGTGTGCAGGAAGCCCTGCCGCATCAGGTTCAGTATATGGCAGAAAATGCCACCGGATATGCCAGTGCGGGTGTAGGCCGCGATGACGGTGTGTCCAAGGGTGAGCATATGTCTGTTTTTTGGAATAAGGAGACAGTAGAAATGCTTGAATGGGGAACATACTGGCTTTCCGAGACTCCTGATGTGCCTTCTTACGGATGGGATGCGGGTTGCAGAAGAACAGCTACCTGGGCTTTGATGAAGGATAAGAGAAACGGAAAGAAATTCTTTTTTGTCAATACTCACCTCGACCATAAAGGAGTTGAGGCTAGAAAGAAGGGCCTTCAGTTGGTAGTAGACAAGATTGCTGCAATGAATCCTGATGGTTATCCTATGGTTCTCACCGGCGACTTCAATGTAACTCCTGATGATGAGTGTCTGGTTGAGCTTGACAAGCAGATGGAAAGCGCAAGAAAGATTGCAAAGGTTACAGATAACTACACCACATATAACGGCTGGGGTAGAAATGCTCCGGAGAAGGAATATGTGATCGACTATATCTATGTGTCCGGATTCAGTGCTGTACCTGAGTTCCGTACCGATATCCAGCCATATGCAGGCGTACAGTTTATTTCGGACCACTATCCTATCATTTCTGTATTGAAATATTAATGAGAGTGAAAAAGCTTGTATATTGCTTAGGCATGGTCCTGTTGTGCTCGTGCAGCGACCTTGTGTATGAGAATGATTCCTATAGCATTTATGCTGATAAGGTGGTGCAGGGCGAATATACCGGAGTCGCTGAAACTCCTTATAAAATTGTCTCTAACCTTAACGGAGAGGAGTATGTGTGGGAGAAGAAGAACGATATTTCTGCCTTTCCTGAACTTATTACATCCTATCCCGTCGAGGAGGCTGTGTACAATATGTCGATCGACGAGTGTATCAATGCTGTAGAACCGGACGGTACGCTCCGCACAGGCCTCGAGTGGGGCGGTGTATGGACTCGCGACGTGAGCTACAGTACTATCCTCAGCATGGCGTATATGCAGCCGCAGGCGGCCATGACGAGCCTTTTGTGCAAGATCAACTCAAAGGGTGAGATTGTACAGGATACAGGTACGGGCGGAGCATGGCCATGCAGTACCGACCGTCAGATCTGGGTCGGCGCGGCTTGGGAGATCTACAAGGTTACCGGAAGCCAGGAGTGGCTTGAGAAAGTGTATCCTGTGGCAAAGAAATCCCTTGAGGTGGATATCCGTACTGTCTATGATGCGCAGACTGGTCTAGCAAAGGGAGAGTCTTCGTTCATCGATTGGAGAAAGGACAGCTATCCTTTGTGGATGGAGTCTGCTGATATCTATGACTCGAAGTGCCTCGGTACCAATATGGTACATTATATCGCCCTGACATCTGCTGCAGAAATGGGACGCATACTCGGCGACAATGCTGCGGCTGATGTTTTCGATGCAAAGGCAGAGGAAGTGAAAGAGGCTGTAAATGAGCACCTCTGGATGGATGACAAGGGTTATTATGCTCAGTTCATCGCCGGCCGTAATGATGATATCCTCTTTACGAAGAGCGAGACATTGGGACAGTCGCTCGCCATCCTCTATGGAGTTGCGGAAGGGGAGCGCGCTTCGCGCCTTTCGCAGTCAATGCCGGTGGTCGAGTTCGGTGCACCGGTGTTCTGGCCATGGGTGGCTGATATGGCACCTTATCACAACCGTGCGGTATGGCCGTTCGTTCAGTCGTTCTGGATCCAGGCAAGTGCCAAGACCGGAAATGAGAAGGGCGTGCTTCATGGTATCGCATCGGTTTGGCGTGCATGTATGATGTATGCTACAAATAAGGAAAACTTCGTGGCGAACGACGGTAACTGGAGAGGAACACAGGTGAACTCAAGCAATATGCTCTGGAGCCTTTCAGGAAGCTTGAGCATTACTTTCCGTATCCTGATGGGTATAAATTATGACAGTCCTGAGGTGATCAGATTCGCTCCGGTGGTACCTCAGTCGCTCAAGGCAAACCGTGAGGTGAAGAACTTCCCTTACCGGGGAGCGACTCTCGATATCAGCGTCAAGGGTTATGGAGACGTAATCAAATCATTCTCAATCGACGGAGAACTCAAGGGTGAACCTGTTTTCTCTGCCGATATGACCGGTCACCATACAGTGGAGATTGTTCTCGCGAACAAGTTCAACCACCAGATGACTACCAATATAGTGGGAGATATACGTGCTCCATTGACTCCTTTTGTAAGATTCAGTGGTGGCGGAACACGTCTCAGATGGTACATGGAAGAGGGTGTAGATCATTATGATGTCTATGCCGGAGGAAAGAAGGTCGCTGAGGCTACTGTAGGTAAATGCAATATCGAGGATGACTGGAAGGGAGACCTTCAGGTAATCGGTGTTGCAGCCGATGGTACAGAGTCATTCCCGTCTGAACCATTGAACAAGAATGAGAAGGTTACAAAGCATTTTGAGCCTGTAATGCTTCTTCAGAGCACAGGAAAGGATTTCGCAATCGACGTGGAAGTTCCTTATGATGGTGTGTGGAACCTTGTATGGAACTATGCTAATGCTCGCGGAAGTCTCTACTCAGATCTGACATGTGGTATCAGAATGCTTTATGTCGATGGAAATAAGATCGGCATCAATGTGTTCCCTAACCGTCATTATGCGGGTGGAGCGCCTGGAGCATATGCTACAGACGGCTGGGATATGTGGGGATGGACTTCTCCGGTAAGCCTTGAACTCAAGGCCGGCAAACATAGACTCGTTCTTAAGTGTGAGTCTGACGCAGATAATATGAGCCGAAAAGTAAACGATTTCATGTTGAAGGGATATAGCCTCGTATCGCACGAATAAATTTTGGGGTATCACATATTGTCACTATATTTGTAGGTTGTTTGCATCGTAAGGTGCGGCAACCTACTTTTGATAATTTAAACAGTATAAATATGTCATTGACAGACGTTTTTAAGAAAATATTCGGTTCGAAGGCGGACCGTGATATGAAGGCAATCAAGCCTACGTTGGATAAGGTGCTGGAGGCATACAAGGCTATTGATACCCTTACAGACGACCAGCTCAGAGCAAGATGTCAGGCTCTCAAGGATAAGATTCAGGTTGCAATTGCGGCAGATGAGGCCCGTATCGCCGAGATCAAGGCGGAGCTTGAGAAGGAAATCCCTCTCAATCAGAAGGAAAAGCTTGCCACTGAATCAGATAAGCTTGTAAAGAAGGTTGACGAGACTATCGAGAAGGTTCTGGACGAGATCCTTCCTGAGGCGTTCGCTATCATGAAGTCTACAGCGCGCCGTTTCAAGGAGAATGAAGTTATCAAGGTCCTTGCGACAGATTTCGACCGCGACCTCAGCGCCACAAAGGAATTCGTTACAATAGAGGGCGAATACGCTCTCTGGCAGAATCACTGGATGGCCGGCGGAAACGAGGTTACCTGGGATATGGTACACTACGATGTTCAGCTCATCGGTGGTATCGTTCTCCATCAGGGTAAGATCGCCGAGATGGCGACAGGTGAGGGTAAGACCCTTGTGGCTACGCTTCCTGTATTCCTCAACGCATTGGCAGGAAAGGGTGTGCATGTGGTTACAGTCAACGACTACCTCTCTAAGCGTGACTCTGAGTGGATGGGACCTCTCTACATGTTCCACGGTCTCAGCGTAGATTGTATCGACAAGCATCAGCCAAACAGCGAGGCCCGCAAGAAGGCTTACTCATGCAACATCACCTTCGGTACAAACAACGAGTTCGGTTTTGACTACCTCCGCGACAATATGGCGGTGTCGATGGGCGACCTTGTTCAGAAGAAGCATCATTTCGCCATCGTCGATGAGGTCGACTCAGTGCTTATCGACGACGCACGTACTCCTCTCATCATTTCCGGTCCGGTTCCAAAGGGCGAGGACCAGCAGTTCATGGAGTTCAAACCATATGTGGAGCGCCTTTATTCAGCACAGAAGACATTGGTAAACCAGCTCCTCAATGAGGCTAAGAAGCTTATCGCCGAGGGTAACGAGAAGGACGGCGGAGTTCTCCTCTTCAGAGCATACAAGGGATATCCTAAGTACAAGCCGCTCATCAAGTTCCTCAGCGAACCTGGTATGAAGCAGCTTCTCCAGAAGGTTGAGAACTACTATATCCAGGACAACGAGCGCGAGATGCCGTTCATCACTGACGAGCTCTACTTCGTCATCAGCGAGAAGCAGCATTCGGTGGATATGACAGACAAGGGCCGTGACCTTATCACAGGAAATCTCGAGGATTCTGACTTCTTCGTGCTTCCTGACGTGGGTGCAGCCATGGCTGAGATCCAGAAATCTGAGGCTTCGGCTGCCGAGAAGCAGGAGAAGAAGGATGCCCTGATGGCTGACTTCGCCCTCAAGTCTGAGCGTGTACATACTGTAAACCAGCTCCTTAAGGCATACACAATGTTCGATAAGGAGATCGACTATATCATCGTTGACGGCAAGATTAAGATCGTGGATGAGCAGACAGGTCGTGTGATGGAAGGACGTCGTTGGAGTGACGGTCTCCACCAGGCGGTCGAGGCAAAGGAAAACGTGAAGGTCGAGGCTGCAACCCAGACATTTGCGACAATCACACTTCAGAACTATTTCCGTATGTACCACAAGCTTTCAGGTATGACAGGTACAGCGGAGACTGAGGCAGGTGAGTTCTGGTCTATCTATAAGCTCGACGTTGTAGTGATCCCTACAAACAGACCGATCGCACGTAATGACCAGAATGACCTTATCTATAAGACAAAGAAGGCGAAGTTCGACGCCGTAATCAATAAGATCGGTGAACTGACAGCGGAAGGCCGTCCGGTACTCGTGGGTACGACAGACGTGGAGACATCCGAGCTCCTCAGCCGTATGCTCCGTCTCCGTGGCATCCAGCACCAGGTCCTCAATGCGAAGCAGCACGCTCGTGAGGCCGAGGTCGTAAAGCATGCCGGTGAACCTTCTACAGTAACAATCGCAACCAACATGGCGGGTCGTGGTACTGATATCAAGCTTCCGGAGGAAGTGAAGAATGCGGGTGGACTTGCCATTATCGGTACCGAGCGTCACGACAGCCGTCGAGTTGACCGTCAGCTTCGTGGTCGTGCCGGTCGTCAGGGTGACCCGGGTTCGTCAATATTCTACGTGTCGCTTGAGGATAAGCTCATGCGTCTCTTCGGTTCAGAGAAGATCGCCGGTGTGGTTGACCGTCTCGGAATGCGTGAAGATGAGGCTCTTGAGGCTCCGATGCTCAACAGCTCGATCGAGAGAGCACAGAAGAAGGTAGAGGAGAACAACTTCGGTATCCGTAAGAGACTCCTTGAGTATGATGACGTGATGAACTCACAGCGTGAGGTTATCTATACAAAGAGACGTAATGCACTTTCAGGTGAGAGAGTGGAGATCGATGTGATGAACATGATGCAGGACATCTCCCAGATCCTTGCCGACAGGGCAGAGAACTATGACTATGAGTCATTCTCTGAAATGGTGATGATGACTCTCTCTATCGACCTCGATTTCGATGAGGAGTACTTCAACAAGGCGAAGGCTTCCGATCTTGCTGAGCGTATCAACGCACATATGCTCAAGACTTATGAGCGTCGTATCGAAAGCATGGTGCAGAAGGCTTTCCCTATCATCAAGGAAGTATACGAGAAGCAGAGCGCAATATATCAGAATATCGCTATTCCGATCTCTGACGGTCGCAAGATGATGACTCTTTCTGTGAACCTCAAGAAGGCTTATGAGTCTGAGGGTAAGGAGATTGCACGTGCGCTCAGCAAGTCTATCACTCTCTGGCAGATCGACGAGAAGTGGAAGGAGCATCTCCGCGATATGGACGACTTGAAGCAGTCTGTACAGAATGCGACATATGAGCAGAAGGATCCTCTCCTCATCTACAAGTTCGAGAGCTTCAACCTCTTCAGCAAGATGCTTGAGGAACTCAACCAGGAGGTTCTTTCATTCCTTCTCCGCGCACATATTCCGCTCCGTGACGCATCGGAGGCAAAGGCACCGGCTCAGCAGCGCAAGCCTGACATGAACCAGATGCAGACCTCACGTAACGACCTCGTAACAAACGGCGGTGAGCAGAAGAGCAAGATGCCTGTACATGTAGAGAAGCAGGTAGGACGTAACGATCCATGCCCATGCGGTTCAGGCAAGAAGTTCAAGAGCTGCCACGGCAAGGGACTTTAATGTAAACAATAAAAACACAATATACCATGGCAAAGTCAGAAGCAAATGTAAATGTGAATTCTATCAGCAGAATTTCAACAGGTACTATCATCAAGGGTGAGATCGTTTCCCCTTATGATATCCGTATCGATGGTACTTTTGATGGCAAGGTTCAGTCAAAGGGAAGAGTTGTTGTAGGTGAGACCGCTATTGTAAAGGGAGATATCATCTGCGAGAACATCGATCTTTGGGGCAAGGTTGAGGGCAATATCTACGTAAAGGATACCCTCTCACTTATGGAAGGCTGCTCGGTTAACGGTAACCTCAATGTAAGAAGACTTGCAGTAGAGCTCGGTTCTACATTCAACGGCAACTGCCGTATGATTTCAGAGGCTGAGTTCAACAAGATTGCAGGTGTAGAAACTCCTAAGGCTGAGGCAAAGCCTGCTCAGACGAAGTAATTCACGCTTCATAAATCGAAAAATCCCCGATTCCATCTTCCGGAATCGGGGATTTTTTCATATAGTCTCACTTGTCTCTTGAAATCTTCAGTTCTTTCGAAAATAGGGCGAGCTGTCATTCTTCCTAGTCGAGGTGTCTGTTTACGATTTCGATAAGTTTTTCAAGGTTTTTACGGTTGTTTGCTCCGATAAGCATGGTAGGGGAGTCGAAGGTGAGGTCGGCTCCGTTTCTGCCTACAAGGATTCCTCCTGCTTCTGTAAGAATGAGGTATGCTGCAGAGTAGTCCCACGGCTGTATGCGGTATTCGAAATAAAGGTCGCATGTTCCGGCTGCAAGATAGCAGAGCTCGACTGCGCAAGCTCCGTATCTTCTGATGTCGTTACAAGAGTTGTACACATCGAAGATTATATCGGAGCAGATCTTTGCATACTGCTTGTTGTAGAGACTCATGGCTGTACAGATCAGACCGTCCTCGAATACCCTTTCAGACACCGTCAGTCTCTTTCCGTTCAGATAGGAGCCCTGTCCCTTCACCGCATGATAGAGCTCGTTCTTATACGGATTGTAGACAACTCCCATAGCGATCTCTCCCTTGTGCTTCATTGCCACAGAGATGCAGCATTCAGGAATGCCTCGTGCGAAGTTGGCGGTGCCGTCGATAGGATCGATGATCCAGATGATTTCCTTGTCCTGCGGGTTCTGCATATCCTCCTCCTCGCATAGGAAACTGCAGTCTGGACATAGTTTCTCCAATTCCGCGCACAGGAACTTCTGCACTTCAATGTCGCAGTCTGTGACGATGTTCGAGTAGCCCTCCTTCTGTGCAATGTTGAAAGTGCCGTTGAGCATTATGGCAGAAGCCTCTTTGACGATCCTGATGATGTCATTGATATCTATATTCATACTTCCGAAATCTATTATAGGTTAGATGAACGCAAACTTACCCAAAAAAAATGCATAAATCGAGTAGGAGGAAAACAAAAGTAGGTTTTCCTCCTACTTTTGTTTTCCGACCTCTCACACCACCGTACATGCGGGTCCGCATACGGCGGTTCCTTATCTGCAATGATACTTTTCGTAGTATCCCAACAATGACGG
>JBGVEY010000057.1:0-40291 GCA_045120635.1 Candidatus Cryptobacteroides sp.
GTTTTCTATACTTCTGTTTTGCCTTGTAGAAGTTCCAGAACGGTATTCCAAGTCTTCCAGACGCTTCTTGTGAGAGATCTCATGCTCACCACAAGACTCCTCAATCGAGAGGACTTCTTCACATGAACAAAGAAAACCGACATTTTAGTCGGCCTCTTTTTTCGTTTATATATATTGATATAATCTTATACGTTGAAAAGGAAGTGCATGATGTCGCCGTCCTGAACGACATATTCCTTACCCTCGATTCCGAGCTTTCCTGCAGCCCTGCAAGCCGCTTCTGACTTAAGGGTGATGAAATCCTCATACTTGATCACTTCGGCGCGGATAAAGCCCTTTTCGAAGTCTGTATGGATGACGCTTGCTGCTCTTGGAGCCTTGTCGCCCTTGTTGATTGTCCATGCGCGGCACTCTTCAACTCCTACTGTGAAATATGTGCGGAGGTTAAGGAGTGAATATGCGCTCTGGATAAGTCTGATCACACCTGATTCCTCAAGACCCATCTCCTCAAGGAACATCTGACGCTCCTCGTAGCTCTCAAGCTCTGCGATGTCAGACTCGATCTTTGCCGATATGATAAGGATTTCAGCCTCCTCATCCTTTGTTGCCTCACGTACCTTCTCTACATATTCGTTACCGTCCTTTGCAGAAGCCTCGTCGACGTTGCATACATACATTACAGGCTTGTTTGTAAGGAGATAGAGTTCCTTTGCAAGCTGCTCCTCTTCTGCATTCTCTGGCTTCACAGTACGGCACGACTTACCCTGCATAAGGGCGTCTCTATACTTGAGAAGGAGGTCGTAAAGTTTCTTTGCAGTCTTGTCACCACCTGTTGTAGCCTGCTTCTGAACCTTCTGGATACGGTTCTCTACAGTCTCAAGGTCCTTGAGCTGGAGCTCGCAGTCGATTACTTCCTTGTCACGTACAGGATCGACGCTGCCGTCTACGTGTACGATGTTAGGATCGTCGAAGCAACGGAGAACATGAAGGATGGCGTCAGTCTCGCGGATATTTGCAAGGAACTGGTTTCCGAGTCCTTCACCCCTGCTCGCACCTTTTACGAGTCCTGCGATATCTACGATTTCAACAGTTGCCGGTACAACTCTCTTCGGGTTACAGAGGCTTTCAAGCACCTCAAGTCTCTTATCCGGAACGTTAGTCGATCCGATGTTCGGTTCTATGGTACAGAATGGAAAGTTTGCGCTCTGTGCCTTTCCTGAGCTTACACAGTTGAATAATGTTGATTTTCCTACGTTAGGTAGTCCTACGATACCGCATTTAAGTGCCATTTCTATTTCTTTTAAATTTTTGGGCTGCAAATTTACGCAATATTTTTACATTTGCGAAATTGATATGATTATGAAGCGGTTGATTTTAGTGATGTTATGTGTTGTAGGGTACTCCGCTCATGCACAGGAAAAGGATTCTCTCCTGGTGATGTTCTGGAATATCGAAAATTTCTTTGACTGGACTGATCAGGGTACCGGGGAATCTGACAGAGAGTTCTCTTCATACGGAGAAAGGCATTGGACGAAGAAAAGGTTCTATGCCAAATGCGATGCGATCGCAAAGAGTCTGATGTGGGTAGGGGATTGTTACGGTAGAATACCGGATGTGGTAGGTTTTGCCGAGGTAGAGAACAGGGGAGTCCTCAGAAAAATGTTGGATTATACTGTCCTTAGGAAATATGACTATGGTATCATTCATTATGATTCGAATGACAGGCGAGGCATAGATGTAGCCCTCATATACAGAAAATCTGTGTTCAAACCTCTCTCTCATACCCTTAAAGCACCTTCAGATATGGCAACAAGGGATATTCTGCATGTGGAGATGGAACTTTCCCGGGGAGATTCAATAGATTTTATAGTCAATCACCATCCTTCAAAATATGGAGGAGAAAAGGAATCTGAATATAAGAGGACAGAAGTGATGTACCTCCTTAAAGAATTGTGTGATTCACTGCATTCCGAGGGCAGAAGAATCGTGGCCATGGGGGATTTCAATGATACCCCTGACGGCATACAGTTCTCAATCGTAGATGATATGCTGGATAACAAGGGAGTCTGCCTTCACGAGAGGGGAGAGGGTACTATCAGATACAAAGGCAAATGGGAACTGATAGATGGTTTTCTGGTCAGTCGCAATCAGAATACCTCGGATATGAAGATACTCAGGATACCCTTCCTTATGACTTATGACAGAAGATATCCGGGAGAAAAACCCCATAGGACATATTCAGGACCGAGGTATCTCGGTGGTGTAAGCGATCACTGTCCGATTATTATTTGTATTTTATCGCCAAATTAGTAAATTTGAACGTTTTTATAAGGTGATAAACATAAAATATTACAATATGAAACAGAAAATATCTGAAAAATTCCAGACCCTTTTCCAGGCTGAGGGTGAATTCTTTGCATCAGCAGGCCGCATCAACCTTATAGGTGAGCATACTGACTACAATGGTGGATTCGTATTCCCGGGCGCAATCGACAAGGGAATGATCGCTGAAATCAAGCTGAACGGTACACAGACTGTAAAGGCTTTCGCTCTCGACCTCGATGAGTACTGCGAGTTCGGTCTCAATGAGGAGGATGCACCTTCACAGAGCTGGGCAAGCTATATCTTCGGTGTATGCCGTGAGATTCAGAAAAGAGGTGGAAAGATTGCAGGTTTCAACACTGTATTCGCAGGTGATGTTCCTCTTGGAGCAGGTATGTCTTCTTCTGCTGCCCTTGAGAGCACATTCGCTTATGCACTTAACGAACTCTTCGGCCTTGGTATCGACAAGTTCGAGCTTGCTCGTATCGGTCAGAGCACAGAGCATAACTATTGCGGTGTAAAGTGCGGTATCATGGACCAGTTCGCTTCTGTATTCGGAAAGGCGGGAAATCTCATGCGCCTTGACTGCCGTTCAATGGAGTTCGAGTACTTCCCATTCGACCCTGAGCATTACGGATACAAACTTGTTCTCCTTAACTCTTGCGTTAAGCATGAACTCGTAGGTTCTCCTTACAACGACCGTCGCGCATCTTGCGAAAGAGTTGCCAAAGTTCTTGGCCAGGAGTTCCTCCGTGGTGCTACAATGGATCAGCTTGAGGCTATCAAGGATCAGATCTCTGAAGAGGATTACCTCCGTGCACGCTACGTGATCGGTGAGGAAAAGAGAGTCCTCGATGTATGTGCAGCTCTTGAAAAGGGTGACTATGAGACTGTAGGTGCACGTATGTATGAGACACACTGGGGTATGTCAAAGGATTACGAGGTATCTTGCGAAGAGCTTGACTTCCTTGCTACAGTTGCCCAGGAGTGCGGTGTAACAGGTTCACGTATCATGGGTGGCGGTTTCGGTGGCTGCACAATCAACCTCGTGAAATCAGAACTCTACGATGCATTCATCGCTAAGGCCAAGGCTTCATTCGCAGAGAAGTACGGTCACGAGCCTATCGAGATCCCGGTAGTTATCAGCGACGGAGCACGTAAGCTTGCGTAATCTGTAACTTATTGAAAGATAGATGTTTAACAATACGAGGGTGGGTAATTTTTACCCACCCTCGCACGTTTAATCCATTGATAGTCAGGCGAGTACGGATGACAGCCATTCGGCGTCGATCTTCGCAAATCCCTCGGCAGGCTTGATCTGCGGGTTGCGGGTGAGGATGGCCTCACAGTCCTGGTATACATTCCAGCCTATGTTGACTCCCTGCATCTGTCCTCCCATTCCGTACATGAATGTGAGGATACGTGCCTCGTCCTCTCCTTCAGATTTGTAGAAGTGGAAGGTGCTTGCCATGAATTCCTCCTTCTGCTCCTGTCCTACAGTGGTCTGTACCATTTCAAGTTTTGTGACATATTTGCACATTTCAAGCACTACGTCGTCAAGCTGTGCGTCACGGACGAGAACCTTCTCCATGAGGGAACCCATATCGTTTACACGGCGCAGGGTGTAGCCTCCCATGGCCTTTGTATGCATGGTGATTGCCTGCATCTGTGTTTCAGATACCTCTCCTGAAGGAATGAGCCATACCATAAGCTTTGCTGACGGGTCGTGGTAGAGGGTTTCATATTTTGCGAGATTCACCTGACCGCAGTGAGGGCACTCCCAGAGAAAGAGAGAGCCGTCACGTACCTTGTCCTTGAGCTCGGGATTGTCAGATATGTTGATGCTTCTGTAAACTGTGACTTTGTGCTGCTGACCGCATTTGCTGCACGGTGCCAGCGCTTCGTTGATGATTGACATAATATTAGAATGATACGTTAAATACTGGTCCAAGGAACCATTTTTTCATTGATATTTCATTTGGTATTGAATCCCACGCTGATCCTCCGTTCCATGAGAAGCTGAGACCTACTGAACATGGCCATTCGATTGTCGCTATTGCCTGAAGATCTGCTGTTACATCCATTCCGGCTGACCAGAGTCCCTGCTTTCCTATGAATGTGTAGTCATAATGAGGATAGAGTACAAGTCTCTTGATCGCGAGGAGGTTTCCGCAAACGGTTACGTCCCCTATAAATATAGGTATTGCATAATCAGCTGTTATCTTGAACAGGTTTCTGTTGTAGATTGAAAGGTAACTTCCGAGAGCCGGGATGCTGCTCAATCCTCGAGGCAGGAAGTCCACTGTCTGCTGGCAGAATGCGGATGCGCCTACGAGTTTTCTCTGCCACATTGCTGTAAGTTTAAGACCTTGGGTCCTGATTATTCCCGGGACATATCCGTAACCGTAGAGATATCCCACAGGGGAGAACACCTCGCAGCCCTCGAGGCCAGCTGAAACACCAGTCTCTCCTCCGATACCCCAACGTGGATATACTTGTGAATTGGCTATGCCTGTAGTGGCATAAGCTCTCACGGAACCACCGAGGTACTGTCTCAGCACGTTCCGTCCGTCCTTGTAATATACGAAGGAATTGCCCATCGTCTGTGGTCCGTTGATGCCTTTTTCAATATACGCAGTACCCGTATTGAAGCGGTCGTTTGTAATGGTATAAGAAATGCGCGGAATCACACCTTTGTGCAATCCTCCGGAAGAAAGGTTGAACGGTATGTACATGCTTACCTTTCCCTGGACGTATGGTGTCGCAAGTTCTTTGGAATTCACCATATATATTTCACCGTTTCCGGCGTCAGCATGATTGTAGTACTGTCTTGCGCTCCTGTCGTTGATGTCAAAAGAGAATTCGAATACAGGGTAAAGTCCCGAGTATGTGAACTTCGCATGTCCGGAATGTCTCCACCTGGCAGGGTTGTATGGGTCCTTATGGGCTGAGTATCCGGCTTCTCCTACAGCTGTGGCGAGATGGTTCTGCGTCACACCGGAAACTCCCAATGAAAGTGCCTGGTAAACCTTGTCGAATGACATTTTCATGATGTTGTCGACGCTGACATAGGCAGGGAACCAGGTATGAAGGTTGAGCATGTTCGGAACCTTCCTATATCGTTCAGGGGATGAAAGCTGCACATCCTCATCTTTTACCGTTACGGCAGCAGCATATCCCTGTGCCTTTGCTGCTGCGGTTTCCTGCTCCTTCATACGTTCTGCGATAGGGTACCTGTAGAGACTGTCAAAACGCACGGACCTGTTTATGAGTGAATCTGTCGAAGTGCGGAAAATATGCTTGCCCTTGAGAGTCTGCGACGAGTAGTAGAGCTGGCTTCCGTCAGCGCTGTATGTGAAATCCGCGGCTCCGTAGCGTGTCGAGGTCTTCTGTCTGAGTTCTCCGGTTGTCGGGTTGAGGTGATAGAGTTCGTTTACACCTGTCCTGTCGCAGGCGAAGATCAGCTCGGAACCGTATGCCTTGAAATCCTTGACCATCACAGGCTGAGGACTTAGAATCACGTTCCATGTGCCGTCAGCAGGATCGACTGAATATATTCCATATCCGTTGTCGGAAATTGCGGTGACATATACCTTGCCTCCTAGCCATGCGGTCTCTACCAGCTGGAGGGTGTCCGGAGCATTGACCTCGATGAGGGTATTTCCTCTGTCGCTGTCAATGATTTTCAGGTAAGAATGTCCGTGCATACGGTATTCGACTGTTGCAATCATATTGCCCTTTGCCGAAGGGTTATGAAGCATTGCCTTGTTCTTCAACGTCTTCTTCTTGCCTGAATCAAGATATCTGACCTTGGAATCTCTTTTCAGCGTCCATCTTTCATCCTGTATGGTTTCGCTCCAATATATCCTTCCTTTGTTTTCATCCCATTTAGGAGCGCTGGCGGTATTAGGGAAGAGGGTTTCATGAAATTCGTTGCCGTCCTTGTCTATACGTACCAGCGAAGGTGTATGTACATGTCCTTCCTTGATCGCGTAAAGGTCCTCACCCACGATGAGCAGATCGGTATAGTCGGTATATCTGCCAGGTTCAGGCAGGATTCTTTCCGAAGATATGTATGGCGCTCTTTTTTCCGCATCGGTCTTCCATATTCCATACATGGAGTCGCGTACTTCCTGCCACATTCCTTCCCATTCCATCCCGGTGACCTTCTTGCTGATATTGTAAAGGCACCCCAACTTCCCGGGATGAGACGCTACATTATGCAGAGCTTCGCTCACGAAGTACGGATAATCATAGACATAACGGAATCCTCCGATAGTGAGATATCCAAGTGCGTAGTAAGTAGGAGAATAGTTCAGCTGGGATACATATCTCCATTGAAACCATTTTCTGGTATCTCCATGGTCGAGGGCCACCCAGAAGTAATTGAGAAAATCTGCCGTTCTTCCGCGTCCGGAAGGTGTGAGGGCGGTTTCGGCTACGACGGCATCACCTTCGGTCTTGGCGGTTCCGGGGTAAAGCAGGAAGGCAAGGATGTTCCAACCCTGTCCGAGAAACCATTTTCCCGGTTTGTGCTTTTCAGTCATGCCGAACTGCATCTGTGTGACATGTCTTGACTCATGAACGGAGAGCATGGTGCTCCAAGGCATAGGTTCCGGATCGTAAGCAGACGGAACAGCGAACATATCCATTCGTTTAGGTGCCCATGCCACTGAACCGTTGGCATCGTTGAAAGCATGGATCACCACCGGCATTATCTTTCCGTCACCCTCTCCTGTAATATATCCGGATGTGCGGGAAACCGGGATCTTGTATTTTTCGAGCTTTCTTCCGTAGACCCTTGCGAGAGAATCAGCGCCTTGCGGGTAGATGACGCGGTAGCTTTCTGTGTCGATGTAGTTCCACTTCAGTTTTCCCGGATCGTCTCCCGTCACATAGAACTGTGCGGAGAGTGTAAGGGGAAGGAAAAGCAGAGCTATCAATAACTGTATATATCTCATCAGTTTTTTTCGGTTTAGTGTAGTACAAGTAGAAGCAAATCTAATTATTTTTTATATTTTTGTGCCTACTTTGCTGAAAATCTTTCGTTAGATAAACCAGACAACTATTATATGACAACACTTCTTAATGTGCTTTCAGTACTTGGAGGACTCGCAATGTTCCTCTATGGTATGGCACTTATGAGCGAAGGTCTCCAGAAATCTGCCGGAGACCGTCTTAGGGCTTTCATGGCCAAAATGACTTCCAATGCATTCAAGCGCGTACTTACCGGAACAGTCGTTACCTGCCTTGTGCAGTCATCATCTGCTACAACCATCATGGTGGTGAGCTTCGTGAATGCCGGACTCCTTACTCTCGGAAACGCAATCGGCGTGATCATGGGAGCCAATATCGGAACAACACTCACAGCATGGATAACTTCTCTCGGTTTCTCTGTAAACATCGCATTGTTCGCTGTTCCAATGATGGCATTCGGATATCTGATGCATTGTTCGAAGAAGTCTGCATTGAAGAACGTAGGACAGTTCCTTATGGGATTCGCAGTCATGTATGTGGGTCTTACATTCATGAAAGACTGTGCTAACGCTGTTCTCGGAGAATACCAGACAGGCATGATGGGCTTCTTCGGAAGCATCAACGGCTTCGGTTTCGGTTCTATCCTCCTCTTCCTCATTGCAGGTGCGGTTCTTACAATCGTTCTCCAGGCCTCAAGTGCAACAATGGCCATCACAATGCTCCTCGCGGCATCGGGTCTCATCGACTTCAAGCTTGCGGTTGCAATGGTGCTCGGTGAGAACATCGGTACAACAATCACTGCAAACATCGCAGCCGCAGTGGCAAACACTTCTGCAAAGAGAGCGGCACGTGCACATACAATCTTCAATATTGTCGGAGTAATCTGGGTACTTGCGGTATTCGCACCTATCGTGAAACTCATCTGCCTTATCATGACCAAGCTCGGATTCTGCGATCCGATGTCTGCAAGTGCTTCGCTTGCTGCGATTGCGAACGGAACCATGGCTGGAGATGCAGAGGCTATCGAGCTCTACAAGAACTCATTGCTCTACGGTATCGCAATGCTTCATACACTCTTCAATGTAACCAACACTCTCGTTCTCATCTGGTTCACACCACTTATCGAGAAGGCGGTTGTATGGCTTGTGAAAGAGCCTAAGGGTGAGCAGGAGGTATTCCGTCTCAAGTATATCTCTGGCGGTCCTCTTTCTACAGCTGAACTTTCAATTGCAGAGGCACAGCAGGAGATTCTCCACTTCGCAGAGATCTGCCGCAACGGATTCGGTTACATCCGCCAGGCAATCAACGAGCAGAATCCTGACGAGTTCGACAAGTTGAATGAGAAACTCATCAAGTACGAGGAAATCACCGACAGAATCGAGTTCGAGATCGCCACATATCTCAATGAGGTGTCAAAGAACGAGATCAGCGAGGAAGCTGCAGACGAGATCAAGGCTATGTACAAGATCATCGGCGAGATGGAGTCGCTCGGAGACTCCGGTGAGGCTATCGGACGTATCCTCAAGCGTAAGAACGCTCATGGCAAGGTATTCGACAAGGCTATCCTTGACAGACTTAACAAGATGATGGATCTCGTACAGAAGGCGTACGACGTGATGATCGAGAACCTCAGAAACAAGAAGAATCTCGTGGATATTACAAATGCGGAAAACTGCGAATACAACATCAACGAGTGTCGTAATCATCTTCGCGAGGAGCATATCGTGAACATCGAGAACAACAGCTACAACTATCTCACAGGTGTTTACTACATGGACGTTCTTTCTGAACTTGAGAAAATCGGTGACTTCATGATCAATATTTCGCAGGCTTCAAAACAGAAGAATGAATATTAGAAATATCATCATATGTGTATCCTGCCTGTTGATGGCAGGATGCGCGGGTAACAGGAAGGCAGAGCAGTTTACAGCTCTGCCTTTTCCTGATGTGGCGCCACCTGCAATGATAGAGAATGTCAATGACAAGGTGGAATATATGGCCGTCCGCTGGTGGGACGGCATTACAGATCCTTCAAGGGAATATCCGTGTGATTCCACGCTGGTGAGCGGTGTAGGATATGATGAGGTAGAGCAGAAGTTCTCGAACTGGGTCAATCTTCTCGGTATGGTGGATATGTCAGTTGCCGGAAAGTCTCTTGCACGTCTGTACGACAGGGCAGCTGCATGTGAAAAGAAGGATACCTCATCAAATGTATTCGAGACATTTACAGACCTTGTTGTGAAGTATCTTTATGATCCGAACTCTCCGTTCAGAAATGAGGATCAGTATGCCTTCTATGCTTCCCGTCTGGCTTCTTCTGAATTCGTGGATGATGTCATGAAGGAGAAATACGCCAGGGAGGCGAGACTGGCTGCGCTTAACAGGGTAGGCACAAAGGCCGCGGATTTCAGATTTGCGGATGCCCGTGGAAGGATGCATACATTATATGGCATAAAGTCAGAACTGACATTGCTTTTCTTCAGCAATCCCGGATGTACCGCATGTAAGGGAATCATAGACGTGTTGAACGGCGACCCTGTCATATCTCAGCTCATCGGGAGCGGAGTGATGTCGGTGCTTAACATCTACATAGATGAGGATATCGAGGCATGGCGTTCATACATGCCTATATATCCTGAGAAATGGTATAACGGATTCGATCCGGACATGGTGATCAGAGGTGAGCGACTTTATAATGTCCGTGCAATACCGTCGCTTTACCTTCTTGACAGAGACAAGACTGTCATAATGAAAGATGCTCCGGAACAGAGAGTCTTTGAATTTTTGAACAGAATAGCCGGGCAGTAGTTATGAAGCGTCTTTGTGCGATGTTTTTTTCTGTGGCGCTCCTGTGTGCGTCATGCATCAAAGATAAGGAGAGCGGTGTCGATCTCAAGGTAGGCGACCGCCTTCCGGAGTTCGCCGTGAACATGAATGACGGCACAGAAGCCGGCACGAAGCAGCTCAGCGAAGGCGTTTCCTGTATAATGTTCTTTACAACGGGGTGTCCGGATTGCCGAGAGACGCTGCCGCATGTGCAGAAACTCTATGATGAATTTGCTCCTAAAGGGGTTGACTTTGCAGTGATATCCCGTGAAGAAGGGGAGGCTGATATTTATGAATATTGGGCGGCGGAAGGACTTACGATGCCGTTCTCAGCACAATCCGACCGCAGGATATATGAACTATTTGCAAAGACGAGGGTTCCAAGAGTCTATATAAATAAAGATGGCCTTATAAAAGCCATCTTCACTGATATTCCCGCTAATCCTACCTATGAGGAAATGAAGGCGGTGATTGAAAATCTCTAATTGTTCTTTCTTGAAAAAGAATTAAATTTGAGCATTACATGCATTAACATCTAAACTATCTGGAAATGAAAATTATAAAGGAACTTTGGGGAACATCCCCTTGCGGCAAGGAGATATATCTTTATACTTTGAAGAATGAAAGCGGTGCGTCGGTGCAGCTGTCAAGCGTAGGAGCGGGAGTGGTGTCTGTCATTGTTCCTGATAAGAACGGTGTAATGGCGGATGTTGCCCTTGGTTATCCGGAAGCAGCAAGTTATTTCGCAGACGGCCCTTGTGCAGGAAAGATACCCGGACGATATGCGAACCGTATAGCGCTCGGTAAGTTCGAACTTGACGGTGTGGAATACACCTTGCCGGTGAACAATGGCCCTAATCATCTTCATGGAGGACCAGACGGATTTCAGAACAAGGTTTGGGAGTCTCGTGAACATGAAGGAGGTGTGGAGTTCCTGTATTATTCCGAGGATGGCGAAATGGGTTATCCCGGTGCCGTGAAGGCCGTTGCACGTTATGAGTGGACAGAGGAGAATGAGATTCGTCTTACACTTACGGCAGAGTCCGATGCTCCTACAGTGATAAATCTTACAAACCACGCATATTTCAACCTCAACGGAGAAGGAAACGGTGATATTCTCGGTCATGTTCTCCGTCTGAATGCTTCCGAGTACCTCCCTACATCGGATTCGCTGATTCCTGTAGGCGAAAGCGAACCGGTTGCGGGCACACCGATGGACTTTGTAAACGAAAAGGTAATCGGAGCTGAGATCAAGGCGGATTTTCCGGCATTGAACTACGGAAAGGGTTATGACAACTGCTGGGTTATCGACGGTTATGAGCCGGGTCAGATCCAGGAGGCGGCCGAACTGTATTCCCCGGAAAGCGGACGTGTACTCAATGTGTATACAACCCAGCCGGGCGTGCAGATCTATACCGGAAACTGGCTTGCAGACAGTCCTGTGGCCAAATGCGGACGAAACTATAACGACTATGACGGTGTGGCCATCGAGTGCCAGAACTTCCCGGACGCCCCTAACAAGGCAGACTATCCGTCTCCTGTCCTCCGCCCGGGTGAACTCTACGAGCAGGCTATCATCTTCGCCTTTGGAGTGAAATAGTTGGCGCTGATTTTGATTGTGCGGTCGTCGTAACTGAAAGACAGGTTATGACGACCGCAATTGTTTTTGTTTTCATTGTGGGTTACGTTCTTATCGCGTTGGAGAACGTGACCCGTATCAGCAAGACGGCAGTTTCGTTGTTGATGGCTGTCCTGTGCTGGACATTGTTCTATATGGGTTTCGGAGCCTCTGCCGAGAATGTATCTGCCTTCACGCAGACTCTCGGAGAGACGTCTGAAATCCTGTTTTTTCTTTTAGGTGCGATGGTGATTGTCGAAGTCGTGGATACGAACGGCGGCTTCGACTTTGTCCGGACAAAGCTGCATTCCGGCACGAAGAAGGTATTGCTCTGGAAGCTTGCATTCATGACATTCTTCCTGTCTGCTGTACTGGACAATATGACTACGGCAATCGTAATGATAATGGTGCTGAATAAGCTCATAGATGACGGGCGCGACAAGTTTCTGTATTCTTCGATAGTGATTCTGGCGGCAAACAGCGGAGGTGCGTTTTCGCCTATCGGTGATGTGACGACAATCATGCTATGGGTCAAGGGTCATATATCCACCTTTGGAGTGCTGAGGAGTCTGTTTGTTCCGTCACTGGTGTCGGTAGTTGTGCCGGTGCTTATTGCCGGTGCGTTCCTGAAGGGAAAAATGCCGGAGGTGGCGACGGTGGGATTGGACTGTTGCAAGACAAATCTTGAGACAACGGCAGCAGAACGGTGGATTGTATTTATAACAGGTGTAGGTGGCCTTCTTTTCGTGCCTGTGTTCCGCTTCCTTACCGGATTGCCTCCGTTTATGGGAATCCTGCTGATATTGTCACTGCTTTGGATCGTGACGGAGTTCATATTCAAGCAGAGCAAGTACAAGGATATTCCGCAGCACCGTCTGTCGGATGTATCGGCTCTGCTTCACAAGATAGATATCAGCACCATTCTTTTCTTCCTCGGCATATTGACAGCAGTCGCTGCCTTGTCTGAAACCGGCGTGCTTAAACAGCTGGGAGCGTATCTCGATACTGCCTCTGACGGAAATCCGTACATCGTTACCACTGTCATCGGATTTTTCTCGGCAGTCGTGGACAATGTTCCTTTGGTGGCCAGCTGTATGGGAATGTATGATCTGACAACATATGCAACGGACCATGATTTCTGGTTCCTGCTTGCCTATTGTGCCGGAATCGGAGGCAGTATGCTTATTATAGGCTCGGCTGCGGGAGTGGTTGTGATGGGCCTTCAGAATATCTCGTTCGGCTGGTATCTCCGTAATTTCTCGTGGATAGCCTGTGCCGGTTATCTCTCTGGAATTCTTGCCTTTTGGCTTCTTGGTCTCTTGTGATTGTGGACAGCACTGCCTTGCTGATATATGGTGGTTTGAGCGGTACTTGATTTCCCGTTAACCTGCGCTCAGAAGTTTCTGCAGAAGCACGACACCGGCGGAGCAAGCCCTTGGGCGTAGCTTGCGCAGTCGGTGTCGAGCGGCTGGCCAGGCGTTTTCGCCAGCCGCGGTGCGTGCACATCAGTTCGGACAGATGACATGGCGCCTAAACCACTGAGTATTAGGATATTATTAAAAGGCGATTCCCCTTCAGTGGGGCATCGATTCTAAGCAATTCGCTAAGGATCAAAGTGTTAGATGCCACAGTTCCTGGCGGCCTGTTTCCTTTAGGGGGGCTATGGATATTAAAGTCGGCTGCCAACCCGTTACTCGACCCAACATGCATTACAGGGCTCCAAATGGACTTTGGGTCGAGTAATCTGTATGTGTGAATGACAGATTACTCGATGCAACCTTCAATCTGGGGCTTCAGTGGCACTTGGCCTCGAGTATCGGGTTGGCCAGACACGCACTCCGAAAGCGCGAGGCAGGCTGAGCAAGCCCTTGGGCGAAGCTTGCGCAGCCTGTCTCGAGCGGCTGGCCAGGCGTTTTCGCCAGCCGCGGTGCGTGCAAGACTGAACTTCTCCACTTACTGGACCCTCATATCCTTACCTCAAAACCTTAAGGCACACAAAACCCTATTAAGAGTCTCATATTTAACTTCTGCGTGCTTTAAGGTTTGCCATTTGACAACAGCCTTCAGGTTCATACTGTTACGATCAAGAAAACAGCCATTTTTTTGATCCTGAAGCCGATTTTCTGCCAAAATACGTGTAAAATGGGTATTTTGACGAGTTACGATCAAGAAATATGCAGATTTATTGATCGTAACCAATCCAGGTAGAGATCTGTACCTTGAAACAGCTCTAACTGGACACAGCTCTCCCAAAAAAATGTCAAACAACGAGTCTTGAGACACCTGTATCTACTTTATGTTCAAACTGGATACAGCTCTCAAGAGCAAACCAGTCGTCAGGCACCACCGCTGGCGTATACGCCTTGCCAGCGGTTCAAGGCAAGCTGCGCGAGCTACGCCGACGGCTCGCTCCACTTGCTTTGTGCCTAGGACCGCAGAATTGTCATAGAAAATCAAACTGTCTCATAAAAGTGGTCACTTCTTCTAGGCATCAACGTCCAACAAAAGAGGTGCATCAATGGCAAAGCAAATTGTGTTATGTGATCTGCTGCTCCCATCAATTTTGGAGAATACAATAAATAAAGTAAATTTGTGGGCAGTGCACGAAAAGAAACAATCATGAAGCAGTATTTAGACCTATTACGACATATCCGTGAAAACGGAACAATGAAAAGCGACCGTACCGGCACCGGAACACAGAGTGTATTCGGATACCAGATGAGATATGATCTCAGTGAGGGTTTCCCTTTGCTTACTACAAAGAAGGTTCATCTCAAATCCATCATCCATGAGCTTCTGTGGTTCATTGCCGGAGATACAAATATCAAGTATCTCAAGGATAACGGTGTGACCATCTGGGATGAGTGGGCAGATGAGAATGGCGATCTCGGACCGGTGTACGGACATCAGTGGCGTAGCTGGCCTACTCCTGAAGGCGGTACAATAGACCAGTTGGCGAATGTCGTGAACCAGATCAAAAACAGTCCGGATTCACGTCGTATGATTGTTTCTGCTTGGAATGTTGCAGAGGTCGAGAAGATGGCTTTGCCTCCATGCCACTCGCTTTTCCAGTTCTATGTGGCTGACGGTAAACTCTCATGCCAGCTTTATCAGCGCAGTGCGGACGTCTTCCTCGGCGTGCCGTTCAATATTGCTTCATATGCCCTCCTGACCATGATGATCGCCCAGGTCTGCGGTCTTCAGCCAGGCGAATTCGTACATACTACAGGCGATACACATATCTACACAAACCACTTCGAGCAGGTGGCATTGCAGCTCAGCCGTGAGCCGCGCAAGCTTCCGAAGATGAAGATCAATCCTGAAGTCAAGAGCATCTTCGACTTCAAATATGAGGACTTCGAACTTGTAGATTACGATCCTTATCCACGCATCCCCGCACCTGTAGCTGTCTAATCTGAACTAAACGAACTTATCAAATGCAGAAAAATATCATTGTAGCGATATCGGACAACAATGCCATCGGCAGGAACAATGAGCTGCTCTGGCATATTTCCGAGGACTTGCGGTTCTTTAGGCGTACCACCCTCGGGTGGCCTGTGATCATGGGCCGTAAGACATTCGAATCCATCGGACGAGCCCTTCCCGGCCGAGTGAACGTGGTTGTGTCCCGTGGCTTTACAACAGGAGAGGATGTAGAGGTCGTGGGTTCGCTGGAAGAGGCTTTTGCAACCGCAGAGTCCACCAATCTTGAAAAATGCTTCGTAATGGGCGGCGGTCAGATCTATGCTCAGGCTCTTGAGCTGGCTGACAGACTTGTCGTGACCCATGTACATACAGTAATCGAGGATGCGGATACTTTCTTCCCTCCGATCGATCCTCAGGTCTGGACAGTTGCAGACCGTTCCGAACTCTTCACCGATGAGGAGACAGGTTATACATTCGAGTTTGTAGAATATCTTAGAAAGTAAGAAACTGTTTTAATTTCTATATGGCACGTGATAGTTTTGGCAGCAGATTCGGTGCTCTTGTAGCCTTGGCCGGTTCTGCTGTAGGTCTTGGTAATCTCTGGCGCTTCCCGTATCTCGTAGGAGAGAACGGTGGAGCAGCCTTCATCATCATATATGTCCTGATGAGTTTCATCATCTGTCTTCCTATCTTCATCTGCGAATTCGTCGTAGGAAGAAGAAGTCAGGAAAATGCATATTCCGCATTCCGTGACCTCTCGGGAGGCTCCGGATGGAAATATGTGGGAGTTATGACAGTCCTCGTCCCTCTGATTGTGACATCGTACTACAGTGTCGTGGGAGGATGGTCTGTGCAGTATCTTTTCAAGGCAGTCACCTTTGAGTTTACAAAAGGGGAGACCTTGTCGGCAATGAGTACGATATTCTCGGATTACGTATCTTCTCCATGGCTTCCGCTCGTGGGACATACCATATTCCTGCTTGCTACTGCAGTGATCGTGGCAGCGGGAATCAAGGGCGGTATCGAGAAGTTCAGCAAGATCATGATGCCGTTGCTGTTTGTGATTGTACTTGGAATCGCTGTGTATTCAATGACACTTCCCGGAGCAAAGGCCGGATTGGACTATCTCTTCAATCCTGATTTTTCGAAAATTGATGCGAAGGCTTGCGCCGCTGCTCTCGGACAGGCGTTCTTCTCGCTTTCTTTGGGCTTCGGTACCATCATGACCTATGCGTCATATGTCAGCAAAACGGAGAATGTGATGTTCCAGAGCGTCGCTACAGCAGTTTCCGACCTTTCTTTCGCTATGGTTGCAGGTATTGCTGTGATGCCGGCAGTGTTTGCCTTCGGTCTCAATCCGCAGTCCGGCCCCGGTCTTGTGTTTGAGACACTCCCTTACGTGTTCTCTCAGATGCCGGCGGGCGGTCTTGTGGCCCTGCTTTTCTTCATGGCCCTTCTCGTGGCGGCTATCACGTCGTCAATCTCGATGTTCGAGGTGGGAGTGGCTTATCTTGTTGAGGAAAGACATCTGCCACGTACCTTGGCTTGTGCGATTGTGTTTACAGTGTGCTGGACTTTCGGAACCCTGTGTTCGCTCTCATTCGGTCCGCTTTCAGACGTGAAGATATTCGATAGATCAATCTTCGACTTCTTCGACAATCTTTCTTCGAATGTCCTTATGACCCTCGGAAGTCTGCTTACAGTGCTGTTCGTGGGCTGGAGACTTAAGAAGACAGACATCTACGACGAATTCACCAACGGCGGTACACTCAGCACAAATGCTAAGATCTTCGGAGTGCTCTGGGTTCTTATCCGCTACATCGCTCCGGTTGCAGTCCTCGCAGTGTTTGTTTCCGGACTTCTTTAATCGATGCGCGTGGCACCTAATGACCTATACATCAGTGAGTTAAGAAAAGGCGATGCCCTGTTTTCGGGGCATCGCCTTTCAGTATATTGCTGACACTCAGGTGTTTAGGCGCCACGTTGGTTTTTGCTGCATGCCGGAACAAGCATCCCTGCGACTGCGAGGATGAGCATGAGAAGAAGGGCGATTGAGCAGATGCGTGATATGGTCGCGCTCTTCTGGTATGAGTCCGGTTCGAAGCGCATTATTATCTCGCCTTCACCTGCAGGGACTACAGCTCCGCGGAGGATCCAGTCTGCCCTGAACAGTTCAAGCGGCTTGGCCTGGGCTGTCGGTCTGTAGTGGCCGTTCTTCACCTCTCCGTATGCTCCTTTCGGTTCTATCCATGCCTTCCAACCCTTAGGGTAGAAGATTTCGCTGAAGATTGCAGCGCGGTCGCTGTCTGTAGAGAAGGTGTAACGGAGTTCGTTAGGGGCGTAGTGTGTGAGGGCGATTTCCGCTCCGTTTGACTCGCCAGGGGTTACCGATGCTACGGCGTCCTTGAAATCCTTTCCGATTACTGCCACCTTGTCGAGATCCGCATATCCGATGAGGGCGATCTCCTCGTCCGGAGTCTGTGCATCTGCAAATGAATCCACGAACCAGCAATTGCCCATTGCATATCTGTTTTCGATCGGAGGATATTCTCCGCCGAGGATGATGTATTTGCCGTTGAGCAGGGATGTGATCTTGAGGAAAGGCAATCCCTCATATACGTCCATGATGGTCTCGGACTTGCCTACAACGTCGAATACGCTGCGGATTTCCGCTGTGATGTACTTTTCGATGAGGTCCTGGTATCTCTGGAGTTTTACAGGACTGTATCCGCCGATTGTCTTGTGGTGGTAGCTTGGGAGTGAGCTGTTGAATGTGTTCACGCTGATATCAAGCACCCTGAAATTAGGGTCCTCGTCCTCGAAAAGCATAAGGTCGACCTGACGTGGCTCGTACTGTGCCTCGAAGTTCTTAGGAGTGATGAAGTGGTCGCTGTTGAGGTATCTCTTACCTACGCTGAACATGTCGAAGAGAACGATCAATGCGATTGCTGCACCTACTGCCAGAGTCTTGTGTCCGCTTTCGGTCTCCTTGCCTTTGACTGCCCAGATGATAAGGGCGAAGCAGATGGTGATGAGAACGAACGATCTTATTGCGTCAGCCTTGAGAAGGCCTATTCTGTCGATCATAAGGGTCTCGACAAGGACGTCTGCCTGACCGGCGTCGACGCTTCCTGTGAATGTGCCGGCGATTCCTGGAATCAGGGTGCAGAGAAGGCAGAATCCTGCAGTAACTCCGTATGCTATGTATCCGGCCTTCATAAGTTTCGGCTTCTCGTATCCGCCTTTCAGGATTCTGTCAAGTGCATAGAATCCGAGCAGAGGGAGAGTCACCTGAAGGACGATGAGCGACATTGATACCGTTCTGAACTTGTTGTAGAACGGTGCGTAGTCGAACCAAAGCTTTGTGAACCACATGAAGTGGTTGCCCCAAGACAGGAGCACTGCTATTACAGTTGCTGCAAGTACCCACCATTTCTCGCGGCCCTTGCAGAGGATGAGACCGAGCACGAAGAGGAAGATGGTGATGGCTCCCATATACATAGGACCCGCGGTGAAAGGCTGAGGTCCCCAGTAGAGAGGCATCTGTTTCAAGGTCTGGCGAAGGTTAGGCTGACCGTATCTTTTAAGGAGTTTTCCTGTCTCCGAATCCATATCCAGCTCACCAGCAGACGCTCCTCCGTTGAAGTTAGGAATCAGAAGGTTGGGCATTTCATTGATACCGTACGACCATGCTGTGGCATAGTCAAGGTCAAGACCTTTGGAGTTATGGCTGTCGCTGTCGGCGGAAAGTTCCGAGCCGCCTCTCATGGTGTATGGAGTGTACTCGTATGTAGGGATGAGTTTGTTGGCGTTGGTTGCGATACCGATGCATCCGATGACCAGAAGCAGTGCCGAGGCTGCGAAGAAATTCCTGAGCTGTGCCTTCTCGTTCTTCCATACGTAGATCAGCAGCGCGATTGCATACACGAATATTACAATGGCAAGGTAATATGTGATCTGGATGTGGTTGGCCTTGATCTGCATGCTGAGGGCGAGTGCGAAGAGAACAGCTCCGAGCACGGTCTTAGGCAACCATTTCTTGCCGGAGAGCGCCGACCTGTATGTGAATATGACTCCGGCGAGAACCCAAGGGAAGAAGGCGATCGCCTGCATCTTTGTGTTGTGGCCGACCTGGATGATCTGCATGTTGTATGCGCAGAAGGCAACTGCAACAGCTCCGGCAATCGCGAGCACCTTGCTCATTCCCATCGAGATCATCAGAAGGAATGCTCCGAGGAGGGTCACGAAGAGATAACTGCCCGGACGCTTGCCAAACATGATAAGTCTGTAGAGAGGCTTTGTCCAGTCTCCCTCGAAGTCGTCGGTGATGGCAGTGGTAGGCATACCTCCGAACATAGAACCTGTCCATGCAGTAGGGTCGTCGGGGTTTGCCTTATTGTGTTCCAATGCCTCGTGGGCCATTCCTTTCCATCCCGCGATATCGCTCTGGTTGACGATCTTTCCGTCCAGCACCTGCGGCACGAAGCTGTATGCAATGCCTGCAAGCAGGAGTACGATACCCGCATATATTCCGATATTCTTCAAAAATGTCTTGTTCATGTGAGCGTCAGATAACTTGTTGATATTCATGTGTTTAAATGTTCGAGGGTGGGTTATTTTGACCACCCTCGAACTGTTAACTGATTGGTAGTCAGATGCTTTGGTGACGCAGTTTTTCAAACAGGTCCACCATGTTTCGCGTTATGCTCCTTCTGGAGAACCTTTCGATGTCAGTTGCCTCAGTCTCGAGAGTCCCGGCAAGGAAAGCTGTCCAGCAGTTATCTATATATTCCTTTATATCCTTGGTGTCGTTCCAGTCAAAAATCTTTCCTGCTCTGGTTTCCTGCAGCAGTGTAGCCATCGCACCCTCACGTGTTCCTACTCCGAGAATAGGTCTCTGAGCTGCGAGGTATTCAAACAGTTTGCCTGGAAGGATCGCCTTAGTTTCAGGCTCCTCTCTGATCGGGAGAATGAGTATCGAAGCCTTTCTCTGCTCCTGTACCGCCTTGTCGTGATTGATATATCCGAGGTCGGTGAGGTGGGTTTCCAGACCTGCGGCCTTTATGCTTTCGAGCACCTTTGTATCGGTCTTTCCGGCAAGTGTAAGGTGGAAATTCTCTGCGAATTCCTTGTCCTCGCGACATTTCTCTCCGAGTGCATTCCAAAGAGTTACAGGATTGCCGTCGGCTGTAAGAAGGCCGGTGTGTACGATATTGAATTTATCGTCTGCCTCTACCGGGGTCATGTAGTCGCTTTCGTCATATCCGTTGGTGACAAGATGGACCGGAGTGGATGTCATCTGTTCGAAATCCTTCTGAACAAGCGGAGACACCGCAACTATGGCAGTCGCATCATCAAGAACGCTCTGCTCAAGTTTATGATGCTTTTTCTCTGCCCACTTGCTTAATTTGAGATGCTTGAAATAGAATATTTTGGTCCATGGGTCTCTGAAATCCGCAATCCATGGAATGCCTGTAGCGAGAGATACCTTGCGTGCGATAAGGTGCATGGACTGCGGCGGGCCAGTGCTGATGATGATGTCTACCGGGTGTTCCTTGAGGTATTTCTTGAGATATCTTACGGACGGATTGATCCAGAAACAACGTGGGTCAGGCATGAAGAAGTTACCTCTTATCCACATTGAGATTTTTTTGAGGACAGATCTCTTGCCCCCGTTGCCCGGATTTGCTTCAACCTTGATCTGTCCCTTGCTGCCTGTGAGCTTACGATATATTCCGTATGGTTCGAAGATGCGTTTTTTGATGATTTCAGCTTCCTGAGGTATATCCTTCAGGAGTGATTCGTCAATAGAGAAGAGGTCCGGGTTTTCCGGAGTATAAACTACAGGCTGCCAACCTTCCGATGGAAGGTATTTTGCGAACTTTACCCATCTCTGCACTCCAGATCCGCCGATCGGAGGCCAGTAATATGTTATAATCAGCGCTCTTTTCATATCATGCAAAGATACGAATACATTTTTATCTACCGAAACCGACTTTGGCACGAGGTTTGCAAAAGTTCGGTCAAGGTTAGTTTAGTTGTTAATAATAGGGTTATGATTCATCCGGCACGATCTTCTGAAGATGCGCCGGATGTTTCATTTTTACGTACCTAGTCTATGAAGGCAACCTTGCCCATGTCGCGTGGTTTTGCCTCAGGTGCTTCGTCGGCATAGCCCAGGCCTACACACAGGCAGAATTCGTATTCATCAGAAAAACCGAGTCTTTCTACATATGGCTTGCAGATATCGTTGTCGGTCAGGAAACGTACTGGACTTCCAAGACACACAGATCCTACCCCAAGTGACCATGCCGAGAGCATGATGTTCTGTGCAAGAAGTCCGCAGTCGTATGCGGAAAAATCGTAAGATGGGTCACGTGCGATGAATACCATCACCGGGGCGCCCCTGAAGCATTCCTTGGCAAATGGTGTGTCGGGGTGGGATGCGGCCATTGCTTCAGACATTTCGTTCAGAATCCCCGGCTTATCGACAATACGCACTTCCCATGACTGTTTGTTCTGTCCGTTCGGTGCGTTAACTCCGCACTCCATGATCTTTGTCAATGTCTCTCTGTCCACAGTCTCTGCCTTATAGTTGCGGATGCTTCGGCGGCCCATCATGTTTTCAATAACTTCGTTTTTCATTTCATTTTCCTTTACAGGTTGATTGCAGGACGATGCCAGAATGAGACACAGGCCTGCTAGCAGTGAATGGATTATCTTCATAGTTATATGTACTGGTTGATATTGTTCTTTACACTGTTTCTGTAATCTTTCGGAGCCATTCCTTTCAGTTCCTTGAAGTTTCTGTGGAAGGAACTTCTGTTGTTGTATCCGGACTTGTACATGATCTCGTCAATTGTCAGTTTTGATGAAACCAGGAGCTTTGATGCAAGTTCGATGCGTGACTCTCTGATTATCTGAAGAAGGGTCTTGTCTGTGAGGCTCTCTATCTTTCTGTAGATGCCCCTTTCGCTTATGCCCATCTGCTTGGCTATCATGCCTGCACAGAGTTCTGGGTTGGATATGTTGTCCTCTATTATGGTGAACAGGCAGTTGATGAAGTCCTGTTCGTCCTTATGTATGAATTTACCTTCATTCATGACATAGGAACTGATAGGGGATTTGTAGTACTCTGCAATGCTTTCCCGTTTATGAAGAATCTTCTCAAGGGCAGACTGCAGGTATTCCATGTTGAACGGGAAGGTGATGCACAGGTCGGCTCCAAGTTTTGTACATTCCTCTCGTTCGCTAATCTGGAGCGATGACGTCAAGGTCACTACAGGAATCTGTCCTGTGATCTTGTTTTCCTTTACCCTTTCCATGAAGTCGGCAAATCTTCCGTTTATGGAGGTGATGTCATATATTATTGCCGCAGGCATATGACCTTTGCAGTTTGTCAGAGCGGATTCATTGTCCGGGTAGATGTCTATGTTGTAGTTTTCCGAAAGGAAATAGTCAAGGAATGATGTAACCTCCTTGTTGTTGCTTATGATGGAGATTCTCTTCAGGTGAGGCCTGATTACCGAGCGTTCAGGGATACGGTTATCCACCAGGGTATTGATGTCTTCAGATATGGGCGAAATGACCGGAAGGATGTTGTTTCCCGTAATACTCTGATATGGCAGCATGGCCTGTATCGTCATTCTTCCGTTTCCCCTGTCATATCCGTATTGGAATCTTCCCTTCATTTCATCCACGAGTTTACTGCAGAGAATAAACTCAAAATTACGCATATTCTCGTAGTTTTCCTCTGCATTGAGCAGTGACAGGGATCGCTGGCTCTCCAATCTGGTGATTGCCTCTTCGTATGCGGCTTCAGCAACAGTTGCCGACATGGTGATTCCGACTTCCCCTCCTTCTGTTCTTGAAATCTTCAGATGCAGTTCCTTCTTACCGGAACACATTGATATCATCTTGTTGGCAAGGGTATTGAATATTGTGAAGAATGCCTCCTTGTTTATGGAGATGACTATACCTTTTTCTATATCATGGAATACCTTCACGTCCCTGAACTGGGTGCCGGACTTCATGATTTCCAGCAGTTCGTTTACCGTATGGCCCACATCAATCAGGGTGACTTCACCAGAGGTGTTCTCGGTGATTCCCTTGTATTCGTTGAACAGGTGAAGGATCTTGTTGATTTTTGAGATATTGTATTCCACAAGATTTACCTTGCCGGCAACTTCCGGCTTGTTTGAAGTAAGTGTTCGTATCTGCTGGCAGAGTCCGAGCATGAATGTTATCTGCAGAGACAGCTCGTCAGTTATGGATTCGATAGTCTCGTTCTTTACCTTGAGGATTTCCTTCTTGTATTGTCTCTTGAGCTTTTCCCGCATCGATGCGTATTTTGCCCTTGTGTAGGTTATTATCTGGCATATGATGAGCAGACAGAGCAGGACATATATGATTTTTGCCCACCAGCGCTTAAAAATCGGAGGTACTATATATATAGGAAGGCAATGTTCCTCGCTTTCATACATTGTCGCCTGGTTCAGATACTTGATCTTGAGGGTGTATCTGCCCGGTGCAAGAGGGGGAAGGTAGATGATATTGCTGTTGTTCCTCCTCCATTCCTGATTGTGTCCGTCAACCTTGTAGCTGAATTTGTAGTCGGGGTAATGAAGGTTGTCGACAACAGAGAATCCAATAGCGAAGATTGACTTCGAGTATGGTACTTCAAGCCTGCCTTTCTTCATCTTAAGGCTTATATGGGAACGCTCGTTGTTCTGGATAAAGTCTGTTATATGTATTTCTGGAATGTATTGAACGGTATCTTCCGGAATCTCTGAGCCTCCTCTGACTATGGTGAATCCGTTGATGCCTCCGAAGAACATGGTATTATTATGTTCATTATAGCAGCACGCTCCATCAGAGTATTCAAGCACTTCTATTCCTGATGACATGTTGAACGATGTGCGGTAGTTGAAGTTTCCGTCCAGAGATATCACACCGGAATTTGTTGTTATCCAGAGGTTTCCATCACCGTCGGGCAGGATTGCATGTATTGCCTTCCTTGGGACATAGTTCAGCATGTAGGTAGAATCCTTGTGGGGTGAGTGTACAGCAACGCCATTTCCAGTGGCGAACAGCATGTCTTCCGTCTTTGTTACGAAGAAAGTTTCGTTTGCTGCGTGTCCCTCGTCTGTGGGGAACTGGACTATCTGGGATTTTTCGGTCTTTATGTCATAGGAAAGCACGCCGTTTCCTCGGCTGCAGAACCAGAGAGTCGTGTCGTTCTGCAGAGCCATCGAATATATTGGAGTCCTGGAGTTGAACGGCTCAATGAAACCGATTTCCTTTATATCAGTTATGACCGGAATATTGTTGCGTATCTCGAACCGGCATCTGTAGCATCCCTTTCCATCTGTTGAAACCCAGAGCGTGGAGTCGTTCTGCTCAATGATGCAGTGGACTTGTGATATCAGACTGCTGCCCTTGACCACTCCTATCTTTCTGCTGTTGTGCGAATAGTAGTTCAGTCCGCATCCGTCGGTTCCTATCCAGAACAAGTCTGAACCGCTTTCGGAAATGGAGTATACGCAGTTGTGCAGAATCGGGCTGTCTGCCTTGGTGTATCTTTCTGTGTTGGATGTGTCGAAGCCGGTGTTTCTGGAGAAGTTTCTGATCCTGAACAGGCCATCACCCTTTGTTCCGAACCAGAGGTTGTCCTCCTTGTCCAGATAGATGCTCCTGACTGGCGTTTTTATGGAATATGGCAGCTGCTCGAATGTCACACATGAAATATCTGTGGTAGAGTTGCTCCATCTTATAAGACCGTTACAGTCTGTACCGACCCAGACGATAGGCTGCTTCTTGTCGGGTATCAGGGAAAGGACACTGCTGTTGATATCGGTGTCTTCGAGTTTCTTGCTGCCGTGTGCCAGTGTCTTCACTCCGCTGCCTCGGAAACCGAAAACCCAGTGACTTTCCAAAGGAATGATGCCTGTTACCTGATCTTCTTCAAGGATATCGGATTCGATGTCTGATATTGTCTCAAGCGAGCCGTTTCTCCTGTCAAAGCGGCTTAAGGTGTTGTCTTCGGTTATAAGAAAGTGGTAAAAACCCTTATATCTCGGTGCTACATATTTACAAGGAATATTCAGGCATTCTGTCTTGCGCACAGTCGGTGTCTCATCGTAGCTTATGGAGATGAGATAGATGTTCCTGCTTGTGAAGATGCAGAGTCTGCCGTCTTCCATGATGGACATCCTGTGGCATTCCTCATCGTTCTTTATTGCTGCTCCCGGATATGTGGTCAGTTCGGATGTCTCGATGTTCAGGTATTGAAGTTCGTTGTGGCTGCTGATGGAGAAAATGTTTTCATCCTCTGTTATGGTGAAGATGTCATTGAAGGCGAGTTCGTTGAAGAATTTCACCTCGCGTGTGATCATGTCAAGTCGTGCAAGTCCATATGTGGTCAGAAGGAAAAGGTTTCTCTCCTTTCCCGGGACTATGTGACGGACCTTGTTTCCATAGAAGTAGTTCTTTCCGTCTGCAGATGTGAATACCTTCATGGAGTGTCCGTCCCAGACGTTCAGTCCATCCATGGTTCCAAGGTACAGATGTCCAAGGCTGTTCTGATGCATGGACAGAATGGCGTTGTTTGATATGCCGTCCTTGGATGAAATGGTCTTGATTCGTTTGCCTTCGGATATAAATGGAAGAAGTGTGGCTCCAATCAGAACCAGGGCTATAATGCGTTTCATGGTATCAGTCTTAATGTCGTGTAAAGTTAATGTTATTTTTTGTATTCGGTGTTTATTTTCCGACAACGCTGGCGCAAATTGATAAATTGCTGTCGTAAAATGGGTCCGTGCTATGGGAATACTTCTGAAAGAAGTGGCAAATAGGGGGTCTTTTGTTATTCTTTGGCGTTAAATGATAACTCGGTTTGGCGATAATGAATTAAAATTGCATCCGTGATATCAGCCTCAGACAATAATGAACAACACTAACTTTATATTACTTATGATTAACAAATTATCTCTTTTGATGCAGAGGGCCGCTGCTGTGGTTCTCTGTTGTCTCGCATTTACGGCAAATGCGTGGGCGGGGGATGATGGCCTTAAGATTTCGGGAGCTGTCGTGGATGCGGTAACTTCCGAACCTCTTATCGGTGCGTCAATCATGGTTCAGGGAACAGCTCAGGGTACTATCACAGACCTTGACGGACTTTTCAGCCTGGACGTCCCTAAAGGATCTGTTGTAGTCGTTTCCTGCATCGGTTACGAAGACCAGACCCTTACAGTTGCCGCGGAAAATGCAAATCTGAGAATCGCAATGAAGGTCTCTGCAGAATTCCTCGAGGAGACCGTAGTTGTCGGTTATGGTTCAGTAAAGAAGGCTAACCTCTCGGGTGCAGTTGACCAGGTGTCATCGGAGCAGTTCGAGAACAGACCGGTTGCCAACACTACTCAGATGCTTCAGGGTGCGGTTCCTAACCTCAACATCTCGCTTAATGACGGTAAGCCGAATGCTTCGTCAAGCTTCAATGTCCGCGGTAGGACTTCGATCGGAGCCGGCGGTAGCGCCCTCATCCTCATCGATGGTGTGGAAGGCGACCCTGCCATGCTCAACCCTAACGATATCGAGAGCGTTTCAGTCCTCAAGGATGCCGCTTCTGCTGCAATCTACGGATCACGCGCTCCATACGGTGTGGTTCTGATCACCACCAAGTCACCTAATACTGACGGTGGAAAGTTTAATATCTCGTATTCGGGTAATGTTTCAGTTCAGGAGCCTACAGCTATTCCTGACGTGGTTACAGACGGATATGTATATGCAAGCCTTTTCTACGAGTCATGGTATAACAACCGTCACTCAGACCCTACAGGTATCAACAAGAGCCAGGAGTTCACTACAGCATGGCTGAACAACTTCAGGGAGAGAAACAAGGCGGGCAATCCTGTAGAGACTACAGTCAACTCTGACGGTAAGTATGTCTACTACGGAAATGAGGACTACTATGACCTCCTTTACAAGGATGCGGTCATCTCGCAGTCTCACAATATTTCGCTCAATGGTCAGACAGGCAAGGTGAAGTACTATGCTTCAGGCCGTGTCTATGACTACTCAGGACTTTTCAACTTCACTCCTGATACATATCGTACAATGAACCTCCGCTCAAAGGCAGAGGCTGAGATTCTTCCTTGGCTCACCTTTACAGAGAACATGGAATATACACACGACAAGTATTTCTATCCGTTCGGTTCAGAGGAGGAGGGACGTGGAGTCGTTTGGAGATCGATGGTTGACGAGGGACATACTTCTATTCCTGCATTCAACCCAGACGGTACTCTCACCAAGGGTGGTGCGATGGCTATCGGAGGTCTCGTGACAGGAAACAACTACCTCAACAGGATCACCAAGACTTTCAAGAGCACTTCTGCCCTCAAGGTATCTGTCCTCAAGGACAAGCTCACTCTCAACGGTGACTTCACTTTCAGATCAAAGGACTATACTGAGACAAGAAAGTCAACAGCAGTTCCATACAGTGCATATGAAGGTGAGATCATCTATCTCGGAACACCTGAGGTAAGTGACTATATCAAGGAATCCCTCAAGTTGACAAACTATATGGCTGTCAATGCATTTGCTCAGTATGACGATACATTCGCAGAAAAGCATAATGTGAAGGCTCTCCTCGGTTACAACTACGAGCAGCAGACTTATAAGTCTACATATTTCCAGCGTAACGGTCTTATCACTCCTGACGTGGAGCACATCAACCACGCTCTCGGTGAAGACATCACTACAAGCTCCGGCGGTGAGAAGTGGAGATATGCGGGTGCATTCTTCAGACTCAACTATGGTTATGATGACCGCTACCTCCTCGAGGTGAACGGACGTTATGACGGTTCATCAAAGTTCCCTAACAACGCACAGTGGGGTTTCTTCCCTTCAGTTTCTGCAGCATGGCGTGTGTCTCAGGAGAACTGGTGGAAGGTAAGTCCGGACTTTATCCAGAACCTTAAGGTACGTGCATCATTCGGTGAGCTCGGTAACAGTAACGTAAGCCCGTATTCTTATCTTGAGGCATTCAGCTGGGGTACATCAGGTCGCTACCTCAACGGAACAGCAAACCTCCGTACCACAACATCTCCTTCTATCGTGCCAGACAATATCGGTTGGGAAAGATCAAGAACATTTGACGTCGGTGTTGACGCTGACTTCTTCCGTGGAAGACTCTCTGTTGTGGCAGACTACTACATCAGAAGAACTCTTGACATGTACACCGTAGGACCTACACTTCCTGATACATTCGGTGCAACCTCTCCTAAGGGCAACTACGCAGACATGAGTACATACGGATGGGAGCTCTCAGTAAGCTGGAACGATAGTTTCAACCTCGGTGGAAAGCCGTTCGACTATGGTATCAAGGCAACTCTTGCTGATTACTACAGCATCATCGACAGATACAACAACGATACAAGAAAGATCTCGGACTACTACGCAGGAATGAAAGTGGGTCAGATCTGGGGATTTGTATGTAACGGACTCTTCCAGAATCAGGCGGAGATCGATGCTGCTTTCGACGGTCTCGGATATAAGAATACATATGCAGCGATCTCTCAGGACTATGCGACATATCCTGGTCACATGAAGATCGAGGACCTCAACCACAACCATACTATTGACGTAGGTGCAAATACAGTTGACGACCCGGGTGACAGAAGAATCATCGGTAACTCAGAGCCTCGTTACATCTACTCATTCAACCTGAACGGTTCATGGAATGGCATCTTCGCTTCGGCATTCTTCCAGGGTGTGGGCAAGCAGGACTGGTATCCTGGCAAGGAGTGTCCTTTCTGGGGACAGTACAACCGTCCTTACAACTATGCGCTTGACTGGATGATCGGCAACTACTGGACTCCGGAGAATCCTGACGCATATCTCCCGCTTTATTCGGCATATAACGACATGGCAAGAGCCAATGCGAATACACGATACCTCCAGAATGTGGCTTACATCAGACTGAAGAACGTCCAGCTCGGTTACAACCTTCCTAAGAAGTGGATGAAGAAGCTTCATCTTTCAAATGTGAGTGTTTACTTCTCAGGAGAGAATCTCTGGACATGGTCTCCTCTCTACAAGTGGACCAAGGACTTTGATGTTCTTACTCTTACCAAGGATTCGGACAAGGACCTTAACGACGGTAGAGGATCAGGACACAACTATCCTACCATGAGAACATTCAGCTTCGGTATTACTATCACTTATTAAAAGAACAGACATGAAAATAAATAGAAGAATTTTATCTCTGCTCTCAGTTGTGCTTGGTGCCGCAATGTCTGTAGGATGTGACCTTACAGAGAATATGCAGGTTAAGGCCGACAAGGCGATGATCTTCGGATCTGAGGCCGGTCTTAAAGCCTATTCGTATTCTTTGTACGACATGCTCCCTACTACAAAGTCGATCTTCAAGCAGGAAAGCGGAAAATGTGACTATGCTTCTTGCAAGACTATGAACACATTCTTCGTTGACGGAGCATACAATGCGGAGACTTCGACCAGCTGGAGCTGGGGTAATCTCCATAAGATCAACTATTTCATCGACGGACTCAAGTCAGATGTATGTACAGTTGATGCCGCTACCAAAAACCATTTCCTCGGTATCGCGAGATGGTTCCGTGCTTATTTCTACTATGATAAGCTCAAGACTTATGGTGAGGTTCCATGGTTCGATCACCAGATCCAGAACTATGAGATCGACTATATGTATAAGGATAGAGATTCCAGAGATGTAATCATCAAGAACATCATCGACGACCTTGATTTCGCTTACGAGCACATTCAGGGAGAGTCGACAGGCAACTCTCTTATCTCAAAATATGCAGCTGCAGCTCTCAAGTCACGCGTATGTCTCTTCGAGGCATCTTTCCGCAAATACCACGGCATCACAAGCGAGGCTTACTCTGCTGATGACCTTTATGGAGAGTGTATCGATGCTGCCGGCCTGGTCATCAACAGCGGCAAGTTCAAACTCAATACAAGTGCTGGTACTGTAGGTGCATACAGAGAGCTCTTCTACAACGAGACTCCAAGCACTGAAGAGGCTATCCTTTCAATCTGTGCAAACGCAGAGTCTGAGATCTTTGGAGAGGGTAACTGGTTCTACAACTCGGCATCATACGGTAACGGTATCTGTGGTGTACGTCCTTTCGTGCTCTCGTTCCTTATGGCTGACGGTACTCCGTTCACTGCAAAGGAAAACTATGAGCTCGTAGAGTTCAAGGATGAGTTCACAAACAGAGACCTCCGTCTTGCTCAGATTTTCCGTGGACCTTCATATAAGATGGACGGAAAGAACGTAGTTCCTGACATCATAACAAAGGTTGCCATGACAGGTTATCATGTGATCAAGTTCTCTATGGACTCAAAATCATATGATAACGGAGCGAAGAACCCTGTAGGAATGCCTATGATCAGATACGCTGAGGTGCTTCTCAACTTTGCAGAGGCAAAGGCAGAGCTCGGCGAGCTTGGTGAGCGTGACTGGGCAAACACTATCGGTGCGATCAGAACAAGAGCAGGTGTAAAGGACCTCGGACTCCCTGCAGCAGTAGATACATACATGCAGGAGACATTCTATCCTGAGGTGACTGATGCTGTGATCATGGAGATCCGTCGTGAGAGAGCTATCGAGCTTTACCTCGAGGGCTTCCGTATGGATGACCTCAGAAGATGGAAGGCAGGTAACCTGTTTGAGGACCTTCCATGGACAGGAATGCATATCGCTGCTCTGGATGCTCCTATCGACATCAACGGTGACGGCACAAACGACTACTATTTCTCTAACTCTGCTGTTGACAGCAAGAGCGCAAACAAGGACATCTGGATTCAGCTTGGAACAGAGGCAGACGGCCTTTGGGTAGAGGCAAATCCAAATGGCGGCTATGACCTGGTACACAGGACAGTAGGTGGTAGAAAGTGGTATGATGACGGCAGACAGTACCTTTATCCGGTACCTGCAAAGGTTATCAGAGACTATGCTGCCGAGGGATATAAGATTTCACAGAACAATAATTGGTAAGAATCATGACTCGTACATTGAAAATATTTTCATTGCTTGCAGCATTTGCCTTTGCAGTTTCATGCGGCAAGCAGGAGCCGGACTACAGCGCGTGGTACGAAACAGAAGAGGAGGAGACTCCGGTTCCTACTCCTGGTGAAGGAGATGAGCCGTCATTCGAGTTGAGCGTAATGTCTTTCAACGTAAGATATCCTGCATCATCGGATACAGGCGACAAGTCTTGGAAGAACCGCAGAAACGGAGCATATGCAATGATCAAGGCGAAGAAGCCTATGCTCATCGGAGTACAGGAGTGCTATATCAGCCAGAGAACAGATATCATGAATAATGTAGAAGGATATGAGTGCTATGGTGTCGGCAGAACAGATGGTAAGTCAAGCGGTGAGACCACATCAATCCTTTATGACAAGAGCCTTTTCTCTCTGATCGAGTGCGGAACCTTCTGGCTTACAGAGAAGAACATCAACGAGCCTAACACAGGTTGGGATGCAACTATCAAGAGAACAACCACATGGGCTAAGCTCGAGATGAAGAGCAACAAGAAGCAGTTCTTCTTCGTGAACACACATCTTGACCATGCAGGTGCAACAGCAAAAGCTGAGGGTCTCAAGCTTATTCAGAAGAGAATAGATGAGCTCAATACAGGAGGACTTCCTGTAGTTCTTACAGGTGACTTCAATGAGGAGCAGACAAGCGCAATCTTTAATGCCCTCACTCTTGAGAACGCAAGAAAGAAGGCCCCTGTGACAGACAACTTTGCTACAAGCAACGGATGGGGTTCAAAGAACCAGCAGATTGACCATATCTTCTATGGCAGTCTTGAGGTCCTTTCATATGAGACCATCAGGGACAGATGGGAAGGATATACATATATATCTGACCATTACCCTGTGATGTCAACATTTAACTTCAATAAATAATATAGAGCAGAAATGAAACGTATAATAGCATTTGCGATAATGGCAATGACGCTTGCCGTTTCCTGCAACAGGGAGTTGGTTGTGGAGGTCCTCCCGGACTTTACCACTGACAAGGAGGTTTACGGACTCAATGAGCCTGTGACCATCACAAACGCCACTGTTGTCAAGAACTCTGTAGCCGCTATCACCAAATGGGAATATTCAGGCAAGGTGTACTACGGCGAAGAGGCTCCTAAGGGTATCAAGTTCGCAGAGGTGGGTGAATATCCTGTCACCCTCACTGTGACTGCCAACGACGGTTTTGTTCAGGCTAGCTGTACAAAGAACATCAAGGTTGAGGATACCAATATCAGACCTGTAGTTGACTTCACATGGAAGGTCAATGGTGAGGATGGTGTAGAGACTATCAAGGTTGGTGATGTAGTTACTTTCACTGGTATCGCATCAGACCCTGACGGTGAGATTACCGCATGGGAGTGGAAGATCGGAAGCGGCTCTTCTACAGAGCAGAATCCTACATATGAATTCATCGAGTACGGTGAAGTTCAGATTTCACTTACAGTTACCGACAACATGTTCGGAAAGACAACAAAGACAGTGACTGTAAACATTGAGCCAGGTAAGTTCAAACTCGATCTTGACTGGAAGAAGACATATGACGGACAGGGTGGATTCACAAGATTCACATCTCCTGCAATGGCTCCTGATGCTCAGGCAATCTATGTGACTTCTTCTGGCGGAAAGATGGTGAAGATCAGCAGAGATGGTGAGCAGCTTTGGGTATATGACTATGCTGCAAAGCATGGCACAAGATACGCTAACAACGCCGGTACAAAGGAGACTGTCGTAGTGACTCCTTCTGTTGATGAGGACGGTACTGTATATTTTGCTGCAGGTTTCAATGAGCCGGGCGGAACTCCTTCCGGAGTGGACAACGGTATCATGGCAATCAATGCTGACGGTACTCTCAAGTGGTATGCAAAGGGTGGTCCGAACACTCGTTTCGGTTCTCACTCACCGCTGGTGCTCAAGGACTGCATCGCCACAACACAGACTCACTCAGGAAAGCAGAGTGCTGACCCTGCATTCGTATGTAATGACCAGGGTTGTGTTGTGATCAATAAGGCAGACGGTACACAGAGACAGACCATCTATGCTACATCAGGTTCTAACGGTAGTATCTGTGCTTATAACGACAAGATCTTCATTAATGTTGCCAAGGGTAACGGTGGTGCTCAGGTAGGTTTCCCTTCAGGTGAAAATGCATGGTCACTCGTAAACGGATCTTCAACAAACAAGGCAGAACAGTACTGGCCAGGTAGAGGTTACAAGGCAAGAAGCTGTCAGCCGGCTGTAACAAGCAACGGTGAGATCCTGCTCTACTATCCTGCTTCTGAAACTGACGCTTCTGCTGGTGGAGTACTCTTCTGCTATGATGACGAGAGCATCAAGAGCACAACTACTGTAGCTCCTGAATACAAGTGGAAGAAGGAAATTCCTGGTGAGCTCTATTCTGTAGTTGAAAGTTCTGCTGCAGGTGCATCACAGATGGGTGGACACGGCCCTGCTCTTGCATCGGACGGAACTATCTATGTCACCACACGCACATCCCTTGTTGCCCTCAACTCAAACGGTGAGAAACTTTGGGAGCACCAGCCTGCAGGAACCATCATGTGTGTTCCGGCAGTTGACGGCATCGGATGCGTTTACTACTGTGATTCGGATGGTAATGTTGTGAAGCTCAGTTCTGAGGGAGTGAAGCTTGCAGCCATTAACCTGGGTGCAACATTCACATCTTCAATCACAATCGCTCAGGACGGCCGTCTCTATCTTGTAGGTCTTGAGGGTGGCGCTCCTACATTGTTCGCGCTCTCTACTGACAGCTGCGACGGACCTTCACAGAACTGGTCACAGCTCTCAGGCGGTCCATGCAAGAGATCAAGTGTATATACTAAATAAGACAATATTGTATGAAGAGATTTTCTATAATATTAATGGCAGCCCTTGTACTGCTCGGTTGTGAGAAGACAACCGAGCTCTACAAGAGCGTAGAAGTTACCCTTACAAACGCATGTGAGGGAGTAAATGCTGCCGGAGACCTTTCATATGACTTCTGTGCAGAGGGAATGGTCGGCTTCAAGACCGATGCAGGTGACAGAAGCGCGGCAAAGGCAGAACTTGCAAATCCGGGCCAGATGACCCTCACAGCAAAGGTAAAGGCTGAGGCATCGAAGGTTTGGTTCTATACAAAGGGTGCTGTAGGTGAGAAACAGACATTCTCAGTCCCTGCATCTGTGAAATCAACTTCCAAGGATGCAGCCTTCGCTTCAATGGTATTCTGCTCACAGGCAGCTGACATCACTTCAGCGTCAAGCGTTGAGGCTGTCCTCAATCCTGTTACAGCAGGTGTGGTTGTCAATATCTTCGACTCAGCAGAGAAACTTTCAGGCAAGAAGATCACCAGCGTTGTTCTTGAGTCTGCAGATGCAGTAATCGCAGGTGATGTCACACTCAATTTCGAGAAGGCCGGTATTTCAGCTATCGCGAACGAGTCAAAGAAGCTCACTATCGAGACATCTGAGACTGTCGGTACAGATGAGACCCCGGCTCAGATTGCTGCCCTTGTAATCCCTGCAAACTTCAAGGGAACCATCAAGGTTGCCGGAGAAGGCTTCACAAGCGTCACTACAATCGAGAATGCCATCGCTATTCAGGCAGGATATGTAAAGGACATCTATGTCGATCTTGCTGTCGCTGAAGTGACAGTGCCTGCTGCAAAGCTCAGAGTAGGTGTTCTTGGTGACTCTATCTCTTCTTTCGAAGGACAGATTCCTGAAGGTCACAAGGCATACTATCCTAAGTCTGACTGCGACGTTGACGTATGGCAGAAGGCATACTGGGGCCTCCTTATCACCAAGTACTGGGATGCGGAGCTCGATATGAACGTTTCATGGAGTGGTGGATGCGTGGCTCCTAACTCTGTAAAGGCGGAGGGCTCGGACTTCATCTCAAGAGCGAAGAAGTTCGTCAATCCTGACGTCGTGCTCATCCACGGAGGTACAAACGACTGTATCGAGGCAAACGGCATCGCTCTCGGAGAGTATGACTATGATTCACCGTTCGGCGGCCTTAATACATACACAAGATTCCGCGAATCATATATCGCAGTGATCAAGTACATCCAGGCAAACTGGCCTGAGGCCAAGATCATCATCATCCTTGGTGACCATGTGACCGGTGAGTATGCGACTTCAGTTGTGGAGATTGCAAAGCACTACGAGCTCCCGCTTGTTGATTTCAGAATCGACGGTCCGGAGGACCCTGACACAAAGATGACGAAGTACAGTGGCTCACATCCTAATGCTGCAGGTATGGAGTACATGGCTGAGAAGATCTATAACGAAACACTTGGTAAAATCTAACAGATATGGAAATGAATCTTAAAAATATCTTAATGTCCGCATCAGTCATTGTTCTTGCTGCAGCCTGTGCTCCTGAAGTACAGCCTGAGCCGGAGACTGATGTGACCCCTGTAGTGCTTGCCGAGAATGAGATGGCTGCAAGACTTCCAAAGGTGCTTGATCTTGGATGGACAAAGGGCGACAAGCTTACAGTTATTGGAGCATCATCGCAGGAGTTTGCAATCAATGATGACTATACCAGGGCATTTGCGAAGTTCACTGGTGAGACTCTTGAGGGTGACTCGTTCACTATTCTTAAGTCTGATGCAGGTAATACTCTTGAGGCAGTTCAGTCAAAGAACTATGCAGCTCAGGAGCAGGCTGCTGACGGCAGCACGGCTCATCTTGACTTCGACCTCGCTCTTGTAGGTGTATCTTCTTACAAGGATGTTGTCTTCTCAAGCGAGTGGGCGGAGGAAAATGGAGGAGAGTTCAAGATGAACGGTGTCCTCAAACTCGACCTTAAGTTCCCTAGCCAGATCCTTACTCTCAAGGGTATCGGTATCAAGGCTGACAAGAATGTGTTCTTCGCTACAAACAGCGAGGCTTCAGCGACAGACTCGCTCTATCTTGCTACTGCTGATGTGGATGTTTCCGTAAAGGGCAACAAGTACACAGCCTACATGCTTACTTCATGGCAGACAGTCAATATCACTGACCAGGACAAGATCACCTTGTGGGCACATTATGGTGACAAGTCATATTTTGCCGTTCTTCCTTCACAGAACCTTACTGTAGCAGGAGGCGAAATCGGCGAGATATCTGTCAGCGAGATGGCATGGGAGCTTTATGACATGAGCCCGGGATCGAAGCACAACCCTTATCAGATCAAGACAAAGGCAGACCTTCTTGCGATGTCTTCACAGCTTGAGGCTGGCTACACCAAGTATTTCGAACTCCTTGCTGACATCGATCTTCAGGGCGAGGCATGGACTCCAGTCAATACTGATGCAACTGCATTCAAGGGCATGAACTTCGAGGGTAACAACCACAAGATATCCAATCTTACAGTTGACAGCGATGCTGAATACGCTTCATTCGCAGGTATCCTCATGGGTTCATTCAAGAATGTTACATTCGAGAATCCATCGGTAACAGCAAATGTAGATGCAGTAAGCACTGTCGGTGTCCTTGCAGGTTATGCCGGCTGGCCAAGCGGTAAGGCGACAGTTGAGATCGAGAATGTTGACATCACAGGTGCATCTCTCAATGTGACCAAGAGCCAGGCAACTCCAGCAGGTATCCTCGCCGGTACAGCAAAGGATGTTGTCGTTACTGACTGTCATGTGAAGGGTAATGTGCTTCATGCTGCAGCAAATGCAGAGAACAATGTAGGTGGTTTCATCGGTAAACTCGATGGTGGTGTGATTACAGATTGTTCTATCGAAGGAAATGTCGAGGTTACGTCCGTGACACGTGTGATCGGTGGCTTCATCGGATCTATCCGTGCGACTGCTACGGTGACAGGATGTACACAGAAGGGTAATATCACCGCTCCAGGAACAACGCGTTATTCAGGACTTAACATAGGTCTGATAGCAGCAAGCAACACCGTAGTCAAGGATTGTTCTGCTGAAGGTGAGTTCACAGGCATTGATGATAACTGCGGTGGTTTCTGCGGCTGTGTATTCAAGAACGTAAGCGACGTTACGCTTGATAACTGTGATGCCAAGTTTACAATGACGTTTGGCGCCAGCGGAAAGAATGTTGGTGGTATCATTGGTCTTACCCAGGCTCCTAATACGATTGTAAGAAACTGTGAAGCTGACGGTAACATGCATGTAAACGCAAATATTGACCAGGTCGGTGGTGTAGTCGGTTTCAGCGATACACCGGCTACGGGACTCCTTATCGAGAAATGCTCATACAGCGGATACATGGGTAAGAAGGATCACAACCGTTCTATCTATGCAGGTATTATAGGATATCTGGCCGGTGCTAATTCTACAGTACGTAACTGTTGGTCAGCTGGTGAGATAGATGGAGCGAACCATTCTGTCGGAGGAATCTGCGGTACTACACTTCCTGAGACAGTGATCGAATACTGCTACTCTACAATGACGATTACAGCCGGACACGCAGTTGGTGGTATCCTAGGACGTGCGGAGAATCATAAGGACTTGACCCAGAGTTCTGAAGATATCTTCAACAACGTGCTCAGAAAATCAATTGCATGGAATCCTACCATCATCTCAAGAAGAAAACCTCTCAATACTGCAAAGAACCATAGCTGCGGATCTCTTGTCGGAAAAACAGTGAAATTCAACACTATGGAGGATTGCGTCAGAAGGACAGATATTGTTCTTGACTTATATGATAATCCGGATCTTGATACTCCATTCGATCAGGAGAACTCGAATACAACTACAGCTCTTATCTGGAACTACGATGCACAGTACTATTGTCCATACCACGGTAAGGCAGCTGCAGCTGATGCGACAGTTTCTTCAGTAGCGAAGTCTCTCGGTTGGGATGAGACTGTATGGGATCTCTCAGGCGATCTTCCTAAGCTTAAGTAATCCGTAGAGGTTACCATATATAGTGATTGTCGTGCTCCGTATTCCCGGGGCACGACTTTTTTGTCTGCATAGCCCGATTTTTGCTATATTGCGGAACAAAACTGATTACTATGGATAAAGCAAGATTGTTCAGCGGGCTGGCTGTGATGTTCGGCCTGATCATTTTGGGTGCTATGTTCCCGAAAGCGGTGGATAAATTCCGTTCGTACGACAGGACTGTAAATGTCAAGGGTCTCTGCGAGATGGAGGTAAAGGCGGACAAGGTCATCTGGCCTGTAGTATATAAGGTAATGGCGGACGATATTCAGTCCATCTACGACCAGACGGATTCAGGCAAGGCCACAATTCTCGCGTTCCTGCAGGCGGGTGGTATCGAGCCGTCGGAAATCACCGTTTCCGTGCCTCAGATTTCAGACAAGTTCGCAACAGAGTACGGTGATAACAACCGTCAGTTCCGTTACATCGCCAAGAATGTCATCACAGTGTGCACATCTGATGTAGACGCTGTCCTTGCACTTATGGGCAAGCAGTCGGAGTTGCTCAAAAAGGGTATTGTGACCGGCGGAAGCAATGACTGGGAGAATCCTGTGGAGTTCAAATACGAAGGTCTCAACAGTATCAAGCCGCAGATGATCGAGGAGGCGACACGCAATGCCCGCGAGACCGCGCAGAAGTTCGCCAAGGATTCAAAGAGCAAACTCGGCAAGATCAAGACTGCCAGCCAGGGTACATTCTCTATCGAGAACCGTGACAGCAACACCCCATATATCAAGACTGTCAGGGTGGTTACCTCGGTAACATACTACCTTAAGAATTAGTTCGTCCGGTGCCGTTGCGCCAGGATCAGCATATGAGGTTGACTAAAAAGTCCTGATATGTCTCTGAGAATTGAATATTTCAAGACATAGTCGGGGTTGATCTCACCGAAAAACAAGGAAAAAGGGGCTTGACTAATGCTTTTTAGTCAGCCCCGCTGTTTTCCGTGTCTGACGGCCCTATCTTTTTTGACAATAACCTCATCCCGAGGATCTGCACCTTCACCTCATCCCGAGGACTGCGCCTTCACCTCATTCCGGGGACTGCATCGGCACGTCATCCCGAGAACTGCACCTTCACGTCATCCCGAGGAGCGATAGCGACGTGGGGATCTGTCCAAACCCCCAACGTCCCTCTGCCATTCATACTAGGGCACAAAGCAAGCGGAGCGAGCCGTCGGCGAAGCTCGCGCAGCTTGCTTTGAACCGCTGGCTCGGCGTATTCGCCAGCGGTGATGCCTGTACAGATATGTCTTCTAGAGAGCTGTGTCTAGTTTTCATATAAAGTGGATACAGCTCTGCTGGAAATAGCTGTTTTCGCCATCTTTTGTCGGGTGCTGTGGCTGCTTTGACCAGAATCAAGGCACAGCTCTCTTCCGAGCCGCAGTTTTCTCCCGGCCGGCTTCGTGCTATCTGTGGCTTATTTGTTCTTGAGATTGGTTGATTAAAAGAGTTGTCGGAGAAATTGAGATCGTTGTAACTATTTGAATATCAGCATGCTGACTGTGCGAGGGTGGGTCGTTTTTACCCACCCTCGCACATTTAAGCAGTTGATATACAGTGATTTGTGAGAGACATGGAAATAGAGTAGAGCTTGGACAGGTAACATTCCGAAGAAAGGTCACATTGCTGATGTGCACGTACCGCGGCTGTCGAACACGCCAGGTCGGCCGCTCGAGACGGGCTGAGCAAGCTAAGCCTAAGGGCTTCCTCCGCCTGCCTCATGTTATAGACTACGCTCAAAGGGGCGGTTTTCGCTCTGGAAGTGGCAATCCGGGGCTGCTAAATAAAGGGAAATCCAGACGAAAATCCGGGTCCGGGCGGAAAGTTATCAACAGGTGGCGGCTTGCGAATCGCATTGAAATTCAGGGATTTTTGGAAAATATGTTGATAAATAAAAATTATTTCGTATATTTGCAGCCCCAAAAATGGGTTTAAGAAACATAAATTATTTATTTACAAACATTTATGCCTACAATTCAACAGTTAGTTCGCAAAGGACGCGAGGTTATTGTCGAGAAGAGCAAGTCTCGCGCGTTGGATGCTTGTCCTCAGAGAAGAGGAGTATGCGTACGTGTGTACACTACTACACCTAAGAAACCTAACTCAGCTATGCGTAAGGTTGCCCGTGTACGTCTTACTAACTCTAAA
>JBGVEY010000058.1:0-25516 GCA_045120635.1 Candidatus Cryptobacteroides sp.
TAGGTTTCGATCAAGAAAACAGCCAATTTGTTGATTGAAAAGCGGATTTTCCGTTTAAATCGACGTAAAACAGGGGTTTTGACAAGTTACGATCAGAAAATGGACAATTTTATTGATTGTAATGTGACGAAAGGCATTAAAGGGAGATTCAGAAGGGTAATCGAATACGTCGGTGCATGGGTGACCATTATAATAAGATGCGTTCCGAAAGTCTGATAAGAACTTTCGGAACGCATATCTATTAAGGTTAACCTCTGTATCAGCTATTAGAGCATGAGGGCTGCTACGAGTGCGAGGATCGCGTAGAACTCTGGGAGAGCGGCGTAGATCATTGTGTTTGTCTGAACGTCGTGTCCCTGTGAGATACCTACGATACCGTTTGCACAAACCTGACCCTGACGGATAGCAGACATAAGGCAAACGAGACCTACAGAGATACCTACTCCGAAGAGCATTGCACCGTCCTGAGCGAAGTCCTTACCGAGCCACATAAGGAATGCTACGAAACCGTAGAGACCCTGTGTTGCAGGAAGAGCTGAAAGGATCATGTAAGATGATGACTTTTCAGGGTTCTTCTTAAGTGCACCTTCTGCAGCGTTACCTGCGATTGTTGTTCCGATTGATGAACCTACTCCGGCAAGACCAAGCATGAGGCCGAGGCCGAGATAACCAAGAATTACGTTAAGCATAATGTTTTAGTTTTTATTTGTTTATTAATTTATTTCTTAAGTGGGTTATAAGTCTTACCCTTACCCTCGTATCCCGAGTTCTTGAAATACTCCACGAAATTGAGACGGAGAGGGTGTACGAATGCTCCAAGGCATGACATCAATAGGTTGAGCACATGACCTATGATGATGATAAGCAGGAAGAATACCCAGTTCACGCCGCCGTCTCCGAGAACCATCTTGCCGAGGTCGTTGAAGGCTGCTCCGAGCATACCGCCGGCGAGTCCGAGTGCGAAGAGACGGATATAGCTGAGGACGTCACCAAGGATACCTGTAGCCATGTTGTATGTGTCCCAAAGACCGGCTCCGACGTTGATCAGAGGGTTTCTGCCAGGGGTGTTGAAGATGTAGATTGCAAGCGCTGACACCACTGCGATAGCGATGATAGCCCATTTGATTGCAGCTGCAGAGAGAAGTTCTCCTACTCCGAGCAGAACTACGAACAGGCCGCCTACGATGAGCAGTGTCCAGCCCCAGGTTGCAATGTTCTCCTTGAATCCGAATCTCTTTGTGTATCCTACAGCCTTGATTACCATTGCAAGACAGATGTGGAACACACCGATTCCGAGAGCGAGAAGCATCTGGAACGGAAGCTCACCCATAGGGGTAGGGATGTTGCCGCCTACAAATTCATAATAGCTCTTCGCTGCAGTTCCGTCCGGTACGAGGTTGAGGATGGACATTCCGAAGAATGTTCCGAGTGCTCCACCGATAAGAGCCGTTGCGACTCCAAGTGTAGCGATAAGACCTCCGATACCGTCGAACATCGATATCTTGACCCAGCCTTTCTTGATGGCAAGTCCGACGAGGATGAGGACAAGTCCATATCCTGCGTCTCCGAGACACATCGCGAAGAACAGAAGGAAGAATACAGAAACTATAGGTGTAGGGTCATACTCGGAGTAACCAGGCATACCGTACATACCTGTAAGTGACTCGAACATCTTCACATATCTGTTGTTCTTGAGTCTGATCGGCGGATTGTCTGCCTCGACTGCATTTTCCTTTATATAGAGGACTCCGAGCTCGTCGAACTCCTTGCAGAGCTGAGCGTCGTTGTCTGCCGGTGCAAATCCTTCAAGAACGCTGAGAAGATTGTCTGCAGCTGATTCGGTAGAAGACTTTGCAAGATACATGTCAAGTTCAACGAGAGCATTGTTGTATGTCGCTTCGAGTTCAGGTAGCGCTTCCTTATATTTAAGGAGTCTGCCCTTGACATTAGTGATGCGGGCCTTCAGCGCATCCGCCTCGGCCTGTGCCTCAGTCCATGAACCTGCAGGAGCGGCAACTGCATCCACAGGGAATGCATATTCCTCGCCCTTAGGGCACACTGTCACGAACCATACGTTTGCCTTGTCCTGAGAGATGATCTCGAGAGGGTAGAGCTGTGCCCAGTCCTCAGAGAATTTCTTTGCAGGTACTGTATAGTACCTCACGGTATAACCGAGGGTATTGAGAGAGTCAAGACGCGCTTTGTCGAATTCTCCCCAAGGGAGTCTTGAACGCACTTCCTTCTCGGCTGCCGAAAGGGCAAGCTCAAGTTCCATGAGTTCAACGAATGACTTCTGTGCGCCTTCAGTGAGATTGCTGTCAAGTTCAGCTGAAGCTGCCGCCTGTGCAATGGCATCCTTTGAAGCATCTTTTGCGTAATCGATACCTTCAAGTTTAAGTGCGATGCGTCTTGCCTGGCTTGCAGAATCCAGCATTGCTGCAGACTGCTCATCGATAGGTTTCGCAGAACGGGTAACGTCAACGACTCCCAATTCCTGGAGCTTCGCCAGGAATCCCTCAGTCTCCCCACTAAGGAGAATGAAGGAGTATTTCATCATTTTATCAACCATTGTTCTGCTCCTCCTCTTCGATTTCGTGTCTGCTCTTGACGATCTTGGAAGCTGCCTTGGAGAGGTTCTCCTCGTCTTCCATATATCGTTTGATCTTTCTGATAGCCTCCTGGTATCCCGGAATCTGAACCTTCTCGTAAAGGTTTACCTTCTGAGTGGTCTTCTTTCTCGAGAAATCGAGGATACGTGCCTTCTCCCTGTACACTTCAGACTCAATTCCAAGTCTTGAGAGTTCCTTCAGGATAGTGACTCCGTCTGCATACCATGCAGGTCTTGCAAATGCGTTGAAGTCATTTATCTGATAATGGATCTCCTTCAGGTCCGGAGTCTTAACGCCGGCAACTTTCACTGTCACGAGATCGACATCCGTGATGGTGATAAGACCTGCGTCAAACTCGTTCCAGAGTGCGGCGAGATAGTCGTATCTTTCCAGTGCGGCTTCAAGATCTTCAATAAGCTTCTCTGCATACTCCTTGGCCTTGCGGACCTCAAGACGAAGTGCCGATTCCTTGTTCTTCAACGTAGGAAGGGCATTCTTTCTCATCTTGAGCTGCTTGTTCAAGTTGTTGAGAGATGTCTTATTATACTGAAATTTGATAGCCATAATTTTTGCTTCTTTTTCCCGCTAGCTTCGTCAGACTTCCTATCGTCAGTCGGTCATTACCAATAGGTAACTCCCTTCTTTCTCAGTTGTCTTCCTTGCTATCAGAAAAAATAATCTAAAAATTGTTTTTAATTATTCTTCCAATAGGTATCAATGAATTCCTGTTTGATACCAGTCTCGGCTTTGGTGAAGTAGGTGCCGAAGAGCTCCCATGCTGTGTCGAGCATCTCATCAAGGTTGATGTTTACGTCGATAGCAAGGATGCGTGTAGCATATGCCTTCGCATAGTCGAGACAACGGAGGTCATAGTCACTGAGGTCGAAACCGTTCTCGAGCTTGGTCTTGGCGTTCTGGGCGTCAGCATAGAGACGTACGGAAGCGTTCATAACCTGGCTGTGGTCCTTTCTTGTCTGCTTACCCTGTACGAGCTGCTTCAGACGTGAAAGTGAACGGAACGGGTCGATGATGACCTTACCTGAATCCGGATCTGCGCGGAGGAAGAGCTGTCCCTCTGTGATGTAACCGGTGTTGTCAGGGATAGCGTGGGTAATGTCACCGTCGTTGAGGGTAGTCACCGCGATGATGGTGATCGAACCTCCCTCAGGAAGCTGTACAGCCTTCTCGTAGATCTTTGCGAGGTCTGAGTAAAGTGAACCTGGCATTGAGTCTTTTGAAGGAATCTGGTCCATACGGTTGGATACGATAGAGAGGGCATCGGCGTAGAGGGTCATGTCGGTAAGGAGCACAAGCACCTTCTCGTTCTTCTCCACAGCGAAGTACTCTGCCGCTGTAAGGGCCATATCAGGGATGAGGAGTCGCTCAACAGGCGGCTGCTCTGTAGTGTTCACGAATGAGATGATCTTGTCAAGAGCACCTGCTGCCTCGAACTCCTGCTTGAAGTAGAGGTAGTCGTCGTTTGTAAGACCCATACCTCCGAGGATGATCTTGTCTACATCAGCACGGAGGGCCACCTGTGCCATTACGTTGTTGTATGGCTGGTCAGGGTCGGCGAAGAAAGGAATCTTCTGTCCTGACACGAGGGTGTTGTTGAGGTCGATACCTGCGATACCTGTAGGGATGATCTGTGATGGCTGTCTTCTCTTGTAAGGGTTTACTGAAGGACCACCGATCTGAACCTCCTTGCCTTCTACCTCAGGACCTCCGTCAAGCGGTTTTCCGTATGCGTCGAAGAAACGTCCTGCAAGTTCGTCACTTACCTTGAGGGTAGGAGGAACGCCGAGGAATGTAACTTCAGCGTTTGTAGGGATTCCCTCTGTACCTGAGAATACCTGGAGAGTCACGAGATCTCCCTTGGTCTTAACGACCTGAGCAAGTCTGCCGTCTACGACAGCAAGCTCATCGTTGGAAATGCCCTGTGCACGAAGTGCTACTGTAGCCTTTGTGATGGCTTCCAACTGTGTGTATATTTTCTGAAATGCCTTAGTTGCCATTGCTCAGGAGATTATTAAGTTTCTCTTTATAGTTTTCGAACTTCTCGCTCTTGAACTCTGAGTAGTTCATCTGACGGAGAAGGTTGATGATTTCCTTGAATGTGTTGCGGCACTGCTCATAGTCCTCGAATGTGAACTCCTTGTCGCAGATGCTGAGAACGAGCTCGAGCATATAGCTCTGGCGCTCAAGCGGACAGAGTGCGTCGATTGCGTCGAACGCGTCCTGCTGGAGGATCACAAAGTCAACGAGCTCGGATTTCCAGAAGAGTTCATGGTAGCTCATAGGCACACCGTCGTCACCGAGGATGTTGATCTGGTCGTTGGCATCCTTACCCTTGCGGATAATGTTCTTTGCCTTCTCTACCATCTCCACCCAACCTGGTCTTACCTTCTCTGCAAGATGCTCGCGGATTTCCGGATATTCGAGATACTTGGAGTATGAGTCGATAGGGTTCACGGCAGGGTAGCGCTTCTGGTCTGCTCGGTTCTGCTCGAGAGCGTAGAAGCAGCGTGCCGCCTTCTTTGTCGACTCTGTCACAGGTTCCTTGAGGTTACCGCCGGCTGGTGATACAGTACCGATGAAAGTAACCGAACCTGTCTGACCGTTGTTGAGCACGACCATACCGGCACGTGCGTAGAATGCTGAGATGATGGCTGAAAGGTCCACTGGGAACGCGTCGGCTCCTGGGAGCTCCTCCATACGGTTCGACATCTCTCGGAGAGCCTGAGCCCAACGTGATGTAGAGTCGGCGAGGAGAAGGACCTTGAGACCCATTGCACGGTAGTACTCGCAGATTGTCATCGCTGTGTAAACGGATGCCTCACGAGCTGCAACAGGCATGTTTGAAGTGTTACAGATGATTGTTGTACGCTCCATAAGGTGGCGTCCTGTGTGTGGGTCGATGAGTTCAGGGAACTCTGTGAAGATTTCCACAACCTCGTTTGCACGCTCACCGCAGGCTGCCATTACGATAACCTCGGCGTCACCCTGCTTTGCAATCGCGTGCTGGAGCACAGTCTTACCGCAACCGAATGGACCAGGGATGAAGCCTGTACCGCCTTCTGCGATAGGGTTGAGGGTGTCGATTACACGTACACCTGTCTCCATGATGCGTGATGGTCTTGGTTTCTCCTTGTAACCCTTGATGGCCACCTTTACAGGCCACTTCTGGTACATCTTCACCTCTACATCCTCTCCGGATGCGTCAGTGAGGACTGCAATCACTTTGTCAATATTGTACTGGCCTGCCTCTACGACAGATTTTACAGTGAATTCACCCTTGAATGAGAATGGCACCATGATCTTGTGAGGGAGCCATCCTTCCTTGACCTCTCCGAGCCAGTCTGCCGCAACAACCTTGTCGCCTGGTTTTGCGATAGGTGTGAAGTCCCAGAGCTTCTCGTGGTTGAGAGGATCGGTGTATTCTCCTCTCTGGAGGAATACGCCTGTCATTGTGGTCAGGTCATTCTGCAGACCGTCGTAGCTGCTTGAAAGAAGACCAGGACCGAGAGTGGCCTCGAGCATCTTGTTCTCGAACTCCACATCGTTGCCGTTTTTAAGTCCACGGGTACTCTCAAATACCTGTACAGCAGCGTTCTTTCCGTTGACCTTGATGACCTCGGCCATAAGCTTTGTGTCACCGACGCTGATGTAGCAAAGCTCATTCTGAGATACTGGTCCGTTAACCTCTACTGTCACAAGGTTTGAAACGATTCCCGTTACCTTTCCTGTAGTTTTCATATGTTTTTAATTATTGATTATCCGTTGTATTCAACACCTTTGAATGTTCCTCGTACCTCATCTACAAGCTTCTTGAACATCTCGCGTCCGGTCTGCTCGTCGAGCTTATACCAGCGCGCTACAATGTTGAGCTTTGTGATGAATCCGAGCACAGCATCGATGTCGAAATAGTTGAATGTAGTCAGATTGTCTATCTTCTCCCACATAAGGTCGTCAATGCCTCTCTCTCTTGAAAGGATGTCACCTGAATTGAATACGGTCTCAAGGTCTGCCGCCTCTTCGAATTCCGCTGCGACAGCATCGAGTACTGCCTGTGGAGCGTCCTCGGAGAATGTGAGCACATCCTTGTCCGCAGGTCTTCCAAGTGCCTTGTTGAGATATTTTACCTTGGCATTGCGTACATTGAGGTCAAATCTGAAATACTCTCTGATGAACTGGTTGCCGTGTGTGAGGACCATTGCGTAGAAATCCGCATTCAGGTTTTCCTCAAGGCTTCCGCTCAGAAGCAGTTCGATCAATGACTTATCCTTGTCGGAACACAGATCGACAATCTCATCGATATAGTCCTGCGGACCCTTGTCACCGAATTTCCATCCGGTGGTGATGTCCGGCAGGCTTGCCACTATGTAATGATAATTGCCCATGTTCGGCTTGGTTGATTAAGGTTGGATTAACCGAAGAGAATCTTCTTGGTTGCTGGTCTGAGGTACTCTGAAATGAGTGCGTTGAAAGTTTCGTCAGTAAAGCTGATGAAATATCCGCCGTCCTTAGGACCGATAGTGAATCCGCCTGCAACCTTCTTTGAGAATGAAGCCTCTACGCCGCCCTTGAGAGCCTTGGTGAGTTCGCCTGCAACGAAGCCTTCGAGATCCTTCTTGAGAGCCTCAGGGAGTACAACCTCAAGGTCCATAGCGCCTTCTGCGTTGAATCCCTTTGCAACTGCAAGCACTACCTCCTTCACGAATTCAGCTGAAGTAAGAGCGCTCTTTACTTCTGATTCGCTCATCTTGGCAACGACAAGAGTTTCAATGTCTTTCTTTGTAGCGGCAATGCTCTGGCTGGCAGCCATCTTGAGGTCGCCATGAACCTTTGTCTTGAGGTCCTCAGCTTCCTTATTGGCAGCAGCGACGATAGCGGCAGCCTCGGCCTTAGCCTTAGCTACGATCTCGTCAGCCTGAACCTTTGCCTTGGCAAGGATTTCCTCGCCTTCCTGTTTTCCTTTTGACAGACCCTCATTGTAGAGTTTCTCTGTCAGTTCCTGCAATTTGTTCTGCATGATGTGATTATTATAGTTTTGATTATTATTTATATCCAATCTTGGCAAATTTACTAATAAATGATATACAAAGCAATCAATTGCTAGTGCATTTTTTAAAGTAAATATGAAATGTTCAATGCTATTTGTAATTTTGGGATACTCCTGTGGCAGATATAATAATACCGTCATGCAGAAATGAATTTGTCTTTCTGTATGACGGTATTATCTTATTGCATAAAATGCTTTCTTTTGGTAGAACCGCCCTGCGTGTGTTTTGGTTCTCTTCTGTATTACCTAGCCGGTTCTAGAAACATTCGCGAAGGATTTCGGTAATGTTGTCCGATTTGCCCATAGTGTAGAAGTGTACGGCCGGAACTCCGTGCTTGAGAAGATCCTTGCACTGCATTGCGCACCACTCTGTACCGATTCTGTATACGGCCTCCTTGTTGCCCTTCACCTTTTCGATTTCCTGTGTGAGTTCGACCGGAATGTCGAGTGAGAATGACTCCGGAAGAACGCTTACCTGACGTGCGGTTGAAAGCGGTTTGAGGCCCGGAATGATAGGGACATTGATTCCTGCCGCCCTGCATTTCTCCACAAAGTCATAGTAGACCTTGTTGTCGAAGAACATCTGGGTGATGATGTAGTCTGCACCGACATCCACCTTCTTTTTCAGATTTAGGATGTCGGTCTCTATGTTCGCAGCCTCGAAATGCTTCTCAGGATAAGCTCCCACTCCGATGCAGAAAAATCTGTCGTCAGTCTCCAGTCCGCGGCTTCTTCTGTATGAATTGCTGCCCTGGTAGCTTCGGATTCCCTCTACGAGTTCGCTGGCATATCTGTAGCCTCCCGGTGTCGGTGTGAAGCGTTTCTCTCCTGTCATGCTGTCTCCTCTGAGTGCGACTATGTTGTTAATCCCCAGGAATGCAAGATTGTCCAGTCTGCTCTCGATCTCTTCCTTGGTGCTGCCTCCGCAGATGAGGTGAGGGACCACCTCTACGTCATATTTCGACATGATGGCTGCACACACAGTGGTCTCGCTGATGCGGTTGCGGATGAGGTGTCTGCTGAAAGACCCGTCCGGCTCTTCACGGTACTCGAACTCATCCCTGTGGCTTGTCACATTGATATATTTCGGACTGAACTCCATGAACGGTGCGATGCTCTCAAGCAACTCGTCCTTGGTGATGCCTCTGAGCGGAGGTACAATCTCGATAGAAGGGTAGGCCTTCGTGCTGTTTGCCAGAATTTCAGATATTTTCATAGCGATGTAAATGGTTCAGTTAGCGTTTATTTGAGCAGATGTCCGAGGAAGCGGCGTGCGGTGTCTTCTTCCATGCCTCTGCGTGATGCGTAATCGTCGTATTTCTCCTTGCTGATCTTTCTGATGTCAGGATAGCTTGCTTCAGGATGAGTGAAGATGAGTCCGCAAATGCTTGATTCAGGAGTCATTGCATAGCTTTCTGTCAGTTCGATGCCCATTCCGTCGGTAGAATGTCCGCAGCATCCGCATTCCTGACTGTGGTGGTGTCCGTGGTCGTGATGGTGCTCATGTTCATGGCAGGTGCACTTCGCTCCCAGAAGTTCAAGGATGTCTCCCTTGAGGGTGTGATCAGGACAGCTTGCATAACCTGCTGCCGGCTTGATTATCTTATCTGCCTTTATCTGTGTGTTGAGCCAGTTCGAAGCCGCTTCCGCAAGAGTCATTCGTACGGTTCTTCCGATCATATCCTCGTATGCATTCGAGCATGCAGGACAGCTGCAGCCCTGGACGTGTGCCTTGCTTTTCTTGTGTACGCTGATTGCAAACATGCCGAAAGGTGAGGTTCTGCCGGAGTCGGCCGGAATAACGAAGTCGCTCAATGACAATCCTTTGCCTCCTTCCTGCCTCATCATCGGCAGGCGCATCTCCTTATCTTCTGCCATGAAGCAGATGTCTCCGTCTGCTGAGTTTGCCGGGAAGAATCGTGCGGTCAGCATGATCCTGCAATCTTCCAATGCGAGTTCGTCCTCGGCATCCCTGCGGAGCTGCATGAGTTCCATTGCCTCCGGTACGGCGCTTCCGTATTTCACGCCCCAGATTGCATAGAACATCTTCCAGTCAAAATATGGAAGAACCTCTGGTAACGGGATCTCCGATACCGGAATGTCTGATGGCATGTCGGTAGGGTAGGAGTCGTAGGAGAAACCTGCCGCGCTCTCTGCCGCTGTCTCTTTTGATGCCGTTGTACTGTTATACATATTACGTAATTTCTCCTGTTCTATGTGCTGTTCCTTCTCGAAACCCTCCCTGTCCATCATGCATTTCTTTGCAAGAACTGCTGCGGCAGAGGCGTCGGGTCCGTAGAATACGTGGTCGTAAAGAGGTGCAAGCTTGACTGCGGTGTGGACTGCTGAGGTTGTAGCTCCGCCGATGAAAAGGGGAGTGTCCATGCCACGTGCCGTCATCTCACGGCAGATTTCTTCCATCTGGAAGAGAGACGGAGTAATCAGTCCGCTTACGGCTATCAGATCTGCGCCCAGCTTCCGGGCTTCGTCAAGTATGGTCTCCCTGTCGACCATCACTCCGAGGTCGTGGATCTCGAATCCATTGCAGGTCAATACGATACCGGTGATGTTCTTTCCTATGTCGTGCACATCTCCCTTGACGGTAGCAAGGACAACGATGTGTTTCTTTCTCGTTGTGTCGGACTCGTTTTCTGCCTGATTCATATACGGGCTGAGGATCTCTACCGCGTCCCTCATCACCTTTGCAGACTTCACAACCTGTGGAAGGAACATCTTACCGTCTCCGAAAAGCTTTCCTACTGTCTCCATACCTGCCATGAGCGGGCCTTCGATGACCTTGACGGCTGTTCCGTATGACTCCAACGCTTCCTTGATGTCGGTTTCAAGATTGGATGTCTGTCCTTTTACAAGGGCGTTCTGAAGACGCGTTTCGACAGGTGGGAGATTCCCGGTCAAGCCGGGAATGACGTCAGTGGCTCCGGTTATGGCGCCTGCTTCTTCCTTCATTCGGGAAGCCTTTTCGATAAGTCTCTCTGTCGCATGCGGATCTGTGTCAAAGATCACATCTTCCACGCATTTAAGGAGTTCCGGCTCGATCTCGTCATACACCTGCAGCATTGACGGATTGACGATTGCCATGTCCATTCCGGCCTTGATGGCGTGGTAGAGGAATGCGGAATGCATCGCCTCACGTACTGCGTTATTGCCTCTGAATGAGAATGAGAGGTTGGATACACCTCCCGAAGTCAATGCTCCCGGAAGATTTGTCTTGATCCATCTTACCGCCTCGATAAAGTCGATCGCATACTTGGCATGCTCCTCGATTCCGGTGCCGATGGAAAGTATGTTGACGTCGAATATGATGTCGTTCGGCTGGTAACCTGCCTCGTCTACAAGAAGTCTGTATGCTCTTTCGCAGATCTCGATCTTGCGGTCGAATGTGGTCGCCTGTCCCTCTTCGTCGAAGGCCATCACTACCACTGCGGCTCCATAGGATTTGATGATACGTGCCTTCTCTACAAAGGCTTCAGAACCTTCCTTCAGACTGATGGAGTTTACGATGCATTTGCCCTGTGCGTTCTGAAGTCCGGCTACGATTGTCTCCCAATGCGATGAATCGATCATCAATGCAGCCTTTGCGACAGCAGGGTCGTTTGAGATGTATCTCACGAATCTTTCCATCTCGCGGGTGCTGTCGAGCATTGCATCGTCCATGTTGATGTCAATGATTCCGGCTCCGTCCTCGATCTGTTTTGCAGCGATCGGGAGGGCCTCGTCGTATTTTCCCTCTGCGATGAGGCGGGCGAATTTGCGTGAGCCGGCCACGTTTGTTCTTTCGCCTACATTGGTGAAGTTGCTGATACGCTTGTCCACTGTCACTACCTCAAGGCCGCATACCTTCATGCTGTCCTGAGTCTTGCCGTCTGATGACTTTCGTGGTGCCAGTCCGGAAACCGCCTTCGCAATTTCCCTGATATGTGCCGGAGAGGTTCCGCAGCATCCTCCCACGATATTCACAAGGCCGCGCGCTGCCATTTCGCGAACCTGCGCTGCCATTTCCTCCGGGCTCTGGTCGTATCCTCCCATCTCGTTAGGAAGACCGGCATTGGGATAGCAGCTTACTCCGCATGTGCACCATGAGTTAAGATCCTCCACGAGAGGAGTCAGTTCTGCTGCTCCCAGCGAGCAGTTGAGTCCGAATGTCAGCAGGTTATGATGCTTGACTGAAGTGTAGAACGCTTCAAGAGTCTGTCCTGTGAGGGTTCTGCCGCTTCTGTCTCCGACAGAAACCGAAACCATGACAGGAATATCATGGTCCATACCGGCGAGGGCTGCCTTCACGTTCAGAGCGTCAAAGCATGTCTCTACAAGAATCATGTCCACTCCGCCTCGTACAAGACCGTCAATCTGTTCGCGGTATGCTTCCCTCATAGCTTCGAAGGAGTATACTCTGAATGCCGGATCTGAAACATCAGGAGAAAGGGAGAGGGATTTGGATGTAGGACCGACGCTGCCGGCTACCCAGACCTTCCTGCCTTCCGCTGCGGTTTCGTCAGCTGCCTCTCGTGCAATCCTTGCGCCTTCGAATGCCATGACTCCCGCATATCCCTCGCATCCGTATTCCGCCTGGGAAATCCTGTTCGCGCTGAATGTGTTTGTTTCTATGATGTCTGCGCCGGCGTCGATGTATTCTTTGTGGATCGCCTTGATGATTTCAGGATGAGTAAGGTTGAGACATTCGTTATTGCCCTTCAACTCCTTTTCGCATCCGCAGAATGCCTCGCCGCGGTAGTCTTCCTCGGTAAGGTTGTATTTCTGGATCATGGTGCCCATCGCGCCGTCCAGAACAAGTATTTTCTCTCCTAATGAAATCATAGATTTTTCCTTGCTGCAAAGAGACAAAGTTAGTATAATTTTACCAATAAAAAAGCGGCACTGACCGAAGTCGTGCCGCTTTGTATGCGTTGAATCTCCTGATTGAGATTATGGCTGCATTGTAGTGTAAACGTTCTGAACGTCATCGTCCTCCTCGATTCTCTCGATGAGCTTCTCGATGTCTGCCTTTGCGTCACCCTCAAGAACCTTGAGGTCAACGTTAGGAAGGCGTGTGAACTCAGCTGCCACGAGCTCGTAACCGTTCTCCTCGATCCACTTCTGGATGGCGTTGAACGCTGTGAACTCGCCGTAGAGTACGATCTCCATTTCCTCGTTCTCGTTCTCCTCCTCGAAGATTTCCTCTACGCCGTAGTCGATAAGCTCAAGCTCGAGCTCCTCGAGGTCGTAAGGGTTTGCGCTCTTCATACGGAACATACACTTTCTGTCGAACATGTAGTCGACGCTACCTGAAGTTCCGAGTGAACCGCCGCTCTTTGTGAAGTATGAACGTACGTTTGCTACTGTACGGTTGTTGTTGTCGGTTGCAGCTTCAACGAGGACAGCGATACCGTGAGGACCGTAACCCTCGAATACTACCTCCTTGTAATCAGCCTGGTCCTTATCAGTCGCTCTCTTGATTGCGCGCTCGATGTTATCCTTAGGCATGTTTTCGCTTCGTGCTGTCTGGATAAGCGCACGGAGGCGTGGGTTACCTGTAACATCTGAACCGCCCTGCTTTACAGCGATTGTGATTTCCTTACCGATCTTAGTGAAGACGCGGGCCATGTGACCCCATCTCTTGAACTTTCTTTCCTTTCTAAACTCAAACGCGCGTCCCATGATTACTTGTTCTGAATTCTACCGATGTACTTGTCGATGTCGTATCCCTCGATTGACTGTGGATACTGGTCCTTGATAGTCTCGTAGTAACCGAGTGCCTTAGCGTTTTCGCCGAGTTTCTCAGCAACGACACCAGCCTTGAGAAGATAGTTTGCAGCGAACATGTTGTCAACAACGGCAGCTGCCTTCTCATAGTAACCGAGTGCCTTGGCGTACTCCTCGAGACCTACGTAAGCGTCACCGATGCAAGCGGTTGCGCGAGCCTTGAGGATCTCATCCTTACCGTTGTATGACTGGAGATACTTGATAGCAAGATCCCAGTTGCCGAGCTGAAGCTCGCATACGCCAGCGTAGAAATATACAGCCTTTCCTGCCTTTGCACCGTACTCGTCGATGATCTGAGCGAAACCGAGAACATTGCCGTCGCCGTTGAGAGCGAGCTCGTAGTCTGCAGAACGGAAGTTGTCCTCTGCGATAGCCATCTGGCCCTGAGCCTCCTCAACTGCAGGCTGGTAAGCGAATTTGTACCAGCAGAATACGCCTGCAGCAACTACGATGAATGCTGCGAGGATTCCACCGAGAAGTTTACCGTTCTCATTGAAGAACTTTTCTGTCTTTGAAACCGCCTCAACTACTGCCTCAGCGTTCTCGTTTTTGATTTCCTTTGCCATATCTTTAAGTTTTTTGTTATTTCTATATGTGCTTTTCGCAAACAGCCGGCAAATTTAGAAAAAAATGTCTAAACTCCCAATCAAGTTGTTTGAAAAAAGAGTATATTTGCGGGGATATCATAATTAAATTATGCCGGTTTTAGAGAAAATTGTCATTTCGGATTTCAGAAATATCGAGCTTCAGGAATTGGAGTTCTCTCCCAATGTAAACTGCATCAGCGGCAACAACGGAGAGGGAAAGACCAATCTTCTTGATGCAATATATTATCTGTCAATGACAAAGAGCGCCTTCGCTTCGTCCGACCGTTATGCGCTCCGTCATGGAACCGAAGAACTGGCATTGTCCGGCACATATCAGATGGAGAACGGCACAAGAAGCCGTTTTGCTGTAAAGATGACATCCAAGGGCGAAAAGAAGGTGGTCAGGGATGACAAGCAGTATCAGAAGATTTCTGAACATATCGGTCTTCTACCGGTTGTCATGGTCTCTCCTGCGGATGTGTCGCTGGTCAGTGAGTCCGGAGAGGAACGTCGCCGCTTCGTCAACTCCGTGCTCTCCCAGATGTCACGTGAATATATGTCGGCCTTGCAGCAGTACAACCGTCTTCTGCAGCAGCGAAACAAGATACTGAAGGAGATGAATCCCGACAGATCCCTTCTCGAGGTGATCGACATGAGGATGGCGGCATATGCGGAACCTGTGTACAGGGCGAGAAAGGAATTCGTGGAAAATCTCAGACCTGTGGTTTCGGAATATTATAAGGCGGTTTCCGGCGATTCAGAGCAGGTGGACATCACTTATGACACGGAGCTTGAGAGCAACTCCCTTGAACAGCTCCTTGCGCAGTCATTCGAGCGCGACAGGATTCTCAAACATACCACTTCAGGTATTCACAGGGATGATTTCATCTTCACCATGAACGGACATCCGATCAGGCGCTACGGTTCACAGGGACAGCAGAAGTCCTTCCTCGTATCTGTGAAGTTCGCTCAGTATGAGATAATGAAGAGAAGCTACGGCTTTGCGCCGATCCTTCTTCTGGACGATGTCTTCGACAAACTTGACATGGGAAGAATTTCCAATCTCCTGCAGATGGTGGCCAGCAATGAATTCGGTCAGATATTCATCACAGACAGCAACAAGGTCAGGATGGCCGGCATCGTGGACGGCCTTACCAAGGACCGAGCGTATTTTGAAACAGTTTCAGGTTCTTTCACCAGACAATAATATGGCGTACGACAACAAGGATAACAGATTCCGCCGGAAGGAGGCAGTGGGAATGGATCAGCTGGTAAAGGATTTTATCCTTGAAATGAAGATCGCTTCCGGCGTCAACCGTCAGCGGGCTGCTGAGGCGTGGAATTCCGTTTCCGGTGCTTCTGCATATACCTTGGACGTGTCACTGGAGAAGGGTGTCATGTATGTGGCGCTCAGCTCTTCGTTGGCACGCAATCAGCTCTACTTCCAGAGGGATGTGCTTCTGCAGAAGGTGAATGAGTTCCTGGAGGCAGACAGTCTTTTTGTGAAAGCGCCGGGTTCGGGCCCCGCAGTGAAAACGATAGTATTGAAATAAGATAATATGAAGATAGTAGCAGATAAACATGTTCCGTTTCTCGAAGGTGTGTTCGAGCCTTATGCGGAGGTTGTGTACATCGACGGACGTCAGATCAATCATAATGACATCATTGATGCGGATGCACTGATCATCAGGACCCGCACCAGGTGCAATGCAGAGCTTCTGGATGGCACAAAGGTCAGCATGATCGCGACGGCGACAATCGGAACGGACCATATAGATCTGGACTATTGCAGGAAACACAACATTGAGGTGCACAACGCTCAGGGCTGCAACGCCGGTGGTGTAATGCAGTATGTGTTTTCAGCTCTTTACGGAATCGCAGCGCGCAAGGGTATAAAGCTGGATGATGCTACAATAGGCATCATCGGAGTAGGCCATGTGGGAAAGAAAATCGAGGAAATGGCAAGACATCTTGGCTTCAAGGTACTTCTATGTGACCCTCCGAGATCCGAGGCGGAAGGACCGGAAGGATTCTGCTCTCTCGAATATCTCCTTGCAAACTCACAGGTCGTGACGATGCATGTCCCGCTGGACGAGACGACGCGAGGAATGGCGGATGATGATTTCTTCATGCTTATGCCGCCGGGATCGATCTTCATCAATGCTGCCAGAGGCGAGGTTGTAGTGGATGAGGCGCTCATGCGTGCCATCCCGAAATTCGGTGCTGTGGTGATCGATACATGGAATCATGAGCCGAATGTGAACCTTGATCTGGTGGAAATGGTGGACATCGCAACTCCTCATATTGCAGGATATTCATATCAGGGAAAACAGAACGGAACAGCCTCTGCAGTGCAGTCCGTAGCTAAACATTTCGGTATTGAAACCCTGTATGATTACTATCCGGAGGCTGATATTCCGGATCATGAACCTATCCGTTTGGATCTCAATGGAAAAAATCACGGTGAGAGGGCCGCGGTTTTTCAATACAATTATCCTATATTTACGGACGATTTCCGTTTCAGGATGGAGCCCGAGAATTTTGAAAGGCTCAGATCCGAATACCAGTACCGCAGAGAAATATATATCTAAACTCTATAAATTATGTTCAATAACGAAGACATCAAGCAGATCGAACAGAGAGGATCTTCTGTTCAGACAGTACAGGACCAGGTAGAGCGTTTCAAGAAAGGCTTCCCTTGGATGAAGATTGTGGCACCTGCTACGCCTGAGAAGGGTATTCTCGTTCTCGATGATGCGGCGGTAGAGGCTGCAGGAAAGTATTACGAGGCGGCAAAGATCAACGGAAAGTGCAAGTTTGTACCGGCTTCAGGTGCTGCTTCGCGTATGTTCAAGGATCTTTTCAGCGGCCTTGACGCATTGAAGGAAGGCAAGGGGCTTGCTGACGATGCACCTGCATCAAAGTTCGTGAAGCAGATCCAGGGCTTCGCATTCTACACTCCAGAGCTTTTCGGCGAGACAGTTTATCCTTGCGAAGACTACAAGAAGAAGGTTCTTGCCAACACACTCACTGACGAGGGACTCGGATACGGTGCAAAGCCAAAGGGCGTGCTCAAGTTCCATAAGTATACTGACGGCGAAATCCGTACTGCTTTTGCTGAGCATCTTGTCGAGGCTCAGAACTATATGAGAAACGAGGATGGCACTGCAAACCTTGTTGTGACTATCTCTCCAGAGCATCAGCAGCTTTTCGAAGAGGCTTACGCTGAGGTAAAGGAAGCATACGAGGCAAAATACGGTGTGAAGTATAACATCGCTTTCACATTCCAGGACAAGGCAACAGACACAGTGGCTGTAGACGTGGAGAACAATCCTTTCCGCACTGAGACAGATGCTCTTCTTTTCCGTCCTGCAGGTCACGGTGCATTGATCTACAATCTCAACAAGCTTGAGGAAGAGGTCGTTTCAATCAAGAACATCGACAACGTGGCAAACGAACGACTCCTTCCTGAGACAGCTACATGGAAGAAGGTGCTTCTCGGCAAGGCTCTTGAGCTTCGCGACACTCTTCACGGATATCTCCGTGAGCTCGATATCGTATGCAAGCCTATCCCTGGCTCAGAGAACAGAACAGTAGGTGTTCCGGGATATGATCCTCTTTATGATGACCTTTGCGCGACTCCTGAGGCTATTCAGCTCTGCGACGACATCGAGGCATTCTTGAAGAATGTTCTTTGCATCGAACTTCCTGCAGCTGAGACTCCAAAGCAGAGAGTTGAGATGCTCAGAGAGAAGCTTGACCGTCCAATCCGCGTTGCGGGTATGGTGAAGAATCAGGGCGAGCCTGGCGGCGGTCCTTTCATCATCGCTGAGAAGGATGGTTCGACATCTCTCCAGGTTCTTGAGAGTGTACAGATCAACATGTCTGATGATCATGCACGTACATCTCTTGCAAACGCAACACACTTCAATCCGGTAGATATCGTATGCTGTCTCCATGACTACAAGGGACAGAGCTTCGATCTTTTGAAGTATGTCGATGAGGATGCAGGATTCATCTCATCAAAGAGCTACCAGGGTCGCGAACTCAAGGCTCTCGAACTTCCAGGTCTCTGGAACGGTGCGATGAGCAACTGGAACACTCTCTTCGTTGAGGTTCCGCTTGAGACATTCAACCCTGTGAAGGTGGTTCTCGATCTCTTGAGACCGGCTCACCAGAACTAGCGTAGCTATCCTGAGCGTAGCGAAGGATCTTCGTAGCTATCCTGAGCGTAGCGAAGGATCTTCGCAGCTATCCTGAACGAAGATAAGGATCTTCAGGAAATAATTTTTCTTTTACCGATCCCTGCCATGGAACTGTCTGTGGCAGGGATTGTTGCTGATACCACCCCGCTTGCTATGATGAGTCTTCTCATTTCGTCCTTGTGGGTGTTGAGCGCATTTTTCAATCTGTCTACGGACTGAGGCAGGAATCTCTTGAAGTCCCTGATGTTTTCGCAAAGGAATTCGCAGCTGAACATAAGGTCAGTCATATTGTCCAGCACTGCAATCTTTACAGCGGACGACTTGAGCATCGCCATGTTCGATGCCTCAAGGAACAGGTCGTATTCGTCCTCGTCGATCGAAAAGAACAACCTTACAGACATGAGTCCTTCGTTGTATTCGACGACAGCAGTGTCATCTCCCAGTTCAAACTGGATATGGGTGTGTTCGAAAGAAGGATTGTATCCGTTTTCCATCATGTGTCTGAAGATGTTTTTCAGTGTGAGACTGCAGCTCCTCTTTGTAGACTCTGGTTTCATAATGATATTTTTTGTGTCAGTTTGAAAGAAAAAAAGCATATATGATGCCGAATCTTAAGATAATTTCTTAAATTTGGTGAGTTTAAGTCTTGGATATGAAAAACGTTGTTTTACCCGATATCGGACAGCAGAGTCTATCGTATTATCTCGCAATGGAAGAGCACATTGCGGAGATGATCGATGATGAGGCATTCTTTGTGTGGCAGTCGGAGCCGACTGTGATAATCGGGCGCAACCAGGATCTCGAGGCTGAGGTGAATATAGACTATTGCCATAAACATGGTGTGGAGATTGTACGCAGGAAGAGTGGCGGCGGTTGTGTGTATTCAGACAAGGGTAATATCATGATTTCTTATATATCCCGTAGGGGAGACGTGTCGGCGGTCTTTGACAGATATCTATCTGCATTGACCGCTTGTCTTTGCTCTATGGGCCTTGATGCGACAAGGTCGGAGAGGAACGATGTTCTGGTCGGCGGAATGAAGGTAAGCGGAAATGCCTTTCATCAGTTGCCGGACAGGAGTATTGTTCACGGTACCTTGCTGTTCTCCACTGATTTCGATGCGTTGGAACAGGCGATAAGACCGCCGGTGGAAAAGCTTGTAAGGCACGGAATCAGATCGGTAAGGCAGAGGGTTGCCAATCTGTCGGACTATCTGTCGGATGACTGGACCGTGGAGAGGGTCAAACAATATCTGATCGACTATTTCACTGATGATACAATAACACTATAACCATGGAAGAAAACCTTTTGAAAACCTGTCTATATGACAAACACGTTGCCTTGGGGGCGCTGATGAGTCCGTTCGGCGGTTTTATCATGCCGATCCAGTACTCGTCGATAACTGAGGAGCATAACGCGGTGAGAAACGCTGCAGGAATGTTCGATGTGTCCCACATGGGTGAAATATTTATTCTCGGACCGGATGCGGAGAAGTTTGTGAATCATGTGTTTACAAACAACGTAACAGGCATGCCTGACGGAAAGATCCTTTACGGAATGATGCTTTATCCGAACGGTACTGTTGTGGATGACCTGCTTGTGTATAAGGAGTTCGAACCGAACAGATATCTGCTTGTAGTGAATGCTTCAAATATCGAGAAGGATTACAAATGGCTTTGCGACCAGGTGGGAAGCTATGAGGTGGATGTCATCAACGCTTCTGATGAATGGGGCGAAATAGCCGTGCAGGGTCCTCTGGCCGAGAAATTTGTAGTGGAGACTCTTGGCTTGACCAAGGCTGCGGACCTTACGTTCTATACATATTGCGAGGCGGATTGGATGAACTGCGGAGAACCGCACAGAATGATCATCAGCCGTACCGGATACACCGGTGAGGACGGCTTTGAGATATATTGCTGCCATGACGCAATCAATACGATATGGGACAGACTCCTTGCTGCTGGAGTGGTGCCTTGCGGCCTCGGTTGCCGTGATACACTCCGTTTCGAGGCAGGACTTCCGCTCTACGGACATGAACTCAGTGATGAAATCACGCCGCTTGAGGCCGGACTCGGCATTTTCGTGAAGGCAAAGGATAAGGAGGAGTTCATCGGAAGAGATGCTATCCTTGCCCAGAAGGAGGCAGGCCTGACAAGAAAGATCGTCGGTATCGAGCTTCAGGACAAAGCTATTCCGCGCGCCGGTTATCCGGTGGAAGTGGACGGTATTCAGGTAGGAGAAGTCACTACAGGTTACCGTTCGATTTCGACCGACCGCAGTGTATGCATGGCCATGGTGGACAAGGCATATACGGAGATTGGTACCCAGGTGGAGATACGTATCCGCAAGAAGGTGTTCCCGGGTATCGTCACAAAGAAGCGTTTTTATGAAACTAACTACAAAAAATAACACACTATGTCAAAAGTAATTGAAGGACTCCTTTACAGCGAGTCACACGAATGGGTAAAGGTTGAAGGCGATATCGCCGTTATCGGTATTACAGATTTTGCACAGCATGCGATGGGAGACCTTTCGTATGTGGATATGCCGGAGGTAGATGATGAACTCGCTCAGGGCGAGGAATTCGGTGCGGTTGAGAGTGTAAAGGCTGCCAGTGACCTCTTCTCTCCTGTATCGGGTGTTGTCGTTGAGATCAACGAGGCTCTTGAGGACGCTCCTGAGCTTCTCAACGAGGACGCATTCGAAAACTGGATTATCAAGGTGAAGATCAGCGACGAGGCTGAGCTCGACTCACTTTTGGATGCTGCTGCATATCAGGCACTTTGTGAAAAGGAATAATTTATGGCTTTTTCATACTTCCCTCATACGGAAGATGACATAAAGGCCATGTTGGAAAGAATCGGAGTAGGGTCTCTTGAAGATCTCTATTCCGATGTTCCGCAGGATGTCATCTATCGTGAAGAATACGACCTTCCGGATGCGATGTCCGAGCATGAGGTTCGTCAGTATTTTGATTTTCTGGCATCTCAGAACCAGAGAATGACCTGCCTTTGCGGTCTTGGAGCATATGATCACTATTCTCCTGCCGTTATCCCTTATATTATTTCAAGAGCGGAATTCCTTACTGCATATACTCCATATCAGCCTGAGGTTTCTCAGGGTACGCTTCGCTATATCTTCGAGTATCAGTCGATGATCGCGGAACTTACAGGTATGGACTGCGTCAATGCTTCAATGTACGACGGTGCTACTGCTGCGGCCGAGGCTGTGATGATGGCAATGGCGTCGACAAAGAAGAAGACAAGAGTTCTCATTTCGGAGGGCCTGCTTCCGCAGGTGACAATGGTGGTGGAGACATACGCCGGATTCAATGGCATAGAGCTCGGCTACATACCTTGTCAGGACGGTGCCACATCGTACGGAGCCCTTCTTACTGAACTTGCTGCCGGCGATGTTGCCGGTGTTCTTGTTCCGGGTATCAACAAATACGGTATCATAGAGGATTTCACAGGCTTTGCTGACGCCACACATGCGCAGAAAGGTCTGTTCATGGTATATTCCGACCCATCGTCTCTTGCAGTCATCAAGACTCCGGGTGAGTGGGGCGCAGACATTGTCTGCGGTGACGGTCAGAGCCTCGGCATTCCGCTTTGCTTCGGCGGTCCTTATGTAGGTTTCCTTGCATGTCTGAAGGATCATGTCCGCAAACTTCCTGGAAGAATCGTAGGTGCGACTCGCGATGTGGATGGCAAGAGAGCCTATGTGCTTACTCTTCAGGCACGTGAGCAGCATATCCGTCGAGAAAAGGCGACCAGCAACATCTGCTCGAACCAGTCTCTGATGGCGTTGTATGTCACTGTCTATATGTCTCTTATGGGACCGGAAGGCCTCAGGAAGGTGAATGAACTCAGCTACGGAGGCGCACATTACCTCCACGACAGACTTGTCGCTACAGGACTTTTCGAAAAGGTATTCGATAAGCCGTTCCTCAAGGAATTCACACTTAAATCAGTGCTTCCTGCCGCTATGCTTCAGGAGATTCTCTGCTCGGAGGGCATATTCGCCGGAGTGGAGGTGGAAGATGGACTTGTGAATTTCTGTGTGACTGAGAAACATTCGAAGGAAGAACTTGATGAGGTTGTCGCTGTTATCCTTGAGACGTTTTCAGAGATGACAAGAGCGGCTGCGGAATCATTAACAGGGGAGGAACAGCAATGAAATATTACGACAAACTGATCTTTGACCTTTCGAAGCCTGGAAGGCAGGGATATTCTTTACCGTCACGCGAGTGGAAGTCGTCATTGTCGGAACTTCCGGCCGGTCTTCTCCGTTCGAAGGCTCCGGCTCTTCCTCAGGTCAGCGAACTGGACGTTGTCCGTCATTATACCAACCTTTCGCAGATGAACTTCGGTGTGGATTCGGGATTCTATCCTCTCGGAAGCTGTACGATGAAGTACAATCCGAAGATCAATGAGGAGATTGCCGCCCATCCTGGTTTTGCCGGACTTCATCCTATGCAGCCTGCATGTACAGTCCAGGGAGCGCTGCGCGTATATAAGGAACTCGCTGAGGCCCTTTCTGCGATAACCGGTATGGAGGAATTCACCCTCAATCCGTTTGCAGGAGCACATGGCGAGCTTACAGGTCTGATGGTTATCCGTCGGTATCATATTTCACGAGGTGACCTCAAGCGTACCAAAGTGATTGTTCCTGACAGTGCGCATGGAACGAATCCGGCGTCTGCAGCAGTATGCGGCCTTGAGATCGTGCAGGTGAAGTCAAACGCCATGGGTCTTGTCGATGTCGAGGACCTCAAGCCTCTGCTTGACGATACCATTGCAGGTATAATGATGACCAATCCTAATACACTCGGACTTTTCGAGAAGGATATCAAGGAGATTGCAGCCCTTGTTCATGAGTGCGGAGGCCTTCTGTACTATGACGGAGCGAATATGAACCCTCTCGTAGGTGTAGTACGTCCCGGTGATATGGGCTTTGATGTCATGCATCTGAATCTTCACAAGACTTTCTCTACTCCTCACGGAGGTGGCGGCCCGGGTGCAGGCCCTGTTGGAGTTGCTGCTCATCTGGCTGAGTATCTTCCTGTTCCGAGGGTTGTCGAGGATGAGGACGGAACTCTCTATGTGGACGGTTGTGAAGAGTCTTGCGGTGTGATTTCCGGCTTTATGGGCAACTTCGGAGTGCTGCTCCGTGCGTATACCTATATTCTGATGCTCGGACGTCAGAATGTGAAGATGGTGGGTCCGCTTGCAGTTCTCGGTGCGAACTATATCAAGGAGTCTCTCAAGGATTGCTTCGAACTGCCTATTCCAAGCATATGCAAACATGAGTTCGTATTCGACGGTCTGCGCGACAAGTCGACCGGAGTCACTACTCTCGATGTGGCGAAGAGACTTCTGGATTATGGATTCCATGCCCCTACGATCTACTTCCCGCTTCTGTTCCATCAGGCGATTATGATCGAGCCTACAGAGACGGAATCCAAGGAGACTTTGGACGGATTCATAGAGATTATGAAGCATATCGCCGAGGAGGCACTGACAGATCCTGAGTCAATGAAGACAGCTCCGCATACTACGCCGGTGCGACGTCTTGATGAGACTACAGCCGCTCGTCAGCCTATCCTGAAATATGCTGATCTATAGGATATTCATATGAAGATTATAATTATCGGTGCCGGTCCGGGCGGTTATGAAACCGCCCTGCTGGCTGCTAAAAGGGGAGTTGAGGTTGTTCTGATCGAGGCTGGACATGTAGGTGGTACGTGTCTTAATGAAGGTTGTATCCCGACGAAGACTTTCTGCAGGAATGCGGAGGTACTGGATACGCTTCGTGAAGCTTCGGTTTTCGGAGTGACCGATCTCTCGTATGCTTTTGATTTCGGTGCTGTGCGTCAGCGTAAGAATGCTGTGGTCGAGCAGCTCAGAGGCGGAGTGGAAAGCCTCCTTTCTCATAAACTGATCACACTCGTTCGCGGCAAGGCTTCGTTCAAAGATACACACACTGTGGTGGTAGAAACTATAGGTGAAAAGGCAGATACTCCGAATGAGGGACAGGCGCAAGCGATCGGAGCATTTCCCTATGTTTCTGCTCCGGGAGCTGCGCCTGTACCGAAACAGGAGTATTCTGCCGACTACATTATCATAGCAACCGGATCTGTATCTGCAACTCTACCAATACCTGGAAATAATCTTCCTGGAGTACTGACATCTAAGGAAATACTTGATATAGAGGAGATTCCGCAACGGTTGTGCGTAATAGGCGGAGGCGTAATCGGCCTTGAGTTCGCTTCGATATTCAAAAGTTTCGGCAGCGAAGTCACAGTGCTTGAATACTGCAAGGACATCCTGCCGAGATTCGACACTGACCTTGCAAAACGCCTCAAACAGAGCCTTGGAAAACGGGGAATCGACATTCAGACCCAGGCGCAGGTACTATCTATCGAGTCCTCAGGCGATGCGCCGAATGTTAAATTCAGCAGAAAGGGCAAGGAAGAGACAATCGAAGCCGACAAGGTGCTTATGGCGGTGGGAAGACGTCCGAATGTGGACTCACTGAACCTCTCCGACATCGGTCTTGAATATTCTCCTAAGGGAATTCCTGTAAATGAGAACATGCAGACCAACCTGCAGCATATCTACGCCATCGGCGATGTCAACGGAAAGATGATGCTTGCACATGCAGCTACATTCCAGGGAATAGTTGCACTTGATCATATGATGGGAATCTCCAATGAGATCGATCTTTCCGTCATGCCGGCGGCTGTCTTCACATCTCCCGAAGCGGCAACAGTCGGAATGACCGAAGACGAATGCAAGGAAAAAGGCATTGCAGTGAAGTGTCTCAAGTCATTCTTCCGTGCCAACGGCAAGGCTGTGACAATGGGCGAGACCGATGGTTTCTGCAAGCTTGTAGTGGAGGCTGAATCTCCATACGGAATACTTGGATGCCATCTGTATGGTCCTCACTCTTCCGATATCATCCAGGAAGTGACTGCGTTGATAAACCGCAAGGCCACTCTGGACGAATTCAGAAGCATAATACACACCCATCCGACACTTGTTGAAGTGCTACAGTCAGCAGCACATCAATAGACAATAAAACTTAACCTTATTCACAGACAACTTCACCCATGGAGTTGTCTGTTTCTGTTGTACGCCCAGCATGGGCATGTTCTAACGGGTGAAAGTCCCTAACGCACCCTAATGACGGGAAGCATATAGCCAAAGGCAAGGGTGTCCATCGCGAGGTGGAATCTGAAGGAAGCCGGCGGCAAAAGTCTGGCCTGAC
>JBGVEY010000059.1:0-5290 GCA_045120635.1 Candidatus Cryptobacteroides sp.
TCTTAGTTCGCAGAGGAAATTGTTATATTATATCTTCACCGCTATCTATGGTAGGGGCATTGCCTCACGCACTTATGAGAAGTCATGACAGCACTCACGGTGCATAGATAGTATCTGATCTGGATTTATAGAGGAAATATACGAAACATCTCACAGAAAACAACCCATTGTATCGCGCTCTGGCACATACAGATATTAATTTTGCCTGGAATTAATATGAACCAATTGTGATACCTGAAGGGCACACAATTGAAGACATTAAGAAGAGAGAACAAATCATCAGAGACTTTTACCGAGAGTTGAACGAAAAAAGCATCTCAGACGAGATGCTTAACTTTTGCCCCTTATGCGTGGCGGAGGTGTATCAAAAGATGTAATTTACATTATCGTAGCTGCAAAGGTCGAAACGCCATATGTAGAGCTGGAGACAGCGTCTGAACCGGTACCGGTTTCTACCCTTATTGGTGTAAGGCGCAACATGCGAATTCGCATTGGCTTCTCCAAATCCACTTCCTGAGCCACCGGATTATTCAGTATATTTTCAAACATCTTTTCTTCATGCAGAACAGTCCAGTTTTGATAATCATTGCTCATCTCCAGCTTATATGTCGTAATGACTCCTCCCTCGCCATTCTCCTTGGGAGCATATACGAATCCCTTTACGGTCTTTTTAGTATCTCCCAGGTCAATAACCAGACAATCCGAAGCAGACTTAATCTCTCCACCAGGCAGATTTGTCAGTTCATCACTCACATAGATATTATCCATATATAGAGCGAAGCCATTGAGTACCGGACATGCCAAAGCCTCCTCGATATTGATTCTCACTGCTGTTGTCGTAGTTACAGGTACATGCACAATTCTCTTATATCCTATGGTGGTCTCGCAAGCTATAGGTTTCCACGAACCACCCTCGTCCAAGGCATCAATCGAAAAGGCTGCAACCCTCTGTCCAAGAGGAATATACTCCTGCAACTGCACCCTATTAAAGGTTCGCGCCTGGGGTAAAGTCACAATAAAGGACACCTTCGTAACGCTGTCATCCACTGCCCAGTACTTATCATAATCTCCCGCAAGCATATTCTCAGGACGGTATTTTCTCTTGCCGCCACGCACATTCTCAGCCTCCACGCTGGCATCCTTTGCCAGATCAACAGCGAATATCTCATCAAGCGCTTCACGAAATTCCATCAAACGCGCAGAATCCACCGGATGAATCAGTCCACAAGTATCAGGTGGTACATTCAGCAAAAGAAGAGAATTGCGACCCACAGTTTCATAATATATCTTCAGAAGATGCTGCAAAGACTTCACAGTACTATTCTCTCTCTCCTTCCAGAACCATCCCTTACGAATAGATACATCCGACTCCGCCGGTGCCCAGGTATTACCTCCTACAACTCCCTCATTCAGATCTTTACGACTTGTTACCGGTCCTTTGAAATCTGCATCAACGTTCATAGTACTCCAGCAAGTGCGTCCCGCATGGCCCTTCTCATTGCCTACCCAACGGCATCCCGGGCCATAATCACTAAAGATCACAGCACCAGGCTGCATCTTATCTACCGTACCATTGAAAAGCACCCAGTCATATACCTGTTTCTTTCCATTAGGTCCCTCGCCACAAGCCCTGTCGAACCACTGTTCAAACACACGGCCATAGTTTCCTAAAGCATGTTCCAGGGTCTTGACAAACACCCCATTATACTCATCAGTGCCATAATGCGGATCATTTCTATCCCATGGAGAAATATAGATTCCAAAACCAAGTCCATCCTGACGGCAAGCCTCAGAAAGGTCTTTCAGCACATCACCCTTTCCATCTCTCCAAGGACTCTGTGCCACAGTATGCTTACTGACCGGATTAGGCCAAAGACAGAATCCGTCATGATGCTTTGCAGTAATAATCACGCCCTTCATTCCTGCAGCCTTTGCAATCTGTGTCCACTGAGCACAGTCCATCGCCGTAGGATTGAAAATCTCTTCCTTCTCCTTTCCGCTGCCCCATTCTACACCGGTAAAAGTATTTGGGCCGAAGTGCATGAACATATTATACTCCATCTTCTGCCACTCTACCTGTTGAGGTGTGGGCACAGCACCGAAAGGCGCTATCTCCTGCACATCATTGCAGGAGACAGCAACAAAAAACATCAGCCAAAAAGCAAATAGAACTCTCATATCAACAAGTTCAATCATGACTTTACAACAAGCTGTCGATGATCGGCTTGATGATAGCCTCCATTACATCGTATCCGTCAGGACCCGGATGGAGGTTGTCATACAGACGATAGTCCGGATGCAGAGCCAACTGGTCGTCAGCCACGAGTGCCGGCCAATAGTTGCAGTATGTGAATCCCTTGCTGTCAACATACTCCTTGATCATACCGTTGAGCTCAATGATATGTGGTCCCTTGTTTTTAGGGCTCAGTTTTGAATAGTTATCATTACATGGAGTTACAGAACAGAGAACCACCTTGATTCCGGCAGCATCCGCCATCTCCGCCATCGCTGAAAGGTTTTCAAGAATCTTCTGCTTGGTAACACCCTGCGCAAGGTCGTTGGTACCTCCCATGATGACCGCAACCTTAGGATTGAGATCTACGATATCCTTCTGGAAACGCTCACGCATCTGAGTTGTATTCTGACCGCTGACACCTCTGTCCACATAATTATTACCAGAGAAGAAACCAGGATGGAATTTCACTGTCACTGTTTCCCCTGTATCTGTCATATAGCTTGAATCGAACGGTACCAACATCGGATACTTCGTCTTGCTATATGCTGCGGAATTTCTTGCCCACTGCCATGTGATACTGTCACCGATGAAGGCCGCCGCAATGCGACGTGGTGTCTGAAGCTGCACCGGAAGTGCTGCAGAAAGGTCCCAGGCGCTAGTATCCCAACCCAGAGAAGAAGCCTGCGAAGACACAGTACCCACTGCACCGGCATAGCAGTTACTGATTGTTGCGTTAACGTCATTCACACCAAAGAACGGCAGCGAAGCATGCCATCCGATACAGTTTTCAATGGTAGCTTTTCCTCCATTCTGTTCAGCACACTGTCCGACAAACGCTCCGACATTGCTTCCTGTGCACTGAACTGATCCTGCGGAGTAGCAAGATGAAAGGGTTGCCACATATGCAACACCTGCAAAGCCTCCTACCGCAGAATATGAACCGCCATCAACGTCAGCTGTCGTATAGCAATCCGAAGGTCCGCCTTGCTGAACATATGCGCTGAATCCACCGCAATTGTTTCCCTTGGCAGTCACCTTACCACCTGATACATAACTGCGGTCAATATTCTCATATTGCACACCGACAAAACCACCGGTATTGGTGCTGCCTGTAACAGATGTCTCTTTTACACCACACTGAGAAAGATTAATATTATTTGCAGCATTATAGCTTGCTCCCAACTGACCGACGAATCCTCCGATACGCTGACCTGTAGGAGCGCTTACAGTCGCATTCTCCACAAGACATCCGTTGAACGAAACGCCCTTGGTAGCATAACCGCAGAAGCCTGCAGTTTGAGCTGTTTTTCCTGTATAGGTAGAAGTAACCGTACCGGTCTTATATTTGGAATCAGTGAAACTTGCATTCTCGGCATAGCCTACGAATCCTCCTGTCTGCTGTGCACCTGTCACATCACCACTTGCAGAAGACTCCTTGAACATAGATGAGCCGGAAGCATATCCTGCAAATCCACCGGTATAGTTACCTGCATTTGTAATATCAGCTGCAGAAGAGCATCCGTTATAAGTAGACGCGACCTCTGAAAATCCTACAAAACCACCGACACGTGCAGCCTTGGCGGTAATCGTAGTACCTTCAAGAACATGGCTGTTGATACATGTCGGTCCCATGGTGCTGGCTGAGCGTCCAAGGAAACCTCCGACATCATTGAGGGTATTGTCTGACGCATTCTTGTCTGCAACGATAGTTGCCTTTACTGAACAATCGATGAAAGATGATCCGTATGATGTGAATCCGACAAAACCGGCAGTATATACATCGCCACCTGCAGTATTGTTCTGGTTGATAGTCACATCTGACACATGACAATCCCTGAAGATTGCAGGGACTTCATATTTATCAGAAGAACCGAGATCAACATATGCAGCAAAACCTGCGATATATGATGTAGATGTCAATGTCGTATTCTCCACGCGACATCCTGTAACATCGCCTGTTGTTCTTGCGACGCCAGCAAAACCACCTACATATCTTGTTCCGGTTACAGTAGAGCCTTTAACCGTTACGTTCTCACAAGATCCCGGAAGTCCGTCTGTTCCAAGAAAACCTGCAACGACACCACAGTTCTTATTACCACCGTTGATAGTAGCATTGCTGAATGTGACATTCCTTACATTTCCGTAAAGCACACCCGCAAAGCTGGCATATGTACCGCTGGCCTTGAGATTGGAAATAGTATGGCCCTTTCCATCGAAATCCATATACTTATGGAAAGACCCTGTTGCATTCAGAGGTGTCCACTCGATACCGGAAGCATCCACATCTGAAATCAGACAAGCATAGAACTTGAATGCATCCTTGTCAGCAGGCTGTTCAGCATTCTTATAAACATTCATGTACTCCTCAAGACGTGCTTTAGTGTCAATGACAAACGGTCTTTCCTCGGAACCGTCACCGTAATCGATCTCCGGTTCTTCCGGTTCTTCCGGAGTTTCCGGAGTCACTGGAGTTTCCGGTACATCTGGTTCCTGAGGTATTTCCGGCTGCTCCGGAGTACATGCAGCCAGACAAAGAAGACATGACAGAATTGCGATAAAACTTCTCATAGTCAATTTTAAATTAAGTTGTTAAATTTCAACGGCCACGTTGGTCCATTCTCGCAAATATAGTTATTATATGTTACCATTGCTGTCCGGTAAAAGTTCCGGACGATTATTATAAAGTTTAACAATTAAAACAAACTTGGTTCGGTAGAACCATCAAGTTCATTGACAATATTGTAGTTAGGTTTTGCAAAGAGGTCTTTAAGGTTGGTAGTATCTGTTAATGAGATACTTACAATCTGCAGCATCTCGTAGATAGAGCGTTCTATGTTCATCTTTTTCTGCACTATAGCCATCATACAGTAGGCTATGATCGCAGAGTAGATCTGAATGCGGACTGCATTTTCTGAGGTACCCCAGAACTTTTTTATCTTCAGATGTTGCTTGATCCACTTGAAGAACAGCTCGATCTGCCACCTGTTATGATAGAGTTCAGCAACCATTACTGGGCTGATAGTCAGAGCATTGGTAAAGAATATGAACCTCTTC